>JBBINC010000052.1:2255-19000 GCA_037444085.1 Acidobacteriota bacterium | reverse complement strand
GTTGAAGCGCGAGCTGGCGCTTGACGGTCTGCTGGTGTTGATCAGCAACACCACGTCGCTCACCCCGGCCGAGCTGGTGGCGCGGTACAAGGAGCTGGGGGATATCGAGCGGGGGTTTCGCGTGCTGAAGTCGTCGTTGGAGATTGCGCCCGTCCACCACCGGTTGCCGGACCGCATCCGCGCGCACACGCTGATCTGCTTCCTCAACCGCTGGTGATCCACCGAGTGCTGCGCTTGCGACTGCGTCAGGCCAACTCACCGCTGTCGCCTCAAGCGCTGCTGTGCAGGCTCAAAGGGATTCAGCAGCACCGGGTCCGCTTGGCCTCAGGGAAGGAACTGAAGGGGCTGACGGGCATGGGCGCCGAGCAGCGGGCGCTGTTTGCCACCATCGGGGTGGAGGTGCCGACACCACGGTTGCTGGCGATCGCTCCGTAGTGGCGCGTTGATGCATGCCTTCACTGAAAATAATGAACTTCGGAGCCAAACTGGCGAACTTGGGAGCATGGTAGGGGTCGAGGGAGGTGGGGTCAAGGTGTCGGTGAGGTGCGGATTGCGGGGATCTGAGCGTGGATCGTGGCGGTGAGAGGCCATCTGAGCGCGTGCGGACGCTGTTGGACAGGCACGAGCCCGGCGGAGCCCCGGGTGGCGGGGGTGGTGGGCAGGGCTGCGCCGGGCTCGTGCCTCGCGTCGTGCGCCGCACGAGTGGTTGGCAGTCACGCGGCGGTGAGCGTGCGCTGGGGTGAGGTGAGGATCGGCGCCGGGCGGGCTGCGCGCTGGGGCAGCCCCACCGTCGGCGGTTGCCGCCGCCTGTCGCGCCCGCCGTGCTCGCACGACGCTGGAGTACGCTCCGTAGTACCGGATGACATGCCGGCGCGGCGCGGGGATGTGCATGACGACTCGGGCCAGGAAGTCCAGGGGGTCCCGCGCAATCTCGTCGCCCGTGCCGCTGCCGATGGAGCCCCTGCGCCCCGCGTACGCCAGTGTCCCCGCGTCCTCGCCCACACGCAGGCGATCGAGGCTCACCGGCGGCCGGAGCAGGTAGCGAGCAAGCCGCTCGAGCCCGTCGCGGTCATCGGGTGGGACCGTAACCGAGGTGTGGACCGAAAAGCCCGAGTGGCGCCACGACAGCAGCAGGCGACTGCGCTCCTGCGACAGCAACCCCTCCCTCTGCAGGAGGCGAAACACCTTGTGCCGAAACACCAGTGCCGCGGCCTCGCCGTCGACGAAGGGCACCGGGTGTCAAGGGACACCCAGATTGCCGCAGTTAGGGGATACCCAGTTTCCCGCACGATGTCTCGCAGGGGTGTCGTTTGGCTGAGAGAGTCGTTCGTCGTGTCTTCTCCTTTCTTGTTGTTTCCCAAGCAGGGGGCCACGGAGCGGAGGCCAGGCGAGCGTAGCGAGTCTGGCCGAAGCGGAGTGGCCCCCTGCTCGGTGCCGACGGCGGCTGGGAAGGGCGGGAGATGGTGGCCGAGGGCGAGGGGGGCATGCTGTTCATCAAGAGGCGCTTTCGCATCACCATGCGCCAGAGCGAGTTTTTCACCTGCGAGCAACCCGCGCGGCAGGAGAGGTTTTTGGCCGAGAAGCGACCCGGGGCCGGGGGTGATCCCCCCCGGCCCCGTGGGTGACGTGCTGATGCGGGCTATGACTTGCCCGGAATGGTCGTGGGATCGCTGGTGACCTGGTCCAGCACCGAGGCCATGGGAATCGCCCCGGAGCCCGAGATGACCTCCACCTTGGCCCATCCCTCCGCCACGTTGCTCTGCCCGGCCTTGGTCTCGAACACCCGGTCCTCCTGCTTGTATTCGCCGGCCGCCACGGTCATGGTGAACGGCGAGCCCACCTGGGTGGAGCCGGAGTAGAGGGTGAATCGCACCGTGACCGAGCCGGTGCCCACGTTGAGCACACCGATGTTGGCACGGTACTTGGAGTTCTGGGTGAGGTGGGCGAGCACCATGGACTGTCCCGTGGAGAGCGCCTGGGAAGAGACGTACGAGTCGTAGTACTGGCCGAACGTCCCGGAAGTTGCCTGGTTGTAGGTACGAGAAGTGACGGTGAGCGGCTGGTTGGAGGACACCTTCATGGCGCCCTTGCCGGTCTTGCCCATGATGCCCAGAATGTTGGTGAGGATGCGCTGGCGGTTGGCGGCGACGGTTTCGCTGCGCGTGCCCTGAATGGAACCGCCGCTGCCGTAGTAGGTCAGCTCGACGCTGGCGGAACCGCCGCCGCGGTTGAGCAGACCCAAGTCGGAGTAGAACTTGCTGCCTCCGGACCCGGACAGGTTGGCCACCACCGGAATCCAGTAGGTGTACCCGCCGCCGCCCCCGCCGCCGGTGACGGTGACGGTGACCGTGGTGGACCAGTTGGACATCGAGCCGCAGTTGCGCTTGGAGCGGACCCGGAAGTAGGCAGTGATGGTGGTCGCGGTGGTCACCGAGGCGTCGGCCGTGGTCCCCGTGACAGTGCTGGACTGCGGGCTGGAGAACGACGGGTTATTGGCGTACTGGACCTCGTACGAGTCGGCCAGAGATGCGGCGTTCCACGACAGCTGGAAGGTCTCCCCCGACGCCACGCTGCTTTTGTTGGATTTGAAGTTGGCGGGTACTCCGGGGGTGTCGCACGATGAGCTTGGCGGCGTGCCCAGGCGCAGGCGGCCAGTGCCGTAGTCGTTGTCCTTGCCCGACGGTCCCATGTCCACCGCGTTGGTCTCGAGGTAGGTGCGGGTCTGGGTGCCCGTGTAGGACGGGTAGCCCGAGCGCACCAGCGCCGCCGCGCCGCCGATGTGCGGCGCCGCCGACGACGTGCCGCCGCACTGGCCGGCGCCGTAGGCGTGGCACGAGACGTCGGCGAAGGCGGACAGGTCCGGCTTGGTGTAGCCGCCGGTGAGGGCGCCGCCCGGACCGTTGCTCGGGCCTTTGGAGCTGTACGCCTTGAGGGCGAGGGAGTTGACGTTGAGAGCGGCGGCCGCCATGGCTGTGGCGGTGTCCCCGGGCGGGGTAATCGAGCCCTCCTGGATATTGACGAGCAAGGGAAACGAGTCGAGGCGATTGAAGAACTCCATCTGCACGTTGGTGGGCCCGGACCAATACTGGATCATGAAGCCGTAGCACGTCTCGGTATCGGTCACCCGGTTGCTGAAGTCCTCCTCGACGGGTTTCTGGCCAGACTGCCCGTTCTGGTCGTTGTCCGACCTTCCCAACTCGTACCAGAGGCCATCACTCGTATTCAGCTTGACAATGTAGAAGTCGAGATCAGTGGTGGGCGCGTTCCACTGGTTCCAGATCAGCGACGCGCTGATTCCCACGCCGGAGGGGATCACCAGGCAGTCACTGAGGTCACCCTTCATCACGGGGTTGACGATCCTTCCCCCGCCGAAATCCGCCCACTGCTTGCCGCCAGCGGAGACGACGTTCAGATTCCCCTGCCAGTGGGCGAGGCGCGAGTTGCCCGCCGAGTTGGACCAGAATCCCCCCGCGCTGACAAAGGAGTTGATGTTGTCCGCGAGGATGCCGGTGCCATCGCCGGGGCCCCAAGACAGCCACCCCAGCGACATGGTGATCACCTTCACGCCCTGGCTCTGCATCCACTGGGTGGCGTTGACGATGTCCACCTCCGTGTTGATGGCGGCGAGGTATAACCCGGCCATGTCGGGGGCAATGTCGGTGACGATCTCGGCGCACATCAGCCCATGCTCGGAGTTGTTCATGTTGCCGGTCCCCGGGGACCACACGAACACCTTGGAGGCGGACGGCAGATCGCTGCCCAGGTAGCTGGTGTAGTTGGTGAACCCGCCGTCGATGACCCCCACCTTGACGCCCTGGCCGCGGATGCCGGCGCTGTGCCAGTTGGGCACGTTCATGGTAGCGAGCGCCTCGGTGACCATCGAGCCGGCCATCGCCCGCGCCCGCATCTCCTTCTCCTCAGGGCTGGGCTGGTAGTAGTACGGCTTGCGCACGGCGATGACGTCGGGGTGGGTGGCCAGGGCGCGCAGGGTGCCCGGCTCGACGTGCGCCTGCACGAGGTGATAGGCGGAGGAGACGCGGTCGGCGCCGTCGCGCTCCAGCCATGCCACCAGAGCCGGGACGGCTTCCCTGGTGGTCTCGATGTGCACCTGAATGCGCCCGCCGGCCACCTCGAAGCCGGACGCCGCCGCGGCCGTGAGTTCGTCTCGGCTCTCCAGCACGCGGTTGAGCCCGGCGGACAGGTTCGGATAGGCCGGCGCCGCACTCTTACGGGGGGCCTGCGAGTTGGAAAGTACCGGCGGCTGATACGAGGCCGCCTCCCACGCCGGCATCTGGGCGTATGCTGCACCCCCGGCCAGCACGTACACCATGAGCCCCAGCGGAAGCGCGGTACGCGTTCGTGTCTTCATGTCTGACATCCTCCTTGCCACCCGCCCCACGGGACGGGTCGGTCTGTTCAAGTTCGCCTCCATCGCCACCACGCTCTCCCGCTCCGGGGAAGCACAGTCCAATACGGATGTGAGTCGTGGTCGCATTTCCCAGTATACCCCAGCGCCATGCCCCGGCGCTACACCCGTTCGGTGGAGGTGCGCTGGAGCGCCGCGGCCGCGGGCGCGCCGGTTATGTTCAAGGAAAGCCATTTCGACGCGCCGGCCTCGGCAGGGCAGCCGCCTGCCCGGGCATGCGCGTTGCATTCGCCAGGGTTCGCCCGTGCGCCGGCGCGGGCGAGGTGTGCGAGGAGGCGCGATGGTGACCGATGCCCAGGTGGACCTCAAGGCGTTGAACGAGACGGTGCGGGAGGAGGCGCTCGAGCTTCAGGCGGCGCTGAAGGAAATCCGCAAGGTGATCGTCGGGCAGGGCGCACTACTCGATCGCCTGCTGGCGGCGCTGCTGTGTCGCGGGCACCTTCTCGTCGAGGGGGTGCCTGGTCTGGCCAAGACGCTGGCGGTGAAGACTCTGGGCGAAGTGCTGGAGCTTTCCTTCGCCCGCATCCAGTTCACCCCCGACCTCCTGCCGGCCGACCTGGTGGGTACCATGGTGTACCAGCAGAAGACCGGCGAGTTTGTCGCCCGCAGGGGGCCGGTGTTCACCAGCTTGCTGCTCGCCGACGAGATCAACCGTGCTCCGGCCAAGGTGCAGTCGGCGCTGCTGGAGGCGATGCAGGAGCGGCAGGTGACGCTGGGCGACGCGACCTACCCGTTGCCCGAGCCGTTCCTGGTGTTCGCCACCCAGAATCCCATCGAGCAGGAGGGGACCTACCCGCTCCCCGAGGCGCAAGTGGACCGCTTCCTCCTCAAGGCCAGGGTCAACTACCCCACAGCGGTCGAGGAGCGGGGGATTCTGGACCGGATGCTCGCCGGCCACGTCCCGGCGGTGGCTCGGGTGCTGCAGCGTGCTGGGGTGCTGCGTTTGCAGCAGCGCACGCTGGCGATTCACCTGGACGAGCGCATCCGCGACTACATGGTGGCGCTGGTGCGCGCCACCCGCGCGCCCGCCAGTGTCGGCCTGGCCGAGGCGGTGCACCTCGTCGCCTTCGGGGCGTCGCCACGCGCCACGCTGGCGTTTTCCCACGCGGCGCGGGCGGTGGCGTTCCTGGCCGGGCGCGGCTTCGTCATCCCCGAGGACGTCAAGGAGATTGCCCACGACGTGCTGCGCCACCGCATCATCCTGACCTACGAGGCGGAAGCCGAGAACGTCACCACCGACGAGCTCATCGACCGGCTGCTGGAGCGCGTCGAGGTGCCGTGAGGATTCTGGCTCGTGCTTGATCGGGAAACCATCGCCAAGGTCCGGCGTATCCGGCTGCGCACCCGCGTCATCCTCGAGTCGGGGATCGTCGGCGCCTACAGCGCCGTGTTCAAGGGGCGGGGCATGGAGTTCGCCGAGGTGCGGGAGTACCAGCCGGGCGACGACGTGCGCTCCATCGACTGGAACGTCACCGCCCGCATGGGGCAGGCGTACGTCAAGCGTTACGTGGAGGAACGGGACCTCACCCTGATGTTGCTGGTGGACCTCTCGGGGTCTCAGCGCTTCGGCTCTGGCTACCTGCTCAAGCGCGACCTGGCGGCGGAACTGGCCGCGGTGCTGGCGTTCTCGGCGGTGGCCAACCACGACCGGGTGGGGGCGGTGCTGTTCACCGATCGGGTCGAGCGCCATGTGGCCCCCGCCCGCGGGCAGGACCACGCCCTGCGCATCGTGCACGATCTGCTGGCGCTGCAGCCCGATGGGCGGGGCACCGACATCGGCGGTGCGGTGCGGTTTGCCTCCCGGGTCATGAAGCGGCGCGGCATTGTGGCGGTGATCTCGGACTTCGAGGACGGCGACCAGCAACGCACTCTCGGTCTTCTGCGGCGGCGCCACGACGTCATCGCGCTGCACCTGTGGGATCCCCGCGAGGTGGAGATGCCGGATGCCGGCATGGTGACGCTTGCCGACCCGGAGACCGGCGAGGTGCGGGTGGTGGACACCTCCGACCCGTGGGTGCGCGCGAGGCTCGCCACGGCGTCGCTGCAGTCGGCGCGGGAGGCGCTACGACGCGCCGGAGTTGACGCGCTATCGCTGTCCACGGCAGAGTCCTACGAGCGTCCCTTGTCGGCGTTCTTCGCCGCCCGGGAGCGGCGCCGATGACGCTCGGGTTGGCGCTCGTGGTGGTACTGGCGGCCGCCGCCGGGGGGCCCTCGGCAGCGGCCGCGGAGGTTCCGCCGCGTCTCTCGGTGGTGCCGTCGGCGACCACGGTGACGGTGGGCGAGCCGTTCATCGTCACGGTGCGGGCCGAGGCCCCCGCTGGAACGAGCTGGAGCTTCCCGGCCGAGGTGGCGACCGACGAGGTGATCTTGAAGGCGGTCGAGGACCGGGCAGCTGAGGCAGGTGCCCTCTACCAGGCGGCGGTGTTCGCCTTGGATGAGGTGGCGATCCCGCCAATCACCGCGAGCTACCGGCTCCCGGACGGCACGCGCGGGGAGGCGACGAGCGAGCCGGTGGCGGTCACGGTCGCGTCGCTGCTACCGGAGGATCCGGAGGAGCAGCGATTGGCCGCCCTGCGTCCGCCCGTGGCTCTACCCGCGGGGGCGGCGTTCTGGATCGCCCTCGGCCTGTCGCTGGTCGGGCTCGGAGGCGCGCTGGCGTGGTGGTGGCGGCGCAGGAGGAGGGCGGGCACGGCCTTGCCACCCCCGCCGCCGGAGGTAGCGCCGGCTGAGGAAGCGCTGGCGGCGCTGCGCCGGCTGGACGAGGCGGGGCTTGCCGGGCGCGGTGAACTGCGCACCTTCTACATCGAGCTGGCGGTCATCGCCAAGCGTTACCTGGAGCGACGCCTCAAGGCTCCGGTGTTGGAGATGACCTCGGCGGAGACCGCCGCCTTCCTGCGCGACCATCCCCTGGCGCGGCGGATGGCGGCGGCGGTGCGGGATCTTACCGGCACGGCCGACTACGTGAAGTTCGCCGGCGGCCAGGGGGACGAAGGAAGGGCGCGCCGGCATTGGCAGCAGGTGCTGGAACTGGTGGAGGAGTTGGAACGCCTGCACGCGGCCCCACCCTCCGCCCAACCGCTGGAGCGCACGGCATGAGTGATCTGCTCGCCGGCCTTCGTTTCGCCGAGCCGCTGTGGCTGCTGGCGGTGCTCGCCGGGCCGGCGGTGGTGGCGGCGGCGTGGCTTCGGGAACGGCGAAACCGCTCGGTGACGTTCCCGGGTTTAAGCCGCGTGAGCCCTCGTCTGGTCGGGGGGTGGCGGGTGCGGGTGCGGCACCTGCCGGTGGTGTTGGCCGCGCTGGGGTTGGTGGCGGCGGCGGTGGCGCTGGCCCGCCCGCAGCATGGCTCCGAGCGCCGCGACGTCACCACCCACGGGGTGGACATCGTGGTGGCGCTGGACATCTCGGGCTCCATGGCGGCCGAGGATTTCCGCCCCGCCAACCGCCTGGCGGTGGCCAAGGACGTGGTGTCCTCGTTCGTGCGGCAGCGTACCCACGACCGCGTAGGGCTGGTGGTGTTCGCCGGCAAGAGCCTGACCAAGGCGCCGCCCACCACCGACACCGGCCTGCTGCTGCGGCAGCTGGAGGACGTGAGCCTGGGACAACTTCCCGACGGCACGGCCATCGGCTCCGGGCTCGCCACCGCCCTCAATCGGCTGCGGCATTCCAAGGCGGCCAGCCGCATCATCGTGCTGGTCACCGACGGGGTCAACAACGCTGGCGAGATCGATCCCGAGACCGCCGCCGACATCGCCAGCGCCATGGGAGTGAAGGTGTACGCGGTGGCGGTCGGCCGGGGAGGGCGAGTGCCCATCCCGGTTCCGGTGCAGGACCCGTTCACCGGACGGGTCGTCACCCGAACCGTGATGGCCGATGCCGAGGTGAACGAGGCGCTGCTGGAGCGCGTTGCCCGGCGAACCGAGGGCGAGTTCTTCCGCGCCGAGGACGCCGAGTCGCTGCGCCGCATCTTCGCCCGCATCGACCAGCTGGAGAAGTCCGAGATGAAGGTGTTCATTTACCGCCGCTACCGCGAGCTCTACCGCCCCTTCCTGCTGGCCGGGGCAGCGCTGTTGGCCGCCGGCGCACTTTGCTGGGCGGCGGGGCTGCGCGTGGCGCCGGTGTAGGGGGCTGACGATGGAGCTCTCCACACCGCTCTGGCTTGTCGCCCTGGCCGCCATCCCGGCGCTGCTGGCGGTCGAGGCGTGGTGCGTGCGCCGCGACCGGACGCGCACTGCCCGGATGGTTGCCCGTGTCCTGTGGCCCAGGGTCGTCCAGCGGCCCGCCGAAGGGTGGCGCTGGATCCGCCTGGGGCTCGTGTCGGTGGGGGTGGCAGGGCTGGCGCTGGCTCTCGCCGGGCCGCGCTGGGGCGTGGTGCGGGAGAAGGTGGAGCGCGAGGGGGTGGACGTGGTCTTCACCGTGGATACGTCCGGCTCCATGGCCGCCGAGGATGTCCAGCCGAATCGCTTCTTCCTCGCCCGCGCGGCGCTCGCTTCCCTGCTCGACCTGCTGGAGGGCGACCGCGTGGGCCTCGTGGCGCTGGAAAGGGAAGCGTATCCACTGGTGCCGCTGACCCTGGACGTCGGCGCGGTGGGGCTGTTCCTGGAGACCATGGAGCCGGGCATCCTACCGACCCCTGGAACCTCCCTGGGCGCAGGCATCGAGGCGGCGCTCTCGCTGTTCGTGGATGAGCGGCGGGCCCAAAAGGTCATCGTTCTGGTTTCCGATGGGGAGGATCTGGAGAACAGCGTGGAGCGGGGGCTGCGCGCCGCCCGGGCCAAGGGCGTGGTCGTGCACGCCGTCGGGGTCGGAACCGCCGATGGCGCGCCTGTCCCCCACTTCGACGGCGAGGGCCGCCGGGCGGGTTTCAAGCAGGACCGGGACGGCACGGCGGTGGTGTCGCGCCTGCACGAAGCCGTGCTGCAGCGCCTGGCGCGGGAGACGGGGGGGCAGTACGTGCGTGCCACCCCGGCGAGCGCCGGGATGTGGTCGATCGCCGCCGCGGTGCGGGGCATGGAGCAGAAATCCCTCGCCCAGGAGTACTCCTACCGGCCCAAGGAACGCTATCAGTGGCCGCTGGGCTTCGCCGTGCTCGCGCTCACGGCGGGGCTGCTGCTGCCACCGCCGCGGCGCCGGCGCACCGGGGTGATCGCCACGGCCATGACCGTGGCACTGGCGTCCACGCCAGCGGGCGCCTCCGATGTGTTCGGCGAGATCACCCTCAAGCCCCAGCGCGACACCCGTGCGGGCCGCCAGGCGTGGCGGCAGGGCGATTATCCCAAAGCCCTCGAGCGTTTCGGGGACGCCGCCACGTTGCGCCCGGACGACGAGCGGGCGCTCTTCAACCTGGCCGATGCTCTGGTGGCCTCGGGGCAGGTGGACGAGGCGATCCCGCTGCTCTCAACGCTCGGCGGGAAGACCGCCTCGCCTTTGGCGGCGGCGGCTCGCTACAACCTGGGCAACGCGCTGTTCGCCAAGCAGGATTTCGCGGGCGCCGTCGAGGCGTACCGCAGCGCCTTGCAACTGGCTCCCGGGGATGAAGATACGCGGCGCAACCTGGAGCTGGCGCTGCGGCGACTGAAGCAACAGCAGCAACCGCAGCAGCAACCGGACGCGTCGCAGCAGCCACGGCGCCAGCAGGACGAGAAGCGCTCTGAGCAGCCGCAGCCCTCGCAGGGGGCGGACCAGCCCCCGCAGCAGCGCCCGCAGACGCCGGAAGAGAGGGAGCAGCAGCGCTTCGAGCGTGAAGTGGGAATGCCCAAGGAGCGCGCCATGCAGCTTCTCGACGCCCTGCAGCAGAACGAGAAGGCTGAGCAGAAACGCCTGCTGGCGCAGGGGCGGGACGGCAAGCGGGAGGGGCGAGACTGGTGAGCACGCGGGTGGCCCTGCCATGGCGTCGACTGAGCGCGGTCGCGCTGCTCGGACTGGCGGCCGCCGTGTCCGCCGCCGCGACGACCTTCGAGGCGCGGGTGAACGCGGCCCGCATCGGCCTCGAGGATCAAGTGCAGCTCACCATCACCCTTGCCGATGCGGCGCCCCGGCGAGAGATCGCCATGCCGGCGCTCACCGGCCTGGAAGTGGTGGCGGGGCCCTCGGTATCCACGCAGGTGTCGTTCGTCAACGGCGCCGTTTCCCAGAGTCGCTCGTACATCTTCGTTCTCCGACCTACGGCCATCGGCCAGGCGAGGATCGGAGCGGTCAGCGTCGAGCTGGCGGACGGCGAGCGCCGCACCCAGGAGATCACCATCGAGGTGGTGGAGGGTAGCGTGCTGCCGCGCCGTCCCCCCCCGGCCGACCCCTTCGAGGAGATGCTGCGGCGCGATCCCTTCGAGGGGTTCTTCGGACGCCGGACCGCCCCGGCGTCCCCCGCCAAGGTGCTCATGGAGGCCGAGGCTTCCCGCCGGCAGGTGTTCGTCGGCGAGCCGGTGCTGGTGACCTTTTACCTTCTCACCCAGACGGCGGTGAGCGGTCTCGACTTGGCCGAGTCTCCCTCGTTCTCGGGGTTCTGGGTGGAAGAGCTGCCCCGCGCGGAGGCTCCCCCCGGCGAGACCGTGACGCGGGCGGGCGAGTCGTTTCAGCGCTTTGGGGTGTTGCGCAGGCTTCTCTACCCCACCCGTGCCGGCGACCTCACCGTGCCCGCGCTCTCCTTCCGCCTGGCGTTGCCCCGCCGCGTCGGGTTCTTCACCGACCCCGGGCCCTCGGGCGCGAGCACGGTCACCCGCGCCACCGAGCCGCTGCCCATCACCGTCCTGTCCATCCCGGCGAGCGACGCGGAGTATGGCGGGGCGGTGGGCTCGTTTCGCGCCGCGACCAGCGTCGATCGACGCGAAGTGCCGCTTGGCGAGGCGGTGCAGGTGCGCTTCAAGGTGGAAGGAAAGGGCAACCTGAAGTGGGTGGACCGCGCCCCCAAGCTCGAGGTGGCGGGCGCCAAGGTGTACCCGCCGCGGGTCACCGACGACCTGCGCGTCACCCCTGACGGCGTGTCGGGAGAGCGCATCTGGGAGTTCGTGGTCGTGCCCGAGACCGCCGGCACACTGGAAATCCCGGCGCTTGCCTTCCCCTTCTTCGACCCCGTGGTGCGGCAGGTGCGACTCGCCGAAGCGGCCCCTGTTCCCTTGGCCGTACGCGCCCCGGCGGCCATCATGGAAGCCCGCCGCCCCGGCGTCGCGCCAGCGCCGGCCGGGCTGGCGCTGCGCGCCGACCTGCAGGGATCGGATGTGCCCAGCGAGCCGAGCCCACAGGTCGTTGTCGCGGTGGCGGCGCTTTCGCTGCTCGGCCACGCCCTCGCGCTGGCGGCGCCGCTGCTAGCGCGGCGTCGCGGTGCGGTCAGGGGCAGCCAGCGGCGCCGCAGTACCCGCGCCATCCTGGCCGACCTGCGCCGCGCCCGCGAGTCGGGGCTGTCCAAGGAGAGCGCCGCGGCGCTCATTGAGAAGGCGCTGACCGAGACCTTCGGCGATCTTGAAGGGGCCGGAGAAGGTGCGGAGGAGATTCTCCGGCAGGCGCGGGAGGTGCTGCGCGAAGCGCGCTTCGTGCGCTACGCTCCGCAGCTCGGCGAGTATCGTGACAAGATCGAGGAGCTGGTTGAGCGGGCCGCAGGGTTGATCCGGAGGGGGGCGTGAGGCGGCTCGCCGTTGCCCTTATTGCTGCCGTGGCAGCCACGTCGGCGCCGGCCGAAACCGCGGAGGAGCGTTTTCGTGCGGCGACCAGCGCCGTGCGCAGCGGCGACGCGCCGGCTGGAGTCCGCCTCTTTCGGGAGCTGGCGTCGACGGGCGTGGCCAGCCCTTCGCTGTACTGGAACTGGGCGCAGGCGGCGGCGGCGCGAGGCCACCTGGGGGAGGCGGTATGGGCGCTGTTGCGCTGCCGCCAGCTCGATCCGGGGGACGGCAGCGTGGCGCGGGAACTTCACCGGCTGCGCCAGCTCGCCAACCTCAGTCCTGCGGAAACCTCACCCCAGCCGCTGGCTGAGCTGGCGCACCACGCCCACCGCTTCCGGGCGGGGAGCCTGACCGTGGCACTGTTCGCGCTCTCCCTGCTGCTGCACGTCGCGGCGCGCTGGTTGCTGCCGGCCGCGCGCTGGCCGGTGGCGGGGGCGTGGACGGCGCTGGCGCTGGCGCTGGTGCTCGCTGTTCCGGCGGCCCTTGCGCCGTGGGCGGCGCGGCCTCTCGCCGCCGTGGTGCGCCCCGGGGCGCCGATTCTGGATGCGGCGTCGCCCACCGCGGGCATTCTCGCCACCCTCCGCGAGGGAGAGGTGGTGCCCGTGCTCACCCGCTCAGGCCCGTACCTGCGCATCCAGGACTCCTCCGGGGCGCGCGGCTGGGCGCTCGCCGAGGAGGTCTGGCCCCTGGACGAGGTGCCGCCTCCCTCGGCCATTCGCTAAGCCGCAGCCGCGCGCCACACGACGCGAAAGGAAGGAGCGGCGCGGTGGCGGCCGCTGGGATCCGGGACGAGGGGTGAGGAGTGAGCGTGTCTCATCGGGCCGGCCGCTCGCCCCGCAGGGTGTGGCGGACGGTGGCGACCAGCGTCTCCGGGTCGAGGGGCAACGGCAGGACCGCAAAGGCTTTTCCCTCTCTGGGCGGGTGAGAAGCGGGCGGGCGTGGGTGAAGCGAGAGCACCACGACCAGGGGAGCGCCCTCCTGTCTCGATCTGCAACTCCCCCTTTCCCACTCGCCGGAATCCTCGGTGATCACCACGGCGGGCGGATTCTCGCCGGCGAGCATCTCCTGCGCCTGATTCGCGCTGGCGGCCACCACAACCGGCCAGCCGCCGTCGTCCTCGAGCAGAATCGCCAGGGTTCTCGCCAGGGGTGGTTCGATCCCGGCCAGCAACAGGTACGGCCGCCGTGGCGGCTCCCCGTCGGCCGCCACGCGGCTAACGCGGTCAGCGCGGCCGGGCGCCATCACCACTCCGGATCGAGGATCGACTCTGGCGCCAGGCGTGCCGGCACGTAGATGGGGTCGTTGGAGGCGTTGTCCACCACCGAGGCGTAGGCCACCAGGGAGGTTCCGGGAGTTTCGGTGCGGACGACGATGAAACCGCCGTCGAGTTCCTGCGTGGTGACGGTGCGGAACACCTTGTCGAGCTGTCTGGACTCGAAGGGCCGCAGGGTGGCCGTGACGCTTCCCAGCACCGTGCCGTCCTGGCGGTACAGATCCACCCGGACGATTTGCCCGTCCTTGCTGGCGCTGACCAGGCCCAGGTTGGTGCGGAATCCCCTCGTGTCGGAGGCCGATTGTGAGAGCCCGATCAGGTAGGCCACCTGTCCCCAGCCGATGCCGGCGTCGAGGCCGGCGGCCCGGGCGTTGGGTTCGGCGAGCATCGCTGCCTGCGTCTCCCAGGGGATCGGGTCGAGGATCGGGGAGGCAGGAATGAACTGGCCGAAGGTCCCGGTGGTCTTGAAGTTGTAGGTACGGGAGCTGGCCAGCAGGCGCCCGTCGGGGCAGTCGATGCGCAGCGTGGCCGCGCCGGAGAAGCCGAACAGCGACTGCAGCACGTCGTTGTAGCGCACGCTCCGGCCGCCCTCCAGGGAGAGGCTCGAGCGCTGCGGGGCGAGGTTGGCGCCGTCGCGCTTGAGCAGCTCCACGGTGAAGTCGGCGCACCTGGTGCCGGGGTTGAGCACCTGCAGGTCGGTGCGCCAGACGCTACCCTGGGCGCCACTCAGGCGGGCCGCCGACGGCAGGTAGAGGAGCGACGGCGCGGGACGGGGAGGCACCACGTTGATGGGGTCGCCGGTGCGGTTGTCGACCACCGATGCGTAGGTGAAGTAGCGTGCCTCCGGGCTTGACGAGGCGACCACCGCGTAGGCGCCGTTGACCTCGGCGGAGGTCACCTTGCCGAGGATGTCGGTCTCCTGGAAATACTCGAATGGCTTGAGGGGATAGGTCCGGGTGCCGAGGACGCTGCCATCGCCGCGGTGCAGGGTGACGGTGACGGTGATGGGGGTGGCGGTGAGGCTGGCGAAGCCGATGTTGGTGCGGTAGTCGGGGGTGCGGGTGAGCTGCAGCAGCCGTGCCGGCTCCCACTGGCGCACCGCGGCGGCGGGGCCGAGCCCCTCGATGTACTGGCCGTAGGTTCCGCTGGCGGCGTCGTTGTAGGTGCGGGAGGCGACCAGCAACGGCTCGTCGCAGGCAATCACCAGCGCGCCGCTGGCCGAGGACTCGCCGAAGGTCTGCTTGACGATATCGGCGACGCGGAGGGTGGCACGGGCGCCGACGGGCACCACCTTCGGCACTGCCGCGGTGTTGTCTTGCCCGCCCTTGAGGAGGTACAGGGCGGCGTTCTCGGGGTCGCTGGAGGGGTTGAACAGCACCAGGTCGGTGAGCCAGCGGGTGCCGGCCTTGCCGAGCACGTGCGCCGCCGCCGGCACCACCGCCAGGGCACGCGTCGAGGAGGCCAGCTCCGCGGCCAGCGTCGGGGGCAGGCCGGCGTTGCCCATCAGGGTGATGAACAGGCGGGGTCGCTGCGGATCGTTGCAGGGGATGTCGAAGGAGTCGGTCCAGGCGGACACCGTGGCCGGGGCGAAGCGGGCGGTGAGGAGACACTGGCCGCCGGGGGCGAGGGTCCGTCCGGAACAGGCGTCGCCGGGGAGGGAGTAGGGGGCCGCCAACGGGTTGAGAGCCGCCACCTCGCCGATGACCAGCGCCGCCCCGCCCAGGTTGCGCACCGTGATGGCCACCTCCGCGGCGCTCCCCGTCGTCACCTTGCCGAAGTTGTACAGGGTGGTGCTGGCGGCGATGGTGGGCGGGAGGCTCGCCACGCCGTCCTGAAGAAGCCCTCCAAGAATGGTGATGGCGCCGTCCGCCGCCCCGTCGGTGTCGCCGCTGCCGCCGTCGGTGAGGGCGACGGTGACCGTCGCGTCGCCGTCGTGGCTGCCGAGGGGGAGCTGATACCACCCGAGCTTGTCGACCTGCCAGTACTGCGCCGTGGTGGGTACTGGGGCGGGGAAGCGCATGGTCACCACCACGGTCTCGTCTTTGTGTGCCAGCGTCACCACCCCCTCCACGACCCCGTACGGGAAGTTCCCGGTGGGCTTCCTGGTCTGCGGCACAAACGGGTCGGTGGCCAGCATCGCCTTGGCCTTGCGAAAGCGCAGCCGCGGCGGGTTGCCCTCGGCCACATCCAGAAACACCGGCCCGGCGGCGGTGGCCGAGGGGACGCGCACGGTGTCCTGATCCTGCCAGTCGGGCACGCCGTCGCCGTCCAGGTCACCGGTGCTCTCATGCACATCGGCGATGCCGTCCATGTCGGTGTCGGTGACCTGGCCCAATACCTCCGGGGTGCTCTCCAGCCCGTCACACATCGAGCCCACGGCGCCTGCCAGCGCCGAGGCGAGGCGCACCTCGCCGCCGTCCGCCAGCCACGCCGAGGAGCGCACGTCCACCACCCCGCCCGCCGCCACCTCGGCGCCGGCGGGCAGGCGCAGCACGCCGTGCACGCGGACGTCCTGGGAGGCGGTCAGCTTGAGGAAACCGGTGGCGAGAATCGCCACGTCGTCGGGGATCCAGACCGTGGTGTAGGTGCGGGTGCCCTCGAAGCGGGTGCCGGCGGGCAGGGTACGGGTGCCGTCGCCGTTGTGATCCTTCACCTCCGGGTCGGTGGCGGTGAGACCGTTGCCGTCCACGTCGGCGCGCAATGCCCCGCCGACGGTGCCGAGGAACGGGCCCTTGGGGGTGCCGGGGTTCACCGTCTGGGCGGTGGCGCTCACCGCGTGGGGGTAGAACGCGGCGGCGCAGCCCAGGTTGACCACCGGCTGCGCCCACCAGTACGGCCCGCTGCCGGTCTGGGCGTGGGCCGCCGCCGCCAGCAGCGCGAGGAGGAGCGCGGCGCTCACCTCGTACAGCCAGCGCAGCGCCCGGTTCAGGCGGGTGAAGGAGCGGCGGGTGAGCACCGCGGCCAGGTCGGGGGCGCAGGTGTCGCTGCCGCAGGCGGGGGAGCTGTCGGACCGGCACAGGTCGGTGCCGCACTCCTGGGACTTGTCGGCGACGCACACGTCGATCGCCGTGCATGCTCCGGAGGCGTCGCCGCCGCAGTGGTCGCGCTGGCACGAAGCGGACTTGTCGCTCTCGCACACGTCGCTGGCGAAGCAGTGGCCAGAGGAGTCGGCGGCGCACGAGTCCCTCGTGCATGGCCCGGACATGTCGGAGGCGCACCGGTCGGCGGTGCACTGTCCGGACTTGTCGGCGGCGCAGACGTCTGCCTCGCAGGTGCCGGACGGGTCGGCGGTGCACTGGTCGTGAATGCACGAGTGCGACGAGTCGGAGGCGCAGGTGTCGTCCTGGCAGGCACCCGACTTGTCGCTGACGCAACTGTCGCCGGGCAGGCAGGCGCC
>JBBINC010000052.1:0-2155 GCA_037444085.1 Acidobacteriota bacterium | reverse complement strand
GCAGGCGCCGGAGGAGTCGGCGGTGCACTGGTCCGAGGTGATGCAGCCGCCCGAGGAGTCCGACGTGCACACGTCGCCCGAACACGGTCCCGAACTGTCGTTGCGGCAGGTGTCGCCGGTGCACTCGCCCGACGAGTCGCTCTCGCAGAGGTCGTCGGTGCAGGCCTTCGACACGTCGGTGACGCACTCGTCGCGGGTGCAGTCGCCCGATTCGTCGACGTCGCAGACGTCGCGCTGCCGGCAGACGTGGCCGGCGTCGCCGGTGGTGCAGGCGTCGCGGATGGTGCAGCGGTCCTCGCCACAAGTGGCGGCGGCCGCCCCCTCCTCCCCCAGCAGCACGGTGTTGATGCGGCGCAGCGGCGCGGCAGCCGCGGGCGATCCGAGCAGCGCCGTGCCGGCGCCGACCTTGGCCATCGTCGTCAGAAGCTCTCGGCGTCTCATGACGTGACTCCCTGATCTTCCAGAAGGTACGGTGCGGCGTTGTCGCGGTAGGTGCGGCTCAAGATCTCCCCGTCGTCGACGGCGAGCGCGCCGTTGACCGCCAGGGCGCACTCGATCTGATGGCGGATGAGCCGGCAGGAGATCTCCTGGTCGGGCTCATCGAGGCAGCCGTGGGCGTCGGCGGCGTGCTTCCAGCAGCCGCCGCCGCACAGGTAGCGCGCCCAGCACTCCCGGCAGCCGGGGCGGTTGTCCACGGTCAGCGCCAGGACGCGCCGCTGCAGCGCCGGGTCGAATCCCTGCCAGACGTCGCCCATGCGGTACTCCGGCATGCCGACGAAGCGGTGGCAGGGGTAGTAGCCGCCGTCGCGCGCCAGCGCCGCCATGGTGCGGGCGGCGCCGCAGTGATGCGCCAGGCGCTGGCGCACCACGCGGGTGTGGCGGATGAAGCGCACCAGGTTGTGGTAGGCGAACACCCGATTGGAGCGCACCCGCTCGAGCAGCAGCGTGGCCAGTTCCTCGTTGTGGGCGCACATGGCTCCGATGTCGGCGCCGGTGACGGCGGTGGCCACATCGCCGCCCTCGCAGGGCTCCACATGCACCGAGGAGAACCCCAGGGAGAGCAGGTGGTCGACCACCCCGGGCAAGTCGATGGCGGCGTGTGAGGCCGTGACTCGCGCCGTCACTCGACCCGGGCGGGCCGCCAGCAGGCGCCTCACCCCCGCGATCACCCGTTCGTAGGAGCCGTCCCCGGCGGGAGTGGGCCGGTTGGCGTTGTGGATTGCGGGGGGGCCGTCGATCGACACCTGACAGCCGATCCGGTACTCCTCGAGCGTCGCGATCGCCTCGTCGTCAAGCCCGATGCCGTTGGTGGACAGCGACAGCTCGACGCTGACGCCCTCCTGCTGCTCGCGGCTGCGAACGTGGGCGGCCACGCGCCGGATCAGGTCCATGGCCAGCAGCGGCTCGCCGCCGAAGAACACGACCGACAGCTCCCGCGCCCGCCCGCGCCTGTCGACAAGCGAGTCGACCCCGGCGCGTGCCACCTCCCACGGCATCTCGCCAGCGTCGGCGCCGTACAGATGGCGGGAGCCGGCGCCGATGGAGGCGCCGTAGCAATACCGGCAGCGGAGGTTGCAGGCGTGGGTGACCATCAGCTCCAGGTGCCTGAGTCCGGCGCGGCGTTTGAGCGCCGGCCGCCTGCCGGCGCTCCTCGGTCGCACCACGCCCTGCTCGCGCAGCGCCGCCAGCGCCGCGGCCACCTCGCCGCCCTCGTACCCGGCGGCGATGCGCTCCTCCCCTGCGGCGCCCCCCCGCAGCGCGCCGATCAGCGCGGCGACCAGCGGCGTCACCTCGTAGGCCAGGGAGGTCTCGACGTTGAAGAGCACGGCGACCCCGAGGCGCGAGAAGAGGTGCACCTCGGCCAGCTCCTCGCCGGCGGCGTCGAGCCACGACGCGGAGACCTCGGCGGGCGAGGCGCAGGCAGCCACGACGGTGCAGGGAGCAAGGGGCGTGCCAGGAGAAGGTGAGCAGGCGACGGCACTCCAACACCGGGACTCGGACCTGGACCCGCGTGGGTGCGGGAGAACGCTTCACCTCTCGCGTGTCCCGTCTCGCGTTCCCCTTGCCCGTTCCCGTGCCTGTGCCCGTGCCCGTGTCCGTGCCCGTGCCCGTGCCCGTGTCCGTGTCCGTGCCCGTGTCCGTGTCCGTGCCCGTG
>JBBINC010000051.1:0-19389 GCA_037444085.1 Acidobacteriota bacterium | reverse complement strand
GGACACTGTCACTGGTCCGAAAATAATTACAAACTTCACCGGTTCAATCGGTTCCAAACGCCATCACAGTTCGACCTCTCTCGAAACCCGCTCCATTTTCATTCTTTGTGGCGACGACGAGTCGTCATGAGCGACTGACACAGACACTGGCAGTGGCACCGACACGAGCAGGCAGCACCCGCCCTGCCATGACGCGGGGGCTGGGTGCTCGGCCGGCGTCGTGCTGGATGGACTACAATCCTCTCGGTCGCGGACATGTGGAATCTACCCAACTCCCTCACGGTCTTTCGCATCTTGCTGGTGCCGCTACTCGTGGTGGTGCTGCTGACACGCTTCTCGGGCAGTGAGTTCTGGGGACTCGGCATCTTTCTGCTCGCCGCCCTCACAGACCTGTTCGACGGCATCATCGCCCGGCGCACCGGGTCGGTGACGGTCGTCGGTACGTTGCTCGATCCGATCGCCGACAAGCTGCTCATCTCGGCGGCGTTCATTTCCCTGGTGGAACTGGGTCTGGCACCGGCCTGGATGGTGGTGATCATTCTCGGCCGCGAGTTTGCCGTCACGGGCTTGCGTCAGGTGGCGCACGAGCACGGGGTGGTGATCGCTGCGACCTGGTGGGGCAAGCTGAAGACCCTCTCGCAGATCATCTGTGTGCCGTTGCTGATCGTCAGCTTCCAGCTGGGGCGCTGGGCGCTGCTCGGCAAGATCGCGCTGTGGGTCGCGGTGGTTCTCGCTGCGGCCTCGCTGGTCACTTATTTCCGCGCTTTCTGGCGGCGCGTCGCCGAGGCCGGCGGGTGAGGGCGGTGCGCGGCGTGAGGTTGGCCGTGGCGCTGGTGCGGGTCGGCCACCGCCGCCCATACCTGACGGTCGCGGTGGGCATCGCGGTGGTGGCCCTGGGGGTCGTGCTCGGGCTGCGAATCACCTTCGAGACCGATGTGATGAGCCTGGTACCCAGGCACGATCCGGTGGTCGAGGGTTTCACCCGCACCTTCGAAGAGTTCGGCTCCCTCGATACGCTGCTCGCCGCCGTGCCGGTGGAGGGGGACGGCGAGCTCGACCGAGCGCTCATGCTCGTCGATCTGGTGGCCGAGGAGTTCCGCGGCAGTCCCCACCTGAGCAACGTGCAATCCCGGCTGGAGGATCCGACGCGCCTGGCCGAGGCGGTGTTGCACCACGCCGTGCTGTTTCTCGACCAGGACGGCTTGGCGCGGCTTGACGAGCGGTTGCGCCCTGAAGGGCTGGCCGAGCGCGCCGCCGACATTCGGGCCGCGCTGGAGACCCCTTTGAGCCTGGTGGGCAAGGAGTTCATGGTCCGCGACCCACTCGGGCTGCTGCCGCTGCTGCTGAGCCGGTTGTCGCGGACCCCCTCGGCGCTCAAGGTCGACTTTGCCAGCGGCTACTACCTCGCGGCCGACCACTCGATGGTTCTGATCCTCGCCAAACCCACCAGGCCGGCCCAGGACATCGCCTTCGATGCGGTTCTCTTCGCGGATCTCGAGGGGCGCATCGCCCGTGCCCGCGCACGGTTGGCCGAGGAGGAGGACATCGACCCGGACAGGGTTCCCCGTGTTCACCTGGGCGGTGGTCATCGCATTGCCCTGGAGGACGCCTCCCTCATCCGCTCGGACATCATCGTCAACTCCACGACCTCCATCATCGGGGTGATGCTCCTGTTCTTTTTGGCCTACAGACGTTTCGCCGCCGCCCACTTCGCCTTTCTGCCGCTGGCCGTGGGCCTGGCGCTGACGTTCGTGTTCACGGCGTTGGCGCTTGGCCGGCTCAATTCGGCGACGTCCAGCTTCTCGGCGCTGCTGGTGGGGCTGGGGATCGACTTCACCATCGTCATGTACGGGCGCTACCTGGAGGCGCGCCACCGAGGCTTGCCGCTGGACGAGGCGCTGGACGAGATGGGGGAACGCTCAGGTCCGGCCGTGCTGCTGGGTGCCGTCACCAGCGTCGGAACGTTCTATGCCTTCCTGGTGACCCGATTCGCGGGCCTGAAGGAGTTGGGACTGCTCACCGGCACGGGCATTGTCCTCATGGCGATCAGCGCCTTCATGCTGCTGCCGGCGCTGGTGACGATCTTCGATCGCGGGCAGCGTCCCCCGGAGCTCTCGCGCTGGCTGCACGTCGCTCCGGTGCTGCGCTGGTGTGGCGCGCATCGCCGGGTGGTACTGGGTCTGGCGGCCGCAGCGACCCTCGGGTCGCTGGTCGTGGTGGGCCGCGTGCAGTTCGACGACGACGTACGCAACCTCCGCTCTCCCTCCAACCGCGGCGTGGAGGTGCAACAGATGGTCGCCGATGCCTTCGGCATCTCCTTCAACGCCATGATGGTGCGCATCGAGGCGGGGAGCGAGGCGGAGGCATTGGCGCGCGTGCAGCGGCTCGCCGAGGGTCTGGAGGAGCTTCTCGCGCGCGGCGAGATCTCCGGCTTCGAATCGCTCGCCAATCTGTTCCCGCCGGCCGACACGCAGGCCAGGACCCTCGCCTGGGTTGCCGACCATGCCGCCCTCACCGACCCGGAGAGGGTGCGCGGCGACTTCATCGCTGCCATGGCCCGGGCCGGCCTGCAGCCGGAGGCGTTCGCCACGGGTCTGGGGTTGCTGGACGAAGTCCTGCGCCCCACCGGTGAGGTGGGGCTGGAGGTCTGGCGCGGTACGCCGGTGGAACAGCTCGTGGAAAGGTCGCTGCTTCACCAGAAAGATCGGGTGGTGACCGTGGTCAACGTCTTCGTGCCGCCGGGCATGTGGCGGCGCGAGGCGCCGCCGGGCCTTGCCGCCCTGGTCGGGGAAATCGACGGCGCCATGCTCACCGGTGTGAACGTCGTGTCGCAGCGGCTGCGCCAGATCGTGTGGCGGGACGCTGCCATTGCCTGCCTGCTCGGGTTGGTCGTCGTCTTCCTCATGCTGCTGTGGGAGATGAAGCGGGCTCGTGACGCCGTGCTGGGTCTCCTGCCGGTGGTCCTCAGTGTGTTGTGGGCGGTGGCCGGCATGGCGCTGTTGGGCCTGGCTCTCAATTTTCTCAACGTCTTCGTGATCACCATGATCATCGGCATTGGCGTGGACTACGGGATTCACATGATCCATCGAGTGCGCGAGGGCGGTGGCGTCGAACGGGTCGCGGAGACCGCCCGCGCCGTGGTGTTCGCATCGCTGACCACGGTGGTGGGTTTTGGATCGCTGGTGACGACCCACTTTCCGGGGTTGCGCAGCATTGGGGCGATGACCGCGGTGGGGGTGGTGCTGGCATGCCTGGTTGCGGTGGCGGTTCTGCCACTTCTGGTGCGGGAGGAAGGCGGAAACTAGGGCCGCTGAGGTGGAGGGCACGATGGTCAGGAAGCTGGAGGGGAACGAGCTGCGCTGGCGGTGCCCGCGGGACTGGTTGCCCGCGGATGGAACGGCGGACGTGGAGCCCTGCGGCGGCATCATTGGCCAGGAAAGGGCCATCACAGCTTTAGAATTCGGGCTGGCCATCGACTCGCTGGGGTTCAACGTCTTCGTGACCGGGCTGACCGGCACGGGAAAGATGACCGCGATCGAGCTGCATCTCAAGCCCCACGCCGCCCGCGGTCCGAGACCCGACGACCTCATCTACGTGTACAACTTCGACCATGCCGAGCGTCCCAGGCTCCTGGTGCTCCGGGCCGGCGGTGGAACGGTGCTGCGGGAGGCGATGGACCGGCTGCTGGGCCAGCTTGCCGAGAGCCTGCCGGGCCTCTTCGAAAGCGAGGAGTACCAGCGGCGGCTGGGACTGTCGATCGAGGACTTGAAGGTGCGACAGCAGGAGCTCATTCGTGCCTTCGAGGAGGAGGTGCGCGCGCACGGGTTCACCCTGGTGCAGGTGCAGGTGGGTTCGGTGACGCGCCCGGAGATCCTGCCTCTGGTGGAGGATCGTCCGGTCACCATGGACAAGGTCCGCTCCCTCGCCGCCGACGGCAAGGTCGACAAGCAGCAGCTTGCCGGGCTTGAGAAGGAGCACGAGCGGCTGAGCGAGGAGCTACAGCGCGCCTTCGCGCAGGTCATGGCGGTACGCGCCGAGATGATGGAGAGGGCGGAGAAGCTGCGCCAGGATACGGTGCAACCGGTGCTGGAGCAGGAGATGGCCGCGATTGCGGCAGCCGTGGGAGACGAGCGGGTGGTGCCTTTTCTCAAGGTGGTGGCGGGCGACCTCATGAAGAACCTCGAGCTGCTGACGGCCAAGCGCGAGGACGGACTCGCCGATCCGCTCACCCGCTACCGGGTCAATGTTGTCGTCGACAGCGCCGCCACCGAGGGGCGCCCGGTGGTCATCGAGACCGAGCCGTCGCTTACCCGCCTTTTCGGTACCATCGAGGCGCGCCTCGGTCAGGATCTGCGCTCCTCCGCCGATCACACCCAGATCCGCGCCGGTTCGGTGCTGAGGGCCAACGGCGGCTTCTTGGTCCTCAACGCCTTCGACGTGGTCTCCGAGCCCGGGGCGTGGCGCGCCCTCAAGAGAGCCCTGCGCTATCGCAGGGTCGCCGTGCGCGCCCCCGAGACCATCTTCACTCTCGCGGGACAGGCGCTGCAGCCGGAACCGGTGGATCTGGATGTGAAGGTCCTGATGATGGGGGACCGGGGGTTGTACGACCTGCTGCACGAGGTGGACGACGACTTCCGCAAGATCTTCAAGGTGCTCTCCGACTTCGACAGTGAGATGCCGCTGGATGCCGGCTCGGTGCGGGATTTCCTGGCGCTCATGTCGCGGATCATCCGCGAGGAGGAGCTTCCTCATCTTGACCGCGACGGGATGGCGGCACTGGTCGAGGAGGGCGTGCGACTGGCGCGCAACCAGCGGCGCCTGTCGGCCCGCTTCTCGGATGTGGCCGACATTCTGCGCGAGGCCGCCTGGGTGGCTCGACGCGCCGGCAAGGCGACCATTTCGAGGGGCGAGGTGCGCGCCGCAGTGACTTCTCGGGCGGAGCGGAACTCGTTGCCCGAGGAGAAGATCACCCGGGCGATGCAGGAGGGCTTGCTGCGCGTCGCCAGCGAGGGAGTCGCGGTGGGGGAGCTCAACGGACTGGCCGTGTACGACCTCGGGTACCACGCCTTCGGCCTGCCGGGGAGGGTGACGGCGCGCGTGGCGCTGGGCCGTGAAGGGATCATCAACATCGAGAGGGAGGCACGCCTTTCGGGCCGCACCCACGACAAGGGCGTACTGATCCTCACCGGCTACCTCAGGGCGCTGTTCGCCACCGAGCACCCCCTCTCCATGAGCGTGTCCATCGCGTTCGAGCAGACCTACGGCGGAGTCGACGGGGACAGCGCGTCCTCCACCGAGGTCTACGCGATTCTTTCGGCGCTTTCTGGCTTGCCGCTGCGCCAGGACCTGGCGGTGACGGGCTCGGTGGACCAACTGGGAAGGGTGCAGGCGATTGGCGGCGTGAACGAGAAGATCGAGGGGTTCTTCCGCCTCTGCCGAGCTCGCGGTCTCACCGGCACCCAGGGGGTGGTGATCCCCGAGGCCAACATCGCCGACCTGCAGCTCGAGCCAGAGCTGGTGGACGCGATCGCAGCAGGCTCCTTCCACGTCTTCGCGGTCGCCGACATCTCCGACGGGATCGAGCTTCTGACCGGGGTTGCGGCCGGAGAGCGGGACGAGACCGGGGGATTCCCTGCGGGGACGGTTCTCGGGCGTTGCGCCGCTCGTCTGGCTGCCATGGCCGAGCAGCTGCGCCGCTACCGCGAGGTCTAGCCCGATCCCTCGAGAGAAAGGACGACGGCATGCTGGAGGCGATTTCCGAAAGGTTCCAGAGGGTCTTCAAGACCCTGCGCGGCGAGGGGCACCTCACCGAGACGCACGTCGACGAGGCGCTGGGAGAGATCCGCCGGGCCCTGCTGGCGGCCGACGTGGCGCTGCCCGTGGTCAAGGAGTTTACCCAGAGGGTGCGCGAGCGGGCCGTGGGCGAGGAGGTGCTCGGCTCCCTGCGTCCGGCGCACCAGGTGGTGAAAATCGTCCATGATGAGCTTACGCGCCTCCTCGGCGGAGAGCAGAAGCCGCTCAAACTCAAGGGCTTTCCGGCACCGATCCTGCTCGTCGGTCTGCAGGGCACGGGGAAGACGACGACGTGCGCCAAGCTGGGTGTCTTCATCAAGGGCACCCTGCGCAAGCACGTGCTCCTCGTGCCGGCCGACTGCCAGCGCCTGGCGGCGCGAGAACAGCTCGAGCAACTGGGGGCCCAGGCGGGGCTGCCGGTGCTCGATACGCGCCCCTGGTCAACCCCTGAGGAGATCGCCCGCGGGGCGCTCTTGGAAGCCCGGCGCAAGGGGTTCGAGGTGCTCCTGTTCGACACCGCCGGCCGGCTGCACGTGGACGAGCAACTGATGTCCGAACTGACGATCTTGCACGGCATCCTCAAGGCCAGCGAGGTGCTGTTCGTGGCCGACGCCATGACCGGCCAGGACGCCGTTCGCTCCGCGCAGGCGTTCGCGGAGCGCCTGCCGCTCACCGGCGTGCTGCTCACCAAGCTCGACGGAGATGCGCGCGGGGGGGCGGCGCTGTCGGTGGTCACGGTGACCGGCACGCCGCTGCGTTTCGCCGGTGTGGGAGAACGGCTGGGCGACCTGGAGCCCTTTCACCCCGATCGCATGGCGTCGCGCATTCTCGGCATGGGCGACATGCTGACTCTGATCGAGAAGGCGCAGGCGACGGTGGATACGCAGCGGGCAGAGGAGCTGGAGCGCAAGTTGCGCAAGGAGGGGTTCGACCTGGAGGATCTGCGGGAGCAGCTCAAGCAGCTCCGAGCGGGGGGGTTGATGGGCCAGATCATGGACCTGATTCCCGGTGCCAAGGCGCTCAAGGGGCAGCAGGTGGACGACAAGCGGTTGAAGCGGTTCGAGGCGATCATCTGCTCCATGACGCCGAAGGAGCGGCGCCACCCCGAGGTGATCAAGGGCTCGCACCGGCGGCGCATCGCCCGCGGGGCGGGCACGACGGTTGAGGAGGTCAATCGCCTGCTGCGCCAGTACGCGGAGATGCGCAAGCTGGTCCGGCGCGCCGGCAGCGGTGATCCGCGCCGGGTGCTGCGTTCGTTGGGAATGTAGGAACGACCTTTGCTACAATACCTGCCCCGCTGCGGGAGGAGGTGTCTGCCGCCCCGGGAGGAAGCGATCGCACGCGGCGTGCAGCCTCGATGCGCGGCTCGCCGCGAACGCGCGAAGGAGAACGTCTGAATGCTCAAGATTCGACTGCGCCGCATGGGCTCCAACCGTCGCCCGGTCTATCGCGTCGTCGTGTCGGATGGGCGCAAGCCGCCCACTTCGGCCGTCGTGGAGGAGGTTGGCTACTACAACCCCCGCACGCAACCCTCCGAGGTGCGCCTCGACCGCGACAGGATCGACCATTGGCTGTCGCAGGGAGCGCAACTGTCGGACACCGTGAAGAGCCTACTCAAGCGCGCGACCTAGAAGGGGAGGGCTGCCGTGACTATCAAGGAGCTCGTCGAGGAGACCGCCAGGGCTCTGGTGGATCGACCGGACAGGGTGCAGGTGCGCGAGGTCGAGGGCGAGCAGACGACCGTGCTCGAACTCCGCGTCGCGACCGAGGATCTGGGCAAGGTGATCGGCAAGCAGGGAAAGACTGCTCGCGCCATGCGCACGATTCTCGCCGGCGCCGGCATGAAGGTGCGCAAGCGCTTCGTCCTGGAGATCCTGGAATAGCGGGTGGTGACGCGCGAGAACGAGTGGCTCGCCGTCGGTCGTGCCCGGCGCGCGCACGGGGTGCACGGCGATGTGTTGGTGGAGATCGTCACCGACTTCCCTGAGCGCATGGTCCCAGGCATCACGGTGGGGTTCGGTGACGCGCAGCCGGAGCGGTTCCTTCCCGTGCATGCGGTGCGCCACCACAAGGGGGCGTGGCTTCTCGCCCTCGACGGCGTGACCCGCCGAGAGGATGCAGAGTCGCTTGCCCCCTCCTGGGTGTTCCTCGCCGCCCAGGCCCGCTCTTCGCTGCCAGACAACTACTACTACGAGCACGAACTCGTCGGATGCCGCTGCCGCGCGCCCGGCGGCGCCGATCTGGGTCGGGTCGTTGAGCTGCTCGACATGGGCGGCGGCATGCTGCTGCGCGTCGAGTCGGACGAAGGACGAGAGGTGCTGGTGCCTTTCCGCACTCCGATTGTCGTGCGGGTCGACCTCAACGACGGGATCATCGACCTGGACCCCCCGGGCGGGCTGTTTACCGGCGATGCGCTGTGACGTCCTGACCCTCTTTCCCGCTGCCGTGGAGAGCTATCTGGCGGTCGGGGTGCTGGGCAGGGCGGTCACAAGTGGGGTGATGGACGCTCGGGTCTTCGACCTGCGGCGGTGGGCGGTCAACCGTTACGGGCAAGTGGATGACGCGCCGTTCGGCGGCGGGGCGGGTATGGTGCTGATGGCGCCGGTGGTGCTCCGGGCTGCCCGCGAGGTGATGGCGGCGAGCGGCAACACGGCCCGCCTGGTGATCCCCGATCCCCGCGGCCGCCGTTTCGACGATGGCGTCGCCCGCGAACTGGCCTTCGGCGGGGGGCTGGTGATCGTGTGCGGGCGGTACGAAGGGTTCGATGAGAGGGTGTTCGAACGCTTGCCGGCAGACGTGATTTCCATCGGCGATTATATCCTGGCCGGGGGAGAGCTGGCGGCGCTGGTGATTCTTGAGGCGGTGTCGCGCCACCTCCCGGGGGTGGTCGGTGATCCCGAGTCAGTGGCGGAGGACTCGTTTACCTCGGGGCTGCTCGACTACCCGGTGTACACGCGGCCGCGCGACGTCGAGGGGCTCACCGTGCCCGAGGTCTTGCTTTCCGGCGACCACGCCGCCGTGCGGCGCTGGCGGCGCGAGCAGGCGCTCGACCGGACGCGGCGGTGGCGACCTGACCTCCTCGGCGGCGGCGACGGGGCGGGGCGCGGGCGCGAGGAGGAGTAGCCCCAGTTCGCGGCGCGCAGGCGTGCCGGAGGAGCTCGCCCGGGAGGCCGGCGCGACAAGGCCGGCGCGAGAGCTTGGCGGCGCTCCCGCGGCGGTGTATACTCTGCCCTCCTCGCCGCGGCGATCGCCCGGTCGGGGCCTGTCAGAAGGAGTCGTGCCATGGATATGAGCGAGCTCGAGAAGGAGCAGATGCGTCAGGATCTACCTGACTTTGGCCCGGGCGACACGGTTCGCGTGCACGTGCGAGTGCGGGAGGGCGAAAAGGAGCGGGTGCAGGTCTTCGAGGGTGTCGTGATTGGCCGCAAGGGGGGCGGAGTGCGCGAGACATTCACCGTTCGCAAGGTCTCCTTCGGTGTGGGTGTCGAGCGGGTCTTCCCCGTGCACTCGCCCAGTATCGACCGCATCGACGTGGTGCGCCACGGCCGCGTGCGGCGCGCCAAGCTCTACTTCCTGCGTTCGCTGAGCGGCAAGGCCGCCCGCCTCGAGGAGGATCGCCGGCGGGGCTGAGCAGGCCCGGGTCGGAAATCGTCGCGTCGAGGGGAACCGGGGTGGGTCGATGCATACGCTGGCCCGCGGGCGCCGCGACGCTCGCCCGGCAACTCGTGCAGACCCGCCGCAGCCGTGTGCTAGCATGGAGATCCACGGGTTGGGGGCGAGGCGATGGCGTCGGTGAAGCGCGAGCAGATCCTGCAGGAGGCGGAGAAGCTGGCGGCGCGAGGGAAACTCGACGCTGCCGTTCGCGAATACCGCCGCGCCCTGGAACAGGGGCCCGCCGATACCACGGCCCTCAACAAGCTTGGCGACCTCCTCGTCCGCGCCAGCCGCATTGACGAGGCCATCGACGTCTACCAGCGCATCGCCGAGTTTTTCGCCTCCGACGGCTTCTTCCTCAAGGGCATCGCGATCTACAAGAAGATCAACCGACTGGACCCTCAGCGCACCGAGGTGTACGAACGCCTCGCCGACCTGTACTTCAGGCAGGGCCTCGTCGTGGAGGGGCGGCAACAACTGGTCACCCTGGCGGATTGGTTCCTCCGCTCACGCCGCACCGAGGACGGCATCCGGACCTACCGGAAGCTGGTGGAGTTGGAACCCGCCAATTTCCAGGCGCGTGCCAAGCTCGTCGATCTCCTCATCCAGACCGGCGACATCCGCGAGGTCGGGTTGCAGATCGAGGCGCTCAGCCGGGCATTGCTCGGCCGGGGGATGCTCGACGAGGCAGTCAAACTCTGCCACCGCGCGCTCGAGCTCGGGCCAGCCGCCGCCGACGCCATCGCCCCGTGTGTCGACGCGCTGGCGACGGCCGGGCGCCCGCAGGATGCAGTCACCCTGGCTGAGTCAGCGCTTCGCCAGGGGGGGCGGGCGGCGGAGTTGCGGCAGGCGCTGGCGCGTTCGCTCGTCGAGGCGGGAGCGCACGGGCGCGCTCGCGTGCTGCTTGAAGAGCTGCTCCCCGAAGTTGGCGAGAACACCCGCATCGTGCAGCTGTACGGGGACGTCATGCTGCAGGCGGGGGAGGTGTCGCTGGCCAAGGACAAGATCCTCCCGACCATCGATCGCCTGGTTGCAGCCGGAGATCGTCACCGCGCCGAGGGGCTGGTGAAGAGAATGCTGCGGGGGGCGCCCGGGGACGCGGAGGTCTTGGAGCGCGCCCTGAAGATCCTCGACCGCGCACGCGACCCCGACATGGTTGACACGGTCGAGGCGGCGCTGGCCGACGCCTACTTCCGCGCCAGCCGGAAGGGTGATGCGCTGTCTCTCTACCGGCGCCTGCACCAGCGCGAGCCGGACAACCGGCTGTTCGCGCGCCGCCTCAACGAACTCGGCATGCCCGTGAAGGTCCCGATCACGCCGCCGCCGAAACCACAGGCGGCACCGCCGCGAGAGCCGCCGCCGCGAAAGCCGCCGCCGCCGGCGGTCGACGAAGGCACCGAGATTGAATTTGTCGACGTGGACCTGGGCGCCGCCGCCGCCACTGCCCCCGGTGCATCCTTCTCCGTTCCCGACCAACCGCTTGCCGCGGCGCTCGAGGAGGCGAGCCGGGCCATGGAGCTCCCTGAACCGACCCTGGCGCGGACGCTGGCCGAGGAGCCCACCGGGGCGATACCCCATGCCCACGAGCACCTGGAGACTCGCTCGCCGTCGCTGGAAACGAATTCGGACGAGCTGTTCACGGAAGCATCGGTGTTCGCCAAGTACGGTCTCACCGACAAGGCGATCGCCCATCTTCACCGCCTCCTGTCCCTCAACCCTGACCATCCTGAAGGCCGCAGGTTGCTGGCGGAGTTGGGCGGGGGAGTGGTCGAGGAGGTGGCAGCGGACCCCGCGCCGGCGCCCTTACCGGCAGTGCGGCCGGAGCCACGGCCCCTCGCAAGCCAGCGATCCGCCTTCCGGCTGGACCTGGAGTCGCTCGTGGTGCCTTCGCCTCCACCGGCGCGCAGGCCGGCAACCCCCTCGGCGGCCCGCACCGGCCTTGGCCGCGTGCGCCTGGAGGAACTCGAGGCGATGCTGGGTTTCGATGGGCCCGGCAGGGTTCACCGCGCTGCCCCCCCAGCCCCCCCGGAAGCGCAACCGGGTGGACCCGAAGGCGGCCTGGCCGAAGCCCAATGGGAACCCGCCGCGGAGGTGGTGTCGTTCGAGCCGGCGCCGCCTGGTCCGGCGCAGGCGGAGTTCAACACCGTCGCTGCCGAGCCTATCGCCTCCGACGTGGTGCCCGATAGCCTTGGCGCGGCATCGGCCGGAGCGGAGGAGTCGATCCCGGAGGAGCCTGCGGTCGAGTTCCTGGAGGTTCCCGACCTGCTCGCCGGTCCGAGCGAGGAGCAGCTGCGGGAGCTGGATTTCTTCATTGAGCAGGGCCTGCGTGAAGACGCCGCCCGTCAACTCTCCCGCCTTCAAGAGAGCTTCGGCGATCATCCCGCCGTGCTGGCGCGGCACGCGCTGCTGAAGAGCCGGGGGTGGGACGAGACCGACCTGGTGGCGGCCGCTGCGGCCGGGTCGGCGTCAGAGCTGTTCAGCGAAGAGGAGCAGTTCTTCAATCTGGCTGCCGAGCTGGAGCGTGAGCTCGCCGAGGATGAACTGGTTGCGGAGGCGCGGGGAGAGGCACGCGACGAGGCGGAAGAGGAGTCCATCGAGGAGCTGTTTCGGGAGTTTCAGCGCGGTGTTGCGGAACAACTCTCGGACGAGGACTACGACACCCATTTCAACCTCGGTCTGGCATACCGTGAAATGGGTTTGCTGGACGAGGCGATCGGCGAGTTCCAGCTGGCCGTCAAGTCTCCTGCTCTCTACCTCGAAGCGGTGAGCATGATCGGCGCGTGCTACGTCGAGAAGGGTCTCCACGACGAGGCGGCGGGGTGGTACGCCAAGGGGCTCGAAGCCCCGGATCTCCCCGCCGAGGTGGAGGTCGGGTTGCACTACGAGCTTGGACGGGCCCTGGAGGCGGGTGGCAGCACGGCCTCGGCCCTCACCCACTATGCCGAGGTGCTGGCGCGCAACCCCACCTTCCGCGACGTCGTATCGCGCGTCGAGCGGCTGCGCCTGAACTGACCGGCCAGGGCGCGGCCACGCGATGTGGCTGGGGGAGTCGGCGGTGCGGCCTGGAAGCCGCGAGGCAGCTGGAAGACCTCAGGGCCGGGTTGGTCGCGAGGCGAACGGCAGCGATGATCAAGCAACGCCCGCCAGTGCGGCAAGGTCCGCCCTTGCAGCAGAATCCGTCGGAATTCCGGGTTCAAGGCTCGGCGAGGACGAGGATGGCCATGCCGCTGCGCATCAGGTGGTGGAGGCGCATGGCATCTTCTCTGTCCATGGCCAGAGTGATGGCCGGGGAGAGCTGGCTGCCGCGACCTCGCAGCCTCTGCCACCCGTCCCGCACGGCGGCGCTGGCGCGGGCGAGAAACCCCTGCGGTGGCAGTGTGTTGGTGATCCACAGATCGAAGCCGCTGTCGAGCCTGGCGCGATACGACGCGGGGGCCTCCGGGAACGGGGTAGCGGTGGGCGGAGGCGCACCGGGGCGCGCCGGCGTCATGCTGGGCTGGGGGTCGTCGTAGCCGTCGGGGTTGTACGGCCGTAACTCGGCGGGAGCGATGTATTCGCGGTCCGTGTCGCCGGGCCCATCCACGACCCGCCAGATCGCCGGCAAGGGCAGCGGTGATGGTTCTCTGCCACCGAATACCGGAGCGTGAACGATCATCTCGATGCCGGCCAGCGGCACGCGGTCCAGGGCAAGCCCGCGGACCTTCACCTCGAGATTCCGGGACGCGGGGTTGAGGACCAGGTAGACCTCGGGTCGCTGCGCCAGGCGTACCTCCAGCTCCACGGCGGCCACCTGCGCTGGGCGCGGCGGTATATCGCCGGCTGTGGCGCTCACGGCCACCACCAGCAGCGCGCTAGTACAAGAAGACGCGAGCGCCGATCGGCGTGGAGTTGTAGACGAACTCAAGGTCATCGTCTCCCAGGCGGATACAGCCGTGCGTCGCCCGTCTGCCCAGCAGGCTCTTGAAAAGGGTGCCGTGAATGATATAGCCGTCCCCCATGTAGAGACCGTACTTCCCGAGAGAGACATCGTCGAATCTCTCGTTGGGGTCCCTGGGGGGAAGCATGCCTTCCTCGATGAAAGCCCAGTCGGGTTTGGCCCAGACCGGGTTGCGGCGCTTGTTCTCGACGATGCGTTCGCCGAGGGGCGTGTCAAAGATCCACTCCCGGCCGGTGCGCGGATCGCGCAGGACGATCCCGGTTCCGGTGGAGCACACTGCCGTGCGAAGCAGTTCGCCGTCGCGGAAAACATGCAGCCGGTTGCGGTAGGTGTCGACCACAAGGTAGGCGCCGCGCGGCTGGAGCTTCTGCAAGGCGGCGTTGGCGCGCGCCGCTCGCCGCGCCAGGGCCTGCGCATCGCCGGTGGGTTCGCCAGCGGCGACGGGCAGAAAGGGGTAGGCGAGATAGACGTGTCCGAAGCGCGCGAGAACCGCCGACGCTCCGAGAGCGACAACGACGAGGGCGACCACCGGAAGCGCGAACGCCAGCACCCAGCGACTGCGGCTACGAGTGGGCGAGACCGGCGGCGGGCCAAGGGAGCTAGCGGACATACGTCCCCACGATCGTCACCAGTGTACCAAGGCGGGAATCGGCGAACACTTCGTCCATGTCCTGGTTGGTAAGGGCAACACACCCGTCGGTCCAGTCGGTTCCCTCTCCCCCCGCACCGTGGATTTCGATGAGGTTGCCGATGCCCACGCGCCAGGGGATGGTACCGCGGCGTCGCGCGGCATCGAAGCGCGCGCGATCTTCCTGGTTGGGGTAATCGATGAGCAACGCCTTGTAGTACTTGGTGCGGCGGCCGCTCTTCAGATCGACGACGCGGTAGATCCCTTCCGGCGTCGCGCGATCGCCCGAGTGCTGCTTTCTTCGCAGCCCGTTGGCTCCCAGCTCGGCAGAATAGGAGCGGACGAGCACGCCGCCGTGGTAGAGATCGAGTCGGCGGTTGAGCTTGTCCACCAGGATGACGGCAGATCCGTTGTGCCGCGAATGCGCGATGGTCTCATCGGCCCACATCTGCCACTGTCGGCGGAGGCCAGGGTCGGCGAAGCGGCTGTGAAGTTCGGACCAGGCCTTGTGGACGATGAGCGCAGCCCCACGCGCCTGGTTCAGAGACTGGGTTGCGCCCTGCCAGTCGCGCAACTCCGCCAGGCGGACCGCGGCCTCGAAACTCGCCGTGGCGCGGGCGAAGGCGGCCGCCTCTCGACGTCCCAGGCCCGTCTCCCGGATCTGCTGCCGGGCTCGCTGAACCGCCAGACTCGTGGGCTCCAAGGCGGCCACGTAGGCGCCCTGGGCCGCGTTCACCTCGCGGCGGAAGTCCTGGACCGACTTCGCCGCGGCCGAGGCGAGCCGCAGCCAGGCGGCCTCGGCCCTTCCTGGGGTGCGCCTCCAGAACGGCGCGGAGGCTTCCACGGCGGCGGCGACCTCGGCATGCTCCAGCAGCGTCTGGAGGTAACGGGCTTGGCCGGGGTGCCGTTCGCGCACCAGCCGGATGGCCCGCTGCGCCGCCTCCCGCGCGCCGAGCCACTCATCCGCGGGCGGGGGCGCAACGCAGCCTCCGGCCAGCGCCAACGACAGCAGCACCGCCGAGCAAGAAGCAGGCCGGCGACCTGTCAGAGTCGCCGGCCTGGCGGAAATTCCAGAACCTGCGATCAGCACCGGATCTTGGCCTTGACCTCCGTGAGCTCGGTGGTCATGGCGTCGACCTGGCCCTTCAGCGACTCGGCCTGCGCCTTGGCGCCGAAGAAGTCCTCACGCGCGAACGCCCCCTCGACACCGCCCATCTGGCCGGTGAATGCGTCGAGGTTGCCCTTCATCATCTCCAGGTCCTTCTTGAGGTCCTTGGGCTTGCGGCGGCAATTCTCCAGCGCCGTCATCGCCTCGCCGGCAGCGGCCAGGGCGGCCTGGGCGGCATCGATGGCTGCCTGGGCCTCGTTCTTCGCCTTCTCCTTGCCGGCAATGCCCGCGTCCTTGGCCGCGTTGGCGGCGTTGGTGGCGTCGACGATCAGCTGCTTCGTCTTGGTGTAGGAACGGAAGAGCGCGAACTTGGCGTTCTGCGCCTCCAGCTCGGCGTTCACCGCGTTCATCGCACGCTGCGCCTGGTCGTAGGCGTCCGCGGCGTACTTGGCGGCCTCGGCCTGCTCGGCGCCCGCAAGGGCGGCCTTGGCCTGGTCGATTTCCTGTTGGGGGGGCTTGGCGCAGCTCACCGTGAACACCGCCACCGCGAGAAGCGCAACACCGATGAGTACCCTGTTCCTCGACATCATCATCTCCTTTCCTCCTTCTGGAAAGAGGACAACAGCTTCGACGTAATCCTACCCCCCGCTGCCTCTCAAGGCAACTCTGGGGGCCCTGGTTAGACTGACCGTTGGTCTGAGCGGGTGAAGCAGCCCATGCGAGGCTTCGTGGTTTTCCCACTCCTCCCGGGGGAGCTATTCGGCCCCCCTGAGTGCGTTCTTATAGTCCTTGTGCGCGCCCGTGTCAAGCGCCCCGAGGTAAGTCGGCTCGCAGATGGCTCGCGCGGCTTCTAGGCCGACGGCAGAGGAATCGCATCTTCGCCGGCGCACGTCGCCCGCAGATTGCGGGAGAAGCGAGCGAAGTCCAGTCGGCGCAATGGTGTGCCTGCGGAGATCTGCCGCCAGCCGCGCTCGTCCAGGCGGGTGAGTGCTGCACGCGCCGGATCGATGAGGTGGGGGCGGGTGGCCAGGGCCGGATCGCACGACACGGGGGCGCGGCGGTTCCACGGGCAGACATCCTGGCAGATGTCGCACCCTGCGAGATGTTGCCCCACCGCCGCCGCCTCGTGGGGCTTCAACGCGGAGCGGTGCTCCAGGGTGAGGTAGGCGATACAGCGCCGGGCGTCGAGAAAGCCCGGACGGGTAAAGGCAGCAGTGGGACAGGCGTCGAGGCAGGCGGTGCAGCGGCCGCAGTGGTTGCTCCCGGCGGCATCGGGCGCCAGTTCCACGTTGGTGACCAGCTCGCCCAGGAAAACGTCGCTCCCCAGACGCCGGTTGATCAGGCAGGTGTTCTTGCCGATCCAGCCCAGGCCGGCGCGCTGGGCCAGTTCGCGTTCGAGAAGCGGGGCGGTGTCTACCGCCACCCGCCAGCGGCATCCAGGCCGGCGGGCGGCGAGGAAGCGCCCCAGACTGCCCAGCCGCCGGCGCAGCACGTCGTGGTAGTCGCGCCTGCGGGCGTAGCGGGCGATGTGGACGGTGCCGGGAGCGTGGCCGGTGAGCGAGGCCAGGTCATCGCGATAGGAGAGCGCCACCACCACCACGCTGCGTGCTCCCGGCAGGAAACGCCGCGGATCTTGGCGAACTGCAGCGGTACTTGCCATGTAGGCCATCTCGCCGTGGGCACCTGCGGCGAGCCATCGGGCCAGCCGCACGCCACCTTGCAGTGGCGAGGCATCCGTAATCCCGGCCAGGTTGAAGCCAAGCCCGCGCATGGCGTACTGCCTGAGCTCCTCGGACAGGGCGGCGTCCACGACACCAAGTGTAGCGAGAGGCTGGCCGCCGGTTCGAGTAGGATAGCCGTATGGGCGCGGCGATCGCGATGGCCGCCGTGGCGGCGGTGCTGGGATCCAGCGAGGTGGTGCTCGTTCGGGTGGAGCAACGGGTGGTGATCGCGCGCGTCGCGCTCCCGGAGCCAGGGGCGGCGATCTTCGCCGCACCCGACGGCGCGGCGATCGTGCCGCTGGCCCACCGCGATGCGACCGCGGTTGTGCGCGTGGATGGGCGGGCGAGAGTCGAGCCGGGCAGGATCTTCCCGCTGTTCTTCGATGAGTTCGACCGCATGTTCGTGGTCATGCCGGAGCAACTCGCACTCCTCGCCTATCCGCAGCGGGTGGCTATTTCCCAGGTGCCTCTACCGGGAATCGAAGGGGTGCACCACGCGAGCGTGACCTCCAACGGACTGGCGGTGGCGCTGGTCGGCATGCGGCCCGAGGGGACCGGCGTGTGGGTGGTGGCCACCGGCGGCGAGGCGCGGCTCGTGCCCATCGCCACGTCGTGTGTCGCGCATCGCGTGGCCCTGGCGCCGAACGGTGAATGGCTCGCCGTGGCCTGCGCGAAGGGCCGGCTGGTGGTGGCCGGGATTGGCGGCCAGGGTGCCCTGACGCTGTCGCTCGGCGGCGACATCGCTGCCGTGGCGGCCGACGAGGGCGGGCGGGATTTGCTGGTGGCCGTCGCCTCGGCAGGCGAGCAAGGCTTCCTGATTCGGTTCCGCGTCCGCCCAGGCGCCTTGCCAGCCGTCAAGGAGCGCTCTCGCACACCGCTCTCCCGCTCGCCGCGCGCCCTCGCCACCAGTCGGGGAACCGTGCTGGTCCTTGACGAGCAGGCACTGGCGATCTGGGAACGGGGCGGCCGCCGGCGGGCCGGGGAGATCCCCGCCGCCGGGGGGAGTGCCCTCGTCGTACTGCGGGAGGCCGCCGGTCTCATGCCTGGCGCGTGGGGTGAGCCAGAGCCCCGTTAGCTGCGACTCGGGCGACGGCGCCCGTCGCGCGGCCGGCCGCGAGGCGCGCGGCGGGGCGGCGAGTCGACCGGCCGGATGTGCAGCTCGTCGTCGGCCCAGCGAACGGGAATGGTCACGCCGAGAAGTCGCTCGATGGCCGCGAGGGAGTACACGAAATTCTCGCAGGCCAGAGAGATGGCCTTTCCGCGTGCGCCCACCCGCGCGGTGCGGCCGACGCGATGGACGTAGTCCTCGGGGTCGAAGGGGAGGTCGTAGTTGATGACGTGGCTCACCCCCTCGATGTGCAGTCCGCGCGAGGCCACGTCGGTGGCGACGAGGACCGGTAGCGTGCCCGCCTTGAAATCGTCGAGCACCTTCAGGCGGCGTTTCTGGATGACCGACCCGGTCAGCGCCCGCGCCTGGTAGCCGTTGGCGCAGAGCCTCTCGGTGAGCCGGCGCGCCTCCTCGCGGGTGTTGACGAACACCATCGTGCGTTCGCTCGCCTCGCGCCGCAGCAACCCGAGCAGGAGCGGCAGCTTCTCGCGCGAGCCGACGTGGTAGAGCCACTGTTCCAACCGTTCGGGAGTGAGTTCTTCCGGGTTGACGACGATCTCGGCGGGGTTGCGCATCTCCCGCCATCCCAGCTCCAGCACCCGAGACGACAGAGTGGCGGTGAAGAACAGCGTCTGGCGTTTGCCCGGCCGCGGCAGCCGCCGGGAGATGTCGCGGATGTCGTCCACGAACCCCATGTCGAACATGCGGTCAGCCTCGTCGACAATGAACACCTCGACGGCGCGCAGCGAGGTAATGCCCTGGCGGAGGTAGTCGAGCAACCTGCCGGGTGTGCCGATGAGCACATCGGCACCCTGGGACAGCTCTTCACGCTGGCCGCGATAGTCCATGCCCCCAAACACCGCCAGGGTGGTGAGCCCCGTGTAGCCGCCGAGCAGGTGGGCATCGTGGGCAATCTGCACGATGAGTTCTCGGGTCGGGCCGACGATCAGCGCCCGCGGCTCACCCGGGCGCTGCGAGGGGTTGGCGAGCAGGCGAGCGAAGACGGTGAGCAGGTACGCGGCGGTCTTTCCGGTGCCAGTCTGCGCCTGGGCAGCGACATCCAGTCCGGCGAGGGTCAGGGGGAGAACCTCGGCTTGCACCAGCGTGCAGCGTTCGAAGCCGGCCTCGCGAACACCCTTCATGACCGCCTCGGGCAGGCCGAACTCGGCGAACGTGCGGAGCGAGAAGAGGGCCTGTGGGCTCATCCGCGGGAGTATAGAGGAGGAGAGCGACGCCAGCCGCACACGGCCACGGACGCGGGCACCGGCACGGGCACCGTCACGGACACGGGCACGGTTACCGGCACGGACACCGGCACGGACACGGGCACGGACCCGGGCACCGGCACGGACCCGGGCACGGACCCGGGCACCGGCACGGACACGGACACCGATCCAGGCACGATCCGCCCTGCCATGACGCGGGGGCTGGGTGTGCGGG
>JBBINC010000050.1:0-19405 GCA_037444085.1 Acidobacteriota bacterium | reverse complement strand
TGTGGAAGGCGAGGCCGGCAGGCCCCTACGTGCTGGGCGCCGCAGCCGCGTTCGCCCTGGCCGGGGTGGCCGTGCCGCGGGTGCTGGCGCCGGTGGAGCGCGTGTGGATGGCGTTCGCCCGGGTGCTGGGTACGGTCATGACCTACGTCGTCCTGACCATCACCTGGCTGCTGCTGGTGACCCCCATCGGGCTGGGCATGCGCCTGTTCGGCAAGGATTTCCTGGCTCTTCGCCGGCGCCGGGAGCAGTCCACCTGGTGGGTGCCGGCGGAGCCGGACGGGCCATGCAGCCGGCCCGACAGGCCGTTTTGAGGAGGACGCCGTGGCGCGAGGCAGCACCGTCGGTCTGGTCTGGGAGTACCTGAAGGCACGCAAGAAGTGGTGGCTGGTGCCGATCGTCGTCGTCCTGCTGCTGCTGAGCCTGCTCATCGTCCTCACCGAGGGCTCGGCGGTGGCCCCGTTCATCTACGCGCTTTTCTGAGCTCCTCCTCCGCCAGCCACGCACCGAGGAGGCGTGCTGCCAGGGCGTTGCCGGCGAGGTTCCAGTGGGAGTCGTTGAGACGGTAGAGGCGTTGCTCGCCGGAGGCGGCGCGCAACGGGCCGGTGAGATCCAGGGCCGGTACACCCCGCTCGGCCAGCCCCTCGGCCAGCACGCGGTTGGGGCGGTCCCAGTCGAACTCGGCCTGGTTTCGCCCAGGCGGCAGTGCCAGCACCTCCCGGCGCAGTTCGGGGTCGACCTGCAACTCGTCGGGGATGAGCACCACGGCGAAGCCAGCGCCGGCTGCAGCGGCCAGGTCGCGCATGCGGCCGAGCGCCGCCAGAGCGTTCGCCATCAGGCCGGAGACGCGCCTGTCGTGGGAATCGAACACCACCGCGCGGGCGCGCTGGATTCGCAGGTAGGCGTGACGATCGAAGTTCGGTTTCGCGTCATCGTAGGTGGTTGGTCCGTGGATCATTCGGCCCTGATAGGCGGGGAGGATGCGTGTGAGGTACAGCCCCAGCTCCGCCAGGTAGGACCGCCGCCACGCGGGCGGGCGAATCGTCTCCAGCAGGTCGTTGCCGAGGAACACGAAACACAGCACCAGATCGGGCGCGTAGGCGAGCCCCTCGCGGCGCAGCATCTCCACGTACTCGGGCGGTCCGGTACCGGGGACGCCCAGGTTGATCACCTCCACCGGCGACCCGCCCGCCTCGCCGAGGTGGCGCTCCAGTAGCGTCACGAAGGTCTGCTCGCGCGGCACGATGCCGAAGACGAACGAATCGCCGACGGCGAGGATGCGCTCCCCTCCGGGCGCCTTGGCGATCGTTCGCTCGCGGTCGTTGAAGCCGCGCGAGTTGAGCTGGTCCTGGTAGTTGGGGGCGTGGGCACGTCCCCGAAAACGGTTGTAGTCGCGCGAGGCGAAGATGAAGCTCGGTCGCACCCACTGCACCAGGCGCAGTCCCAGCTCGCACGACGCCAGCGTCACCAGCACCACCCCGGCCCAGGAGGCCAGACGGTGGAGGAGGCGGGTCGAGTCGAACACCCCGCCATGGTAGCCGAGAGGGGGCGCGGCGGAGCGGCGATGGATGGGAGTCGTGCCGAGGGCCTGTGGAGGGGCGCGTTCTGCGCGGTCGTGCACGGGTGCATCGCACGGGCGGCGCGAAACCTCCGCGCTCGGCACGCGTGGTGGAGGGAGGAACAGGCGCGCAACGAACGAGCCTCGCACCCCGTGGGAGCGGCGCGCCAGGGGGTGTTGCGATGCAGTGGCGGACGCTCCTGGTTTGCGACGGTCCTCGTGGCCCGACGCAGCGCCGGCCCCGCGCGGCTGCAGTGACCTGATCACCGCAAGCGACCCCATCAGATCGACAGAACGTGAGGCCACTCGCCTCATCCGCGTGGGTGGTCGTCCGATGCTTGTGAGAAGCAGGAGCTTTTCCTTGGCAATTGGATCGCTCGATCCTATGCTGTTTGGCGAACACCGGAGGTCTTCGCGCCACGCGAGGGTTTTCGGAGGAGGCAGGGTCGCCGGCGCTCCAAGGGTGCGGGCGCCGGATTCACTGCCGGGCCGAGCCGAGGTCGCGAGACCTCTTCCGGCTTGGGGGCATGGCGAGCGCCCCGGCGGGGGCGAGGTTGTCCACCGTCGCGGCCGGGGGCGAGCTTCGAGGGTAGCGGCATGGGCGCTCGCCGCGGGAGGGAGGAGGACAGGCGTGGGGAGGTACGACGCACGACCGCCGGCGCCGTCGCAGGATCCGCGCTGGAAGATGGTGGACGCCACCATGCGCAAGCTCGGCTACCGCAGCGACGCGCTGATCGAAACGCTGCACACTGTTCAGGAGAACTTCGGCCACCTCGAGCCGGAGGCGCTGCGCTACGTGGCCACGTGTCTGCGCCAGCCGCTGTCGCGGGTGTTCGGGGTGGCCACCTTCTACCACTTCTTCACTCTGAAGCCCAAGGGCAAGCACTGCTGTATCGTGTGCACGGGCACGGCGTGCTACATCAAGGGGGCGGGAGAGGTGCTGGCGGCGCTGGAGGCCCGCCACGGGGTGAAGGCCGGGGAGACGACGGGCGATGGGATGTTGTCGGTGGCCACGGCGCGCTGCCTGGGGGCGTGCGGCGGCGCGCCGGCGGTGGTGTTCGACGACGAGATGCTGGGCAAGGTGACGCCGGAGCAGACGCTTGCGCGCGTCGAGGAGTGGATGAGCCATGCCGACAATTGAGGAGTTGGCCGAAATCGCCGCGCGGGAGAACGCGCGCTGGCATGCCTTCCCTCACCGCATCCTGGTGTGCGCCGCCTCCGGCTGCCTGTCCGCGGGCAGCGCCGCGGTGCTGGAGGCGCTGCAGGACGAGGTGAAACGCCGCGGCCTGGATGACCGCTGCGCGGTAAAGGGGGTGGGGTGCCTGGGACTGTGCGCCGCCGCGCCGCTGGTGGCGGTGGAGTCGGCAGACGTGCTCTACCAGGCGGTGCAGCCCTCCGATGCCGGTGAGATTCTCCAGGCGCTGGGGGGCGCACCGGTGGAACGGCTGCAGTGCCCGGTGGACATCCCGTTCTTTAGCCGCCAGATGAGGATCGTGTTGGAGAACTCGGGGGCCATCGACCCGGAGCGCATCGAGGACGCTGTCGCCCACGGCGGCTGGCAGTCGCTCATCGCCGCGCTCACCGAGATGCGCCCGCCCGAGGTGATCGAGCAGATCACGCGTTCCGGGCTGCGCGGTCGGGGAGGCGGTGGCTACCCCACCGGGCTCAAGTGGACCACCGTGGCCAAGGCGACGGGCGCGGAGAAGTACGTCATCTGCAACGCCGACGAGGGCGATCCGGGGGCGTTCATGGACCGCTCGGTACTGGAGTCGGACCCGCACCGGGTGCTCGAGGGCATGGCCATTGCCGCCTACGCGGTGGGCGCCAACCGCGGCTTCATCTACTGCCGGGCCGAGTATCCGGTGGCGGTGAAGCGCCTGGAGCTGGCGATCAAGCAGGCGCGCCGCCTCAACCTGCTGGGCAATAACATCCTGGGCACGCCGTTCTCCTTCTCGGTAGAGGTGCGGCTGGGGGCCGGGGCGTTCGTGTGCGGCGAGGAGACGGCGCTGATGGCCTCGATCGAGGGCCGGCAGGGGCGGCCGCGCCCCCGCCCGCCCTACCCGGCGGAGCTGGGGCTGTTCGGCAAACCGACGCTGATCAACAACGTGGAGACCTTCGCCAACGTCCCGCCGATCATCCGCGAGGGCGGCGACTGGTTCGCCGGTATCGGCACCACCCACTCCAAGGGGACCAAGGTGTTCGCCCTGGCCGGCAAGGTGGTGAACACCGGCCTCATCGAGGTGCCGATGGGAACCTCGCTCAAAGAGATCATCGAGGAGATCGGCGGCGGCGTCCCGGGCGGGGCACGTTGCAAGGCGGTGCAGACCGGCGGGCCGTCGGGGGGGTGCATTCCGGCGCAGCACTTCGATACCCCGGTGGACTACGAATCGCTGAAAGAACTCGGCTCCATGATGGGGTCGGGGGGCATGATCGTCATGGACGAGAGTTCGTCCATGGTGGATGTCGCTCGCTACTTCATGGAGTTCTGCATGACCGAGTCGTGCGGCAAGTGCGTGCCCTGCCGCGCCGGCACCGCGCAGGTGCACGACCTGCTGGCCAGGCTTCTCAAAGGGGAGGGCACGGCGGCCGAGCTGGCCCTCATCGAACAACTGTGTGACCTCCTGCGCGAGGCCAGCCTGTGCGGCCTGGGACAGTCGGCGCCCAACCCGGTGATGTCCACGTTGCGGCACTTCCGGGGGGAGTACGAGGCGCTGCTGGCCGGCCGGGGGGGTGAGTGATGAGCGGCCCGAATCCGGCGGTGCGCATCAAGACGTTCAAGATCGATGGGCGCGACGTGGGGGCTCGCGAGGACGAGACGATCCTCGAGGTGGCGCGGGAGAACGGCATTCCCATCCCCACCCTGTGCGCCCTGGAAGGGTTGTCGACGGTGGGTGCGTGCCGGCTGTGCCTGGTGGAGATCAAGGGGTCCTCGCGCCTGGTGCCGGCGTGTGTCACCCGGGTGGAGGAGGGGATCGAGGTGATCGCCAACTCCGAGCGGTTGCAGCGCCACCGCCGGCTGATCGTCGAGTTGCTGCTGGCCGAGCGCAACCACGTCTGCTCGGTCTGCGTCTCGAACGGCCACTGCGACTTGCAGGATCTGGCCGTGCAGTTGGGCATCACCCGCGTGCGCGTGCCCTACCGCTACCCGCGGTTCGAGGTGGACGCCTCGCATCCGCGCTTCGTCGCCGACCACAATCGCTGCGTGCTGTGCAACCGCTGCGTGCGGGTGTGCGACGAGGTGGAGGGGGCGCACACCTGGGACGTGATGGGGCGCGGCGTCGATGCCCGGGTGATCACCGACCTTCACCAGCCGTGGGGCGCCTCCGAGAGCTGCACCTCGTGCGGCAAGTGCGTGCACGTCTGCCCGACCGGCGCCCTGTCGGAGAAGCAGAACCTGGCCGGCGCCACCGTCAAGCGGCGGCAGTTCCTGCCCTACTTGCAGCTCATGCGCGAGGCCCGGCGATGAGTACCCCGACCCTCGCAACGGTGTGGCTGGACGGCTGTTCGGGGTGTCACATGTCGTTTCTGGACACCGACGATCGGCTTTTGGAACTGCTGCAGCAGTGCACACTGGTGTACAGCCCACTGGTGGATGCCAAGGAGTTTCCCGAGCACGTGGACGTCACGCTGGTGGAGGGATCGGTGTCCAGCACCGAGGACGAGGAGAAGATCGTCAAGGTGCGTCGGCGCACGCGAGTGCTGGTGTCGCTGGGCGACTGCGCGGTCACCGGCAATGTTCCCGCCATGCGCACGCCGTTTTCCCTCGATGAGGTCCTGCACCGCGCGTACGTGGAGACCGCCGACCTGAATCACGGGGCGCCCGGCAAGGGGATCCCCCGGCTGCTGCCCAGGGTGCGGCCGGTGCACGAGGTGGTGCCGGTGGACGTGGTCGTGCCGGGGTGCCCGCCGCCGGCGGACGTGATCTTCGACGTGCTCACCGCGCTGCTGGCCGGGAAGACGCCCCAGGTGCAGTCGATGACCCGGTTCGGCAGGTAGGAGACCCAGACATGGCGAAGACCATCGTCATCGACAACGTGACCCGCATCGAGGGGCACGCCAAGATCTCGATTCACCTGGACGAGCACGGTTTCGTGCACGACGCCGCGTTCCATGTGACGCAGTTGCGGGGCTTCGAGAAGCTCTGCGAGGGGCGCCCCTTCTACGAAATGCCAGCGCTCATGGCGCGCACCTGCGGTATCTGCCCGGTCTCTCACCTGATCGCCGGTGCCAAGGCGTGCGACGACCTGATGGCGGTGCGCATCCCGCCGACCGCCCAGAAGCTGCGCCGGATGATGAACCTGGCGCAGATCCTGCAGTCGCACGCCCTCAACATCTTCTATTTGTCGGCGCCCGACATCGCCCTGGGTTTTGATGCCCAACCGGCCACGCGCAACCTCGTCGGCCTTGCCCGGGAGCACCCGGGGCTGGTGCGCGACGGCATCCGGTTGCGCCAGGTCGGCCAGCAGATCATCGAGATCCTCGGCGGGAAGCGCATCCACCCCGCCTGGGTGGTGCCCGGAGGTGTCGCCGCGCCCCTCACCATCGAGCAGCGCGACAGCATCCTGGCCATGTTGCCGGACACCCTGGCCATCGCCCAGCGCACCGTAGACTGGTTCAAGGGGGTGATGGGGGAGTTTGCCGAGGAGGTCCGTTCCTTCGGCAACTTCCCCACCATGTTCATGGCGCTGGTGGACGACGACGAGGGTCTTGAACACTACGAGGGATCGCTCAAGGTCATCGATGCCGCCGGCAAGGTGGTGGTGGACGCCATCCCGCCGGTGCGCTACCAGGAGTTCATCGGCGAGGCGGTGGAGCCGTCGAGTTTCCTCAAGTCGCCGTATTTCAAGCCGAAGGGGTATCCGGACGGGATCTACCGGGTCGGGCCCCTGGCCCGCCTCAACATCGCCCGCACCTGCCGCACCACCTGGGCAGCGCAGGAGCTGGCCGAGTTCAAGGAGCTGGGCCACCCCACCGTGCTGTCCACGTTCCACAACCACTACGCTCGCTTCGTGGAGATTCTCTTCGCCATCGAGCGCATCGACCAGCTGCTGCGCGAGCCCGACATCCTCAACCCGCATGTGCGCGCCCTCGCCGCCCCCAACGCCGCCGAGGGGATCGGCATCGCCGAGGCGCCGCGCGGCACTCTGATCCACCACTACCGCATCGACGAGCACGGACTCATCACCTCCGCCAACCTGATCATCGCCACCGGCCACAACTCGCTGGCCATGAACCGCGCCGTGCTGCAGGTGGCCAAGCGCTTCGTCAAGGGCGACCGGCTGGAGGAGGGGATGCTCAATCGCGTCGAGGGGGTGATCCGCGCCTTCGACCCCTGCCTGTCCTGCTCCACCCACGCGGTCGGCCAGATGCCGCTGGAGATCCGCGTGCTGGGGCCTGGCGGGGAGATCGTCCACCGCCTCACTCGCTAGGGCGCTCCCGCTCAGTCCCGGACACGGGCCCCGACACCGGCACGGGCAGGCACGACCCGCCCATTCATCCCGCCGGGGGCCGGGCGGAGGGGTGGGCGCGGGGGCTGGAGGCGAGCGAAGCGAGCCGGAATTCATTTCCTTAAAACGAGCGGTGGGGATTTGAGGGGGCAAAGGCGGCAAAGGCCAGCGGAGGGGAGCTTCGCTCCCCGCAGCGTGGGGGCTCGGGGGGCTGGAGCGAGGGTGGCGGGGTGGGTGAAGAGCGGCGCCCCCCGCCCAGGAAAGCCCGGGGGGCGACCGGACCCTTGAAAAGGATCGGGATAGACGGCGGCGGCAGGTGACCGCCGCTTTCCTCCCACCCCACCCTACAGGCGGGGCCGCCTGCGGCGGTTCGGAAGGTTGAGGTCAGAGGGCGCCAGGCTGAGGAAGTCCAAGACGGTCGAAGGGTTGGTTTGGCAGTGCAGTTGAGTTTCAGGGCGAAGTTGTACCACCGGCGCCGGATCTCGGCCGCCGCCCCTTGGTGGCTGGAGCTTCGCGGCCATCCGCCGACTCGCCCCGGCCGGCAGCGCCTGGTATCCGGTTCCTGTTCGCCGGCCCGCTCCCCTCGCTCCACGCTTCCTCCGGACCCCACCGCACGAAGGCGCCCTTGCGCTTCGCTCGCCTCGGTGCACCCTCCTCCCTGCGGGACTCTCACGCGGCCGTCGATGGTCATGCCGGGCGCACAGAGTGGCGGCCGCCCGCTGGGCGGCCGCCTTTCCGAATTCCCCTTGGCTCTCGCGTCTCGCTTCTCGCGGGCATCTCTCCCGCGGGGTGTCGACGGGTTGCACCGTCAGTGCTTCTTGGCCAGCTCGGCCTGGCGGGTGAGATTCATGACTCGGGTCGCGACGCGCTCCTCGCCGCGCTGGTAGAAGGCGATACGGACGACATCTCCCACCGCCGGCGCCGCGCCCACGTCTGCCCCCTTGATGGACACGACGAGCTCCTGGTTGGGGGCGAGTTCGTCCTGGAGAGTCACGGCGGCGCCGTCCTCGCTGAGGGCGAGGACCGTCCCCTGCACGACCTCGGGGTGATTGCAGCCGGCGGCCAGTGCCAAGATGATGACTGTTATGGCGATAAAGAGCTTGTTCACGGCCTCCTCCTCATGCATGGTTGGCCGGAAGCCGGCCCGCGCGCTCGTCAACGATCCCCTTGACCAGCCAGCCGATGATGACCAGACTGATGCCGATGCCGGCGGCGAGGATGGCGATGGCCGAGGCGAGCTGGAACTCCAGCTGCTTGAGGACCACCGACGAGCACGCCACGAAGATGGTGATCGCGAACAGCAGGCGGATGGCGTAGCCGCGCACGTACTTGATCGCCACGGTGCCAAGCTGCGCGCCGATGGCGGCGGCGAAGAGCATCCACATGGCGGCGATCAGCTCGACGCGCCCCTTGACTCCGTAGGTGAAGGCGCCGTAGGCGCCGGTGATCATCACCTCGAAGAGGTCGGTGCCGACGGCGACGGCGGTCGGGCAGCCGATGAGGTAGATGAGCGCCGGCATGCGGATGAACCCTCCGCCCACGCCCAGCACCGCAGCGACGAGGCCGGTGAGCAGGCCGACGAGCACCGGCAGCCACAGAGAGCAGGTGATCCCCGAGGCGTGAAAGCGGACCATGGGCGGGATGTTGACGCGCTGCAGTTTCTGCGCCACGGTCTCACCGGCGGGCGCGACCTCGATCCCGGCCTCGGCCCGGCGTTGCCGGCGCGAGTGACTGAGGTAGTCGTACAGGACATAGGAGCCGATCAGTGCCAGAAAGACGATGTACATCTTGCGGATCAGGGTCTCAGCGAGGCCCATCTGCTCCAGCTTGATGACCAGGTTGGCCCCCAGCTCCATGCCGAAAGTCGTGCCGAGGATCATCGCCACGCCGAGGCGCACGTCGACGTTGCCGAACTTGCCGTGCCTGATCGTCGAGACGATCGATTTCCCTCCGATGTGGGCCAGGTCGGTGCCGATGGCGTACGGCATGGGAAAGCCGAAGATGTTGAGGGCGGGGGTGACGATCCATGCGCCGCCGATACCGAAGAACCCGCCGCACACCCCGACGGTGAAGCCGATGAGCAGCAGTACCAGGACGTTGAAGTGGATGCCCGCGACCGGGAGGTAGATCTCGAAGAGTTCCATGGTCTCTCCTCCCTACTCGTGGTGGCTTATCTTGCCGAGGTTGATGCCGAGCATGCTCACGGCCTTGTCGGTGGCCAGGCCGAGGATGAAGCCCATGCCCACCATCATCGCCACGGTGAGAAGGCCGAAGAGCCAGAAACTCTCGTTGTACACGCCGGCGATCCAGCGGGACAGGCCGCCTTCCAGCTCGCGCGTGTCGGCGACGTTGACCAGTTTGGAGGCGCCCTTGCCTCCGCCGGCGGCCAGCGCCGGCACCGCCAGTGCCCAGGTGAGCAGCGCCGCCCCGCCGGCGCGTACCCAGGTTGTCAGGTTTTCCCTCCTCACGGTACCTCCTCCCTGGGCCGAGATTTCGACCCGCTCCGATTCTTCTCAGCGGCCGCCTGGATGGCAGTGCACAGCGTCTCGATGGGGACCGGCTTGTGCAGGTAGTCGGCGGCGCCGATCTGCATCCCCTCGATGCCGGAGGCCACGGTGCCGTGGCCGGTGAGCACGATGACCTGAACCTCTGGATGCCGGCGGCGGATGCGGTGAAGCGTTTCAAGACCGTCCATCCCCGGCATCTTCAGGTCAAGGATGACCACCTGCCCGGGAAGGCTCGCCAGCTCGGCCAGGGCAGCAGCCCCGGAGTACGCGGCGCGGGCCGAGAAGCCGCGGCGGGAAAGGCGCGTGACCATCGCCGACGCGAAATCCTCCTCGTCGTCGACCACCAGCACCCTGATGGGGGTCTGCGGCATCGTCGCAGCGCCTCCGTCCCCCCGCCGCGAGGCAGGGATCGCAAGAATAGGGTGTCGAGTACGAGCTTGTCAAGCACATTCACAAGTTCATCGGCTGCTGTGAAATGGGTGTACGCCGGCATCACAGCGGTGCGATCAGGGGTTGTGGGAAGCGGCGAGAACGCTGTGCAGAGCTTCGATCCCGGCTTCCCGCCGGGCCAGCGACGAGGCCTTTCCCTGGTAGATCCGCCCGCTCCCGCCGGCGCGCCCACCCACGGCCGCGGCGAAGACCTCGGCCGCCGACCTGGGGTCGAGGGCCACGGTGTCACCTGCGGCCAGGCAGAACAGTCCCCCAGCCGGGGAGTCCGACGTAAGCAGCACGACGCCGTGCGGCGCCAGGGCAAGGAAGCGCCGGGCCGCGTGCTGGAGGAAAGGCATGTCCCTGCCTTCAAGATGCGCGCAGCTGAACCCCTGCGTCGTGGCGGCGAGCAGCTCGCCGAGCGTCGCAGCCGCCTCCTCCAGCAGGCGCCGAGTCGCGCGCTCGGCGTTGCGCAGCGACTCCAGCTTGCTTCGTGCCACCGCCGCCAGCTCGCTGTTGGGAGCCCCCAGCACGGCGCGTAGTTCGCTGGCGATGTCGAGATGCTCCCGCAGCAGGGTGCGCACCCGGCGGCCGGCGGCGTAGAAGACGCGCGTGCCTCCGCGCATCGGCTCGGTGCCGAGGAGGACCACGCTCTCGAGTTCGCAGAGGCTTGCCACGTGGGTGCCGCCGCAGGTGTTGAGGTCGAGGCCGTCGATTTCGATCAGCCGAACGTCGCCGCTGTGGCCGGCCGGCAGGCCGCGGGTGCGGACGGGCAGAGCCGCCATCTCCTCCGGCTTGACCATGCGACAGCGCACCGGCCTGGCGGAGCGGATCTCGGCGGTGGCAGCGTCCTCCAGCTCCCGGAGCTGGTGGTTGCTGAGGGCTGCCACATCCAGTTCGATGTCGCTGGCGCGCTCACCCAGGTGGAACGCGGTGGTCGGCCAGCCGAAGCGATCCTGCGCCAGCGCCGTAAGGAGGTGCTGCGCGGTGTGCTGCTGCATGTGGTCGAAGCGCCTCTCCCAGTCGACGCGGACTGTCGCCGGGCCGGGCGCCACCGGCGATGCCAGCTCGTGGACAATTCCCTCCGGCGCCCGCCGCGCCGAGTGCACCGGCACCTCCCCGATCCAGCCGCGGTCGCTGGGCTGGCCGCCGCCCTCCGGGTAGAGGACAGTGTCGGCCAGCACAGCCCATGCCCCGCCCGGGTCGTCGCCGCAGGCGAGGACCTCGGTGTTCAGTTCGCGCAAATACGGCTGACGCTCCCACGCCGGTGGGCGGGTGCTCATCGCTGTCAGCACCGGCTCGCTACTTCAGCTTGGGAAACTGCGCCACGACGGAGAGCACCGTGGCCGTGTCGGCCTTGCGAAACCCCGCCGGCGGGCGGTTGTTGTAGCGGTATTCGTAGGCCAGCTTGAGGGCCAGTTGCGAGGATAGGGATGCCTGCAGGCCGGCCGCGCTCGCAGCGCGCCACGCCTTGGTGGTTTCGAAGTTGGGGTACACGGCCGCATTCAGGGTGGCCTTCGCGGCTTCACTGATGGCGTACGCCGCGTCAGCCTTGACCAGCGCGCCGAGGAAGCTCTCGGAGGGTGAGCCGATGGGCTCTTCGCGGGTATAGGTGGCGGCGAGGAGAGCCGAGAAGACGAGGGAGTTCTCGGGCTTCGGCGTCCACTTCGAGCCGGCGTCGAAGATCGACCGCGAGTCGATACCCGCGAAGCGATCGCGTTCCCACGCCAGACCGGATGTCAAGGCCACCTCCTTCCACACCGTGACGTCGCCGCGTACCCCCGCCAGGAAGCGCTCGGCGCTCTTCTCGCCGCCGTCACTGGCGCGCAGCGCCGAGGCCATCGCCTGCATCTTGCGGTCTGCCCAGCTGCGCTCGTAGGCGGCCGACAGGCCGGTGGAGGAGGTGCGGCTGTTGCCCGTGGTGCCCAGGTACGAGAGGCCCAGCTTGAGGTCCCAGTCCGGCGTCTGGGCGGGGGCGGAAACGCTCGCTCCCAGTGCAGCGAACGCGGCGATCAACACGAACGTCAAGTCTCGCCGATGCGCGGTCATCGTTCACTCCTTCCTGCGAAGTATACGCGGGATCGGGCCTGGCCGAGACGACCGCGTTGCCGCCCCGATCTGGCCCATTCCCGGGGTGGCCGGAGGGGTGGCCGGCGAGTTGACAAGGCGGCGGCACTGCTCCAAAATCACGGGCTTGACGCGGATACCGCCGGGACGGCGGTCGAGAGGCGGGAGGAAGAAGAATGCGACGTGTCCTTTCTTTGCTGGTGGTGACGATCATCATGGTGTTGCCGGCGCTGGCCGGCGAAGCCAACAAGAAGTACGGAGCCGGCGTGACTCTGGACAGCGCTGTGGGGATCAGCGAGTTGCTTGCCGCGCCGGATAAGTTCATCGGCAAGAGGGTGCGCGTGGACGGCGTCGTCACCGCCGTGTGCGCCAAGCGCGGCTGCTGGATGATGCTCACCGACCCTGACCGCGAGCAGGGGATCCGCATCAAGGTCGAGGACGGGGTGATCGTCTTTCCGCTGGAAGCCATGGGCCGCAAGGCCTCGGCAGAGGGGGTCTTCGAGGTGGTCAACCCGGCCGGCGAGAAGCACGGGGACGCCGAGCACGCCAAGCAGGCGGAGGGCGAGCAGGCGAGCGGCGGGTACTCGTGCGCCGAGCAGGAGAAGGCGGCGAAGAAGGCCTCTGCGACGTACCAGATCGCCGGCACGGGCGCCATCCTCTACTAACCCCGTGCGCCTGCGACGGCTGGTCGTCGCCGTTCACCGCGACGTGGGCTATTTCTTCGCCGGGCTGACGGTGCTCTACGCCGTTTCCGGGGTGGCCGTCAACCACATGGCGGACTGGAACCCGTCGTACCGATTGCAGAAAACCCGGCACGAGGTGGGTCTCGTTGCGGACGGTACGGCAGCGGAGCAGGGGCGGGAGGTCGCCCGCCGGCTTGGCATCGAGGCCGAGCCGATGTCGGCCGTGCGCGTCGGCCCGGGGCTGCTCAAGGTGTTCTTCGAGGACCGCACGCTCACCGTGTCGCTGCCCGGCGGCGAGCTGGAGGATGAGCGCCGGGCGAGACGCTATTTCCTGTACGAGGTGAACTTCCTGCACCTGAACAAGGGCAAGGGGTGGTGGACGTGGTTCGCCGACGTCTATGCCATCGGGCTCGCCGCCCTGGCCCTTACCGGTCTGTTCATCATTCCGGGCCGCAAGGGCCTGTCCGGCCGGGGGAAGTGGCTGGTGGCCGCGGGCCTTCTCGCCCCTCTCCTGTACCTCGTCCTTTCCCGCTGACCTGGGGAAGGTTGGGCAGAACCTCCACAATCGCGACGGCAGCGAGGATGAGCCCCCCTCCTGCCAGTTGCACCGGGGTGAGCCGGTCACCGGCCAGGGCGAAGCCGAAGAGGGCGGCGAACACCGGCTCGGCGGTGAGGATGACGGCGGTCTGCGCGGCCGAGAGCCGGCGCTGCGCCCACGTCTGCACCAGGTAGGCGAGGGCCGAGGCCAACGTCGCGGTCACGCCCAGGGCCAGCCACACCGGCGGGTCGGCCGGCAGCACGAGCGGGTCGACGGCTGGCCAGGCGAGGGAGAAGACGGCGGCGGCGGTGCCGAGCTGGACGAAGGTCAGCGCCAGGGGGTCGTGGCGGGGAGCATGCCGGGATAGCAGCGCGACGTGGAACCCGTAGGCCCCGGCGCAACCGATGACGAGGGCGTCGCCGATCTGCAGGGCGGGCGCTCCCCCTCCCGAGAGCAACCATAAGCCCCCGAGACTCGCCGCGATCGCCCAGTGGGCGGCAGCACGCAGGCGGCTGCCGTAGAGCAGGCGGTCGGCGAGCGGCGCCACAACCACGAACAGGCCGGTGATCAGCCCGGCGCTGGTCGGAGTCGTATGGCGCAGTCCCCAGGTCTGCAACAGGTATCCGGCGGCGAGAACCAGTCCGATCCCCGCGCCGGTGGAAAAAGTCGCCCGGGCCAGGCGGCCGGCCATCGCCGGGGCCAGGATCGCGGTGGCCAGCAGGAATCGCAGTGCCAGGAAGGCGACCACGCCGTAGGCGCGCACCGCGTCGTGGACGAGGACGAACGTCCACCCCCACACCGCCGTGATCCCCAGCAGCGCCACCCCGGCGAGCATGGCGTACGCTACCACGCGACGCGGCGCCCGCACGCTGGGTGCGAGGTGCGGTCATCACCTGCTCAGTTGGCGCCCTCCGTTGGTCGCGTCGTTCTCCTCGGGGGGTTTCGCCGGCCCCCCGCCCGCCCTCCGCCGCCTTTGCCCCCTCAAACCCCCACCGCTCGCGCCGGCAAAGCCGGACGCTCGCTTCTCTCGCCTCCAGCACCCCCCAACCACCCGCACACCCGGCCTCCGCGTCCGCGAACGGCGGATCGTGCCCGTGGCCGTGTCGGAGCCAGGGTCGGTGACCGTGACCGTCACCGTGCCCGTGGCGGTGGCCGTGACCGTGATCTGGGACCGTGGGCGTCTCCCCATCGAGGACCGGGTGCTTCGCTCCGCCTGCGAGCCGGGCCGGTCGGGACTGGCGCGGCCGTGACGCACCTGCCCGGGCTCGGGCTTGCCGGCGATTCAGGATCCCGAGGTCCCGGTCGTCGTGAGGCTGGTGCGTTCCTGCGACCGCGCCTTCTGCCGATCATCACTGCTGGCGGCGCCAGCTCTGCAGGATCTTCTGGTAGTTGGCGCGCTCGAAGGCGCCGGGGTTGGGACAGCGCTCGTGGCTCATCGAGCCCTGCGCCTGGCGCAGCGACTCGTACTCGTGCTCCTCGAGCCACTGGGAAAGGCCCTCCACGATGGACTTGAGGTGGTCCGGCCCGTTGGCGAGCAACGCGGACACGGTCTGCACCCCGTGCGCACCGGCCATGATCGCCTTGAGGGCGTCGACGGGGGTGTGCACGCCACCCGAACAAGCGAGGGAGGCGCGCACCTTGCCGCAGACGATGGCGAGCCACCGCAGGCGCAGCAGCAACGTGGGGGAGTGGGAGAGCTGCAGGCGGGACGTTACCTCCAGTTCCTCCACGTCGATGTCGGGCTGGTAGAAGCGGTTGAACATGACGATGCCGTCGGCACCCGCCTCGTCGAGCAGCTTGGCGAAGTGAGCGAGCGAGGAGAAGTACGGCGAGATCTTCACCGCCACCGGGATCTTGACGTTCTGCTTGACCGCCCGCAGCATATCCAGGGTGCGCCGCTCCACCTGCTCGCCGGTCTCCCAGCTGTTGGTGGACAGATAGTAGGTGTTGAGTTCAAGGGCGTCGGCGCCGGCCTCCTCGATGAGACGGGCGTAGTCCAGCCACCCCGAGGCACTCGTGCCGTTGAGCGAGGCGATGACCGGGACCCCGACCGCCGCCTTGAGCTTGCGAATGTGCTCCAGGTAGCGATCGGGACCGAGGGCGTAGTCCTCCGGCCGCGGAAAGTAGGACAGCGCTTCGGCGAAGGCGTCCTCGTGCATCTCCACGGAGAGCAGGTGGCCGAGCTGTTCGCGGGTGATCTGCTCCTCGAACAGCGAGTGCATGACGATCGCCGCGGCGCCGGCGTCCTCCAACCGCTTGACGGCGCCCAGATCGTCGGACAGGGGCGAGGCGCCTGGCATGACCGGGTGCGGCAGAGAGAAGCCAAGATAGGTGGTCGAAAGGTTCATGCTCTCCCCCAGTTCCCTAGTTCTCCGAGGTTTCCTCGGAGGCCGTGATGCGCTTCGGCATCATCATCTTGGCGAGGTGCTCGTAGGCGATGAAGCGGTTGCCCACCTCGATCTTGGCGCGCTCCATGAGACGGCGGAAGTTGGCCGGATAGAGTTGCTCGACCATGCGAAACCGCGTCTCGTTCCGCACGTACCTCTCGAGTTCGATCTTGCCGGGTGCCGAGTCCATCTTCAGCGGGCTCTCGCCGAGTGGGATGCGCCGGGGATCCCAGCGGTACAGCGGCCAGTACCCGGTGTCGACGGCCAGCTTCTGCTGCTCGCAGCCGTAGGCCAGATCGTAGCCGTGGGCGATGCAGTGGGAGTAGGCAATGATCATTGACGTGCCAGGGTAGGAGTCGGCCTCCATGAACGCCCGCACGGTCTGGTTGTCCTTGGCGCCGAACGCCACCCGAGCGACGTAGACATTGCCGTAGGTCATGGCGATCATGCCCAGATCCTTCTTGGGCGTCGCTTTCCCCGCCATGGCGAACTTCGCGGCGGCGCCCATCGGGGTCGCCTTGGAGGCCTGCCCGCCGGTGTTGGAGTACACCTCGGTGTCGAGCACCAGCAGGTTGACGTCGCGCCCCTGCGCCAGGACGTGATCGAGGCCTCCATAGCCGATGTCGTAGGCCCAACCGTCGCCGCCCACCGCCCACACCGACTTGCGCACCAGGTAGTCGGCGATGGAGTCGAGCATGCGCGCCTCGACCGTGGCAAGCCCGCGCAGCTTGCCGCGCAGCGCTTCGACGCGTCGGCGCTGGACCTGCACTCCGGCCTCGTCCCGCTGGTCGGCGCCAAGAATCTCGCCCACCAGCGATTCGCCAATCTGGCCGGCCAGCCCTTTGAGCAGGTGCTCGGCCAGGTCGGCGTGCTTGTCGATGGACAGGCGCATGCCGAAGGCGAACTCGGCGGTGTCCTCGAACAGTGAGTTGTTCCACGCCGGACCGCGCCCGTTGGCGTCCACCGCGTACGGAGTGGTGGGCAGGTTGCCGCCGTAGATCGACGAACACCCGGTGGCGTTGCCGATCAGGGCGCGATCACCGAACAGCTGGGTGAGCAGCTTGACGTACGGCGTTTCGCCGCAGCCGGCGCAGGCGCCCGAGTACTCGAACAGCGGCTGCAGGAACTGCGTGCCCTTGACGTCGGTCTTGACCGTGGTCCGGTCCACCTCGGGCAGAGCGAGGAAGAACTCGTAGTTGTCGCGCTCGCTCTCGCGCAGGGGCATCTGCAGCGCCATGTCGATCGCCTTGTGCTTGGGGTTCGACTTGTCCTTCACCGGGCACACCATGACGCACAGGGTGCAGCCGGTGCAGTCCTCGGGCGCCACCTGCAGCGAGTACTTCCAGCCCTTGTACTCGCTCGCCCTGTAGTCGGTGGCCTTGAAGCTCGGCGGGGCGCCGGCGAGGTGGGAAGGGTCAAACACCTTGGGACGGATGGCGGCGTGCGGGCAGACCATCGCGCACTTGTTGCACTGGATGCAGATCGCCTCGTCCCACACCGGGATCTCGAGAGCGATATTGCGCTTCTCCCACTGCGTCGTGGCGGTCGGCCAGGTGCCGTCCACCGGGAAGGCCGACACCGGCAGCAGGTCGCCCTTACCGGACATCATCACGGAGGTGACCCGCTTGACGAAGTCGGGGGCCCTGTCGGAGACCATCGGCGGAATGCGACGCGCCGCGGTGACCTGATCCGGGTAGCTCACTGCGTAGAGGTGGGCGAGGGTGTGGTCGACCGCCTCGAAGTTCTTGCGCACCACCTCCGGACCCTTCTTGCCGTACGTCTTCTCGATCGTCTTCTTGATCTGGTCGATCGCCTCGTCGCGCGGCATGACCCCGGAGATGGCGAAGAAGCACGTCTGCATGATGGTGTTGATGCGCACCCCCATGCCCGTGTCCGCGGCCACCGTGTAGGCGTCGATGACGTAGAAGTTGACCCTCTTGGCGAGGATCTTCTCCTGGACCTCGAGCGGCAGCTGGTCCCACACCTCGTCGGGGCCGAACGGCGAGTTGAGCAGGAACGTGCCGCCCGGCACCAGGTAGTCGAGCATGTCGTACTTCTCGACGAAGACGTACTGGTGGCAGGCGACGAAGTTGGCGCGGCTGATCAGGTAGTGGGAGCGAATCGGCTTGGGGCCGAAGCGCAGGTGCGAGATGGTCACCGCCCCGGCCTTCTTCGAGTCGTAGACGAAGTATCCCTGCCCGTAGTTGTCGGTCTCCTCGGCGATGATCTTGATGGAGTTCTTGTTGGCGCCCACCGTGCCGTCCGAGCCGAGGCCGAAGAAGACGGCGCGGCGCACGAACTCCGGCTCGATGTCGAAGCTGGCGTCGACCGGCAGCGAGAGGTGGGTGACGTCGTCGACGATGCCGACGGTGAAGTGGTTGCGGGGCCTCGCGGCGGCGAGGTTGGCGAACACCGCCTTGATCATCGCCGGAGTGAACTCCTTGGAGGATAGGCCGTAGCGTCCGCCAACCACGGTGGCATCGGCAGGGATGCGCGCCGTCCCGGCGGCGCGCGCCTCCTGCAGGGCGGTGATGACGTCCAGGTAGAGGGGCTCGCCGAGTGCGCCCGGCTCCTTGGTGCGGTCGAGCACGGCGATGCGCGAGGCGGTCGCGGGCAGGGCGCCAATGAACGCGGCGGCGTCGAAGGGCCGGTACAGCCGCACCTTGAGTGCGCCGATCTTCTCGCCGCGAGCCGTCGCCCACTCGATGTACTCCTGCACCGTGTCGCCGCCCGAACCCATGATGATGATCACGCGGTCGGCGTCAGGAGCGCCGACGTAGTCGAACAGGTGATAGTGCCGCCCGGTGAGGCGGGCGAATTCGTCCATCGTCTGCTGTACCAGCGCCGGGCAGGCGTCGTAGTAGCGGTTGCACGCCTCGCGCGCCTGGAAGAACGCGTCCGGGTTCTGGGCGGTGCCGCGCAGGATCGGACGGTCCGGCGTCATGGCGCGCTCGCGGTGGCCGCGGATGAGCTCCTCCGGGAGCATGGCGCGCAGATCATCGTCGGTCAGCTCCTCGACCTTGTCCACCTCGTGGGAGATGCGGAAGCCGTCGAAGAAGTGCAGCATCGGCACCCGTGCCTTGAGCGTCGCGGCCTGGCCGATGAGGGCGAAGTCATGCGCTTCCTGCACGTTGTTGGAGGCCAGCAGGGCGAAACCGGTCTGCCGGCACGCCATCACGTCCGAGTGGTCGCCGAAGATCGACAGGGCGTGCGTCGCCACCGTGCGTGCCGACACGTGCATGCAGTACGAGGTCAGCTCGCCGGCGATCTTGTACATCGATGGGATCATCAGGAGCAGACCCTGAGCCGCCGTGAAGGTCGTCGTCAGTGACCCAGCCTGCAAAGCGCCGTGGACGGCGGCGGCGGCCCCTGCCTCGGACTGCATCTCGGTCACCTGCGGGACCACGCCCCAGATGTTCTTGCGGTTCTGGGCGGACCACTCGTCGGCCCACTCGCCCATGTTGGACGAGGGGGTGATCGGGTAGATGGCGATCACCTCGTTGGTGCGGTGGGCCACCGATGCGGTGGCCTCGTTACCGTCGAGGGTCACCTTGCGTCGCTGCGGCATGGATTCCTCCTTCTCCTAGGGTTGGCGCCCCCGGCGCCCACGCGCCGCGTCCGCGGACGATGGGGCGCTGGACTCCACGGTCCACCTTACGTGAACCGTTTCACAACGACGGAGTCTAGGGGGGCCGGACCGGTTTGGCAACCCCGGGGGCGGGCGGGGCCGTGTCGGTGCCCGTGTCCGTGTCTTCCTCTTCGGGGGGTTTCGCCGGCCCCACGCCCACGCCT
>JBBINC010000049.1:0-19623 GCA_037444085.1 Acidobacteriota bacterium | reverse complement strand
TGCCAGTGTCCGTGCCAGTGTCCGTGCCAGTGTCCGTGCCAGTGCCCGTGCCCGTGCCCGTGTCGGTGTCCGTGCCCGTGCCCGTGTCAGCCTCGGTGTCGGCAACCGAGCGGCTATCGGTTGCGGCCGTACTTCTCGTGGGAGGACACCCACTCCAGCGACGAGATCGCCCCGGCCAGCGACACCTCCCCGGCGAGGGCGACACCGGCGATGATCTCGGCGAGCTTGTTGACCTTGCCCTTGCCCCAGCAGCCCAGCAGCTCCAGACACTCCCGCTGCGTGGCCAGCCCCGTGCCGCCGCCGTAGGTGGCGACGATGAGCGACGGGATGGTCAGGGAGAGGTAGAGGTCGCGCTCCGGGGTGAGCTCGGTGTAGATGATCGCGGCGGAGGACTCGGAGACGTTGGCGACGTCCTGGCCGGTGGCGATGAACATGGCGGTGATGCCGTTGATGGAGTGGCAACCGTTGTTATTGGCGCCCGAGAGGAAGGCCCCCACCGACGCCACCCCCCAGTGGTAGGCAAGGCTCTCCGGCTCGACGCGCAGGTTCTCCTGCAGCACCTGCCGCGGAATCACCGCCTCGGCGGTGACGCGCTTGCCGCGGGTGCGCATGATGTTGATCTGGGAGTGCTTCTTGTCGGTGGCCAGGTTTGACTCAAGGTAGAACTTGCGGACCGTGGAGACCTGCTCGAGGATCCACGAACAGGCGGCGAAGGTGGCGCGTCCCACCATGTTCTGGCCCGCGGCGTCGCCGGTGGAGAAGTTGAAGCGCAGGTAGGCGAACTTGTTGGACAGAAAGGTATCAATGTAGAGTAGCTTGGCGATCGAGGAGGTGGCCTCGGCGGCGTCACGGATCTCCGGCACGTGCTCGTCCACCCACGCCTTGAACGCCCTCGCCTCGCGCGCCGAGTCGAACACGAACACCGGCGCTCGCTGCATGCAGTCGGCCAGCACCGTGCAGGTGACGCCGCCGGACATGTTGAGCACCTTGATACCGCGGTTGTAGGAGGCCACCAGCGTGCCCTCGGTGGTGGCGAGGGGAATGATGAACTCGCCCTTGGCGTGCTCCCCGTGCACGAGGAGGGGGCCGGCGAAGCCGATGGGCACCTGCGCGACGCCGGCGAAGTTCTCGATGTTGCCGGAGGTGATGCCGGGGTCGAAGGAGTACCTGGGCAGGTGCGCGAGCTCGACGCCGGTGTGTTCGCGGGCGAACTGTTGGCGGGCCCTGACGATCTCCGGGGTGTAGTTGTTCTCCTTGTCGTAGGGGATTGTCAGCCGCTTCGGCTTGCGCTCTTCGATGGAGTCCTTGACGGTGAACGACAGCTTGCCGAAGGGCGTCGCCTCGAAGGAAATGGTGATCTCATGGGGGCCGGACTTGAGCCGCCCGTTTTGCGCCTCGATGTGTACGGTCTTGCGCAGCGGGAACGGGATGGCGTTGTCTGGCGTGACCACCAGGCCCGGCAGGCGCTGGCCCTCGCCCAGGTCCAGGGTAAGCCGCTCGGGTCCGATCTCCTCGTCGTCGATGCGGACCTTGAGAAGGCGGGTGAGACTGGCGTCCGAGAGCCGGTTCTTGAGGGCGAACTTCACCCCGCCGGGGATGTTGTCCAGGCTCCCGAAGGTATAGAGCTGTTTCAGGATCAACGATGGAATGCGCATCGCCTGCCCCCTTTACTCCGGCGCCGTGTCGCGCCGGCCCCGACGCCACCCGGCGTCACGGGCTTGGGCGACGGCAGCCTGTCCGTTCGCCACGCCTCGCCTGCTTTGCCGAAGCAGACATGATGGCATGATAGACAATTCGGCCGACCCGCGGCAAGGCGGCGGCTGTGCTAGCCTCACTTCATGCCGCAGCATCAAGGAACCGCTTCCGGTTTCGCAAGATCGTTTGATGGGTTGTCAAAGGCGCGCGAGCGGCGAGCGGTCGGAGTGCTCGAGGGGTGGGTCAGTATCGTGGTCAACGTCGTGGTGGGCGCGGTGAAGCTTGCCGCGGGCCTGGCCATCGGGTCGATCTCGCTGGTCGCCGACGCGGTCCACTCCTTCTCCGACATGGTGACCTCGGCGGTGGTGATCTGGGGGTTCTCCGCCGCTGCCCGCCCCTCCGACCGCGAGCACCCCTTCGGCCACGGCCGCATCGAAAGCATCGCCGCGCTGGTCATCGCCGTGCTGCTGTTGGTGGCGGCGTTGGAGTTTGCCATCGCCTCGGTGCGCCGTCTCCTCGCCCCACAGCCGGTCACTGCGTCGTGGGTGCTGCTCGGGGTGCTCGCCGCTACTCTCATCGCCAAGGAGTGGCTGGCGCGCTTCGCGCTGCGGCTGGGCCGGACGATCGACTCCGCCGCTCTGCGAGCGGATGCATGGCACCACCGCTCCGATGTGCTCGCCACGGCGGCAGTGATCGTCGCGTTGATCGGCGCCCGTTTCGGCGTGTCCTGGCTCGACGGCGCAGCGGGTCTGGTGGTCGCCGCGGCGCTGGGCTGGACCGGGGTTGCGCTCATCAAGGAGTCGGCCGATCCGTTGATCGGCGCGGCGCCGCCTCCCCAGCTCGTGCAGGGAATCCGCAAGGTCGCCCTGGCGGTATCGGGCGTGGACGCGGTGCACGACGTCATCGTGCATCGCTACGGTGGGCTGGTGATCACCTCGCTGCATATCGAGGTGGCGGCAGAGCACGATGCCATGGCCTGCCACGAACTCGCCGAGCGCGTCGAGGAGGCGGTGATGGCGCGGTTTGGCGGCTGGGCGGTGGTGCACGTCGACCCGGTGAACCGGGCGCACCCGCTCTACGGGGAGGTCGAGGGGTTTCTCGCCGAGCGGCTGGGCGCTGGCGAGGCTGCGGCCGCTTTTCATGACCTCCGCATCGTCGGCCGCGAGGCGCCGTGCTACGTCATCTTCGACCTCAAGGCCGCGCCGGAGGAGAGCATGCGACTGAAGGAGGCGCTGGTGCGCGACCTGAAGTCGCGCTTTCCGCAGGTGGCCAAGGTGATGATCAACCTGGAGCCGCGCTGGGTGTACTGACGGCAGCCTCCTCGCCCCTCGCCGTGACGGTGCCCGTGCCCGCGCCCGTGACGGTGCCCGTGCCCGCGTTCCTGAGCGAGCACCAGCCGCGCACGGGCGGTCTTCCTGCTTCGTCCGTCGGGCGCCCGAGGCCTGGCGGCGGACGAAGCGATAGTGGCCGACGTGCCACTCGTCACCGCCGGCATAGCCAGAACACTCGGCGCAGGCCATGAAGAACATGCGCCAGCGCCGCACCCAGCGCGCCACCCCGGTAGCCCGTACGCTTCGCTCAGGGCAAGGCGGACGGCGGGGCGGTTCGCGTCCAGGCGCGCCAGCCACACCGCGAGGGTGCGGGCGCAATGGCGGCCGTCGATCTTCCAGCGCTCGGCGAGCGCCAGGTCGTCCTGGAAGTGGCGAGCGGGTCGAGGGACGGCATGAGGCCGCCGGAGAAGAAGTGCCGGGCCATCCAGTCGGAGGCGCCGGAGGTCTCGCACGGGTAGGTGAGGGTGCCCTGGCTGAAGACGTGCACGAACGGCTCGCCGTCCTGTCGCAGGCCAGCAGCGATGCGCCGCATCAGGACCGAGGAGTTGCGCACATGTTCGCACATCTCCACCGAGACGATGCGGTCGAAGGCGCCGGGTTCGGGTGCGAAGCGATTGCCGTCCGCGGCTTCGACGCGCACGTTGGTAAGACCCCGCGCCGCCGCGCGTGGGGATGGAGAGGTGGGCGAACAGGCGGGTGAGGTTGGGGTAGGTGAGGTTGTTGAACACCATGAAGCCGATGTCCAGGGGGTGGGTGCGCTCGCCCTCGCGGGCGGACACGGTGCAGGTGTGGCCGCCCAAGCGCTGCTCCGACTCGACAAGCGTGACGGCGTGGCGGCGGGGAAGGACCCAGGCGGTGGCCAAGCCGGAGATGCCGCTGCCGATGATGGCCAGGTTCATGGGCTTACTCCCGGGAAGTCAAGCCCGGCGGAGGATGTCCTCCGCCGGGCCGGGTTTGCACGTGATCCCTGCCACGTGGCGGGCGGTCGGCGGACCGTGTCGATAACCTTGATGACGCCGTCGGAGGCCATGACGTCGGTGCTGATGACCCGCGCGTTGTTGACGCTGGCGCCATTACCGGTGACGGAAATGGTCACGTCACTACCCTGCAACGTGGTTGCCTTGCTCAGCGAGGCGACCTGCTTGGCGGTGACCTTACCTGGAACAACGTGGTACAGCCTGATCTCCTTGCGCTTGGGGATGTCCTTGAGGAGCGCCTCGACGGTGCCGGCGGGCAGCTTGGCGAACACCCCGCCGGTGGGCGCGAAGACCGTGGAAGGCCCCTCCCCCTGCAGCGCCTCCACCAGACCGGCGGCCTGCAGAGCGGCGGCGAGGATGGTGAAGGTGCCAGCCCCGACGGCGACCTGGACGATGTCCTTCTCTTTGTCCTTGATCCTTGCCGCAGATTCCAGCGGCGCCGACCCCGGCGGTCAAGAGCGCGATACGTGTGACGGTGGTGATTGGGCGCATGTCGCGTCTCCTCTCGTCGTGCAGCGCCGGTGTCCGGCGCTCCCGCCAGGGAGAAGCGAGGCGGTGTCTCAACTACTCTAAGATGTCGCCGAATCTTCGACTCCGCCGCACTCGAGCCTCCAAGTTATTCTGAAAAAGCATCTTGGGCAGCAGACGAGGGATGACGGTCAATGGACGTTTTGGTCGTTTCACGATTGGGACTGACGTCTCGCATGGGCCGGGTCGAAAGCCCGGGCCGTATCAAGTGCGGCTTAGAAATGCAGGCGGAAGCTGCTTCCCCCTCCCTCCCGGGTGTCGTGGCACAAGCCCGCCCCGCGCAGGCGGAGGCGCTGTTCGACCTGGACCGTACAGCGCCACATCGTCCCGTGGTCGCCCTGGATCAGGCCGGTGAGGTTCATGACGGTGCCGCCGCGTAGAGGGACGCCAGCGCCGGCCGCGCCCAGGCCCGCCGAGCCGGAGGGAAGAGGAGGTTCGGGGTGGAAACCTGGGCGGTTATGGCGTCCGCTCGGGTCGAGCGTCAGGCGTCCCTGCAGCACCTCCCCGGAGCGCGGATCCACCGCGCGCAGCCAGGCACTGTCCGCTTCCACCGTCACGGCGACCGACAGCGCCACCGCGCCGGAGAGCTCCTCAAGCGTGCCCTGGCGGGTGACCGCACAGGCGGTGAGCAGAATTGCCATGACGGGCAGCATCCACCACGCGGCGGCACGCAGGTGCGTCATGGGGACATCGTACGGCACTCGCAGAGGCCTTCAAAGAGGCGCCAGTCGTCCCCGCGCCACGCCGTTGCGCATGGCCAACGCTTCCACATCGAGACCGAAGCGACTACCATGGTAACGTCATGAAGGCTGCAAGGCCCCGCGTGGTGCGCACGGCGTCGCTCGCGGCGGGCGTATACGTGCTGGTGGCGGCCGCGTACATCTGGCTTTCTGACGCCCTGCTGTTTGGCGAGACGGGAGCCTTCCAGTCATCGCTGATGCGGATCTCGGTACTCAAGGGCACCCTCTTCGTGCTGGTCACCGGGGTGGCCCTGTTCCTGCTCGTTTGGCGCTTTTCCCTGCGGGTGGAGCGTGCGGCTCACACTGCGTCGTCCCGGGCGGCGGCGACGGTGCTGGCCAGCGAGGAGCGCTACCGGCTGCTGGCGGAGTCGGCCACCGACTTCATCTTCATCTTCGATCGCGAGCTGCGCCTGACCTACCTCAACGGCGCGGCTGCGGCGGAACTGGGCGCGCCGGCGCCCACCCTCACCGGCAAGTCATTGGGGGAGCTGTTCCCGCCGGAGGTCGCCGGGCGCCAGCGCGAGACGCTTCAGCGGGTGCTGGCTCGGGGAGAGTCGGAGGTCGGCGAGACGCTTGTTGGCTTTCCACGCCGAACCCTGTGGCTGTCCACGTCGCTGGTCCCGATGCGCGACCAGGCGACCGGGTCGGTGACCGGCGTGCTCGGGGTGTCCCGGGACATCACCGCATCCAAGCGCCACGAGGCGATGCGCGAGGCGGTGTTTGCCATCTCCCAGGCGGCCAATGCGGCCACCAGCCTGGGCGAGTTGCTGCCCCAGATTCACCGCGCGATTGGCGGGCTGCTGCCCGCGGACAATTTCTACATCGCGCTGTACGACGAGGATCGCGGGCTGCTGTCGTTTCCGTACTTCGTCGACGAGGTGGACGAGGCACCGCCGCCGCGCCCCCTGGGCCGTGGGCTCACCGAGTACGTGCTGCGCAGGGGACACTCCTTGCTGGCCTCGCCGGAGGTCTTCGCAGAGCTGGTGGCGGCGGGCGAAGTAGAACTGGTGGGAACGCCCTCGGTGGACTGGCTGGGCGTGCCGCTGAAGGTGCGCGAACGCCCCATCGGCGTGTTGGTGGTGCAGAGCTACCGCGAGGGCGTGCGCTTCGACGAAGCGGCGCGAGAGTTGCTGGAGTTCGTGTGCTCGCAGGTGGCGATGGCCATCGAGCGCGCCAGGACCGAGGAGGCACTGCGGGAGAGTGAAGAGCGCTTTCGGGTGCTGGTGGAAACCGCCCCCGTCGGCGTGCTGATCATCGTCGGGGACAGCATCGTTTACGCCAACCCGGGCGCCTCCCGGATCACCGGCTACCGTCGCGACGAGATGACGGGGGCGAGCTTCGTTGCCGGCATCCACCCCGACCACCGGACCGTTGCCATCGCCCGCGTCTTCGCCCGCCAGGAGGGAAGGATCGAGGCTTCCGAGTACGAGTTCAAGATCGTCACCAAGGACGGCGAGGAACGGTGGATCCACGGCAGCTCCGGACTTGCCATGTTGCAGGGCGGTCCGGCGCTAGTGACTACCTTCTTTGATGTTACCTCCCGGCGCCGCGCCGAACACGAGCGGGAGGAGTCACGCCGCATGTTGCGCCTCGTGTTGGACACCATCCCCGTACGGGTGTTCTGGAAGGATCGAGAATCGCGCTATTTGGGGTGCAACCTCGTGTTCGCTCGCGATGCCGGCTACCCGTCCTGGGAAGAGGTCGTGGGCAAGGCGGACTTCGAGATGGGGTGGCGGGAGCAGGCGGAGCTGTACCGGAGGGACGACGCCGAGGTCATGGCTTCCGGCAAGGCCAAGCTCAGCTACGAGGAGCCGCAAACCGCGCCCGACGGCTCGCACCTGGTGCTGCGCACCTCCAAGGTGCCGCTGCGCACCAGCGCGGGGCGCGTTATCGGCGTGCTCGGCACGTACGAGGACATTACCGAGCAGAAGCGTGCCCAGCAGGCTCTGCAGGCCAGCGAGCACCGCTATCGCTCGCTGGTGGAGCTATCGCCCGACGGCATCGTCATCCACCAGGGGGGCGTGCTGGTGTTCGCCAACCAGCGGGCCGCCCAGGTGATGGGGTTCGCGTCACCCGACGAGATGATCGGCAAACCGGTGATGTCGTTTGTTCATCCGGAGTATCGCCCCCTGGTGGCGAGGCGAGTGGAGCGCGCCCTGAAGTGGGGCGAGCCGGCTCCCCCTGCCCTGGAGGTGTTCCTGCGCGCCGACGGCAGCACCCTGGAAGTCGAGGTGACGGCCAATCCCGTGATCTGGGCGGGGCGGCCGGCGATACAGGTGATGGTCCGGGACGTGAGCGAGCGGCAGGCCGTCGAGCAGCGCCTGCGCCAGGCCCAGAAGCTGGAGGCCATCGGGCAGCTGGCCGGCGGGGTGGCGCACGATTTCAACAACATCCTGCAGGCGCTCCTCTCCTCCACCGAGGCGTTGCGCCTGCGCCACCGCGACGTTCCCGGCCTGGCGGCGGGGCTCGAGGAGATCGACTCGTACGTGCGACGTGGCGCTGTTCTGGCGCGGCAGCTGCTGCTCTTTGCCCGGCGGGAAGTGACGCGGATCGAGCTTTTCGACCTCAACGACGTGGTGAGGGGAACCAGCACGATGCTGCAGCGCCTCCTTCCGGAAAACGTGGCGTTCGAGCTGGCGCTCGCCAGCGAGGTGCTGCCGGTACGGGTGGACCGCGGGCAGCTCGAACAAGTGCTGGTGAACCTGGCGGTGAATGCGCGTGAGGCGATGCCGTCGGGCGGGCGCCTGGTGGTGCGCACTGGTGCCCAGGCGGGCGGCGCGTGGCTCGAGGTGAGCGATTCCGGTGTCGGGATTCCCCGCGAGCTGCAGGGGCGAATTCTCGAGCCGTTCTTTTCCACCAAGCCGGCGGGCGAGGGCAGTGGACTGGGGCTGTCGGTGGTGCACGGCATCACCGTGCGCCATGGCGGCACCGTGACGGTGGACAGCGAGCCGGGTCGCGGAAGCACGTTTCGCATCACCCTGCCCATGGCGGATGAGCTGCCCGGTACCGAGGCCGAGCGCCGGCAGGAGCCTCCGGCCCCGCCTTCCGGGCGCTCGGGCGTTCGCATCCTGCTGGTGGAGGATGAGGAGGGAGTTCGAGAAGGTCTGCGCGAAGCGCTCACCCTGCTCGGCTACGAGGTGGAAGCGGTGGCCAGCGCCGAGGCGGCCTTCGCCTTGGCGGTCGAGAAGAGGTTCGATGTGCTGCTGTCGGACCTGTTGTTGCCTGGGGTGCATGGGGTTGAGTTGGCCGAGCGCCTGGCGCGGCGGTGGCCGGCGCTCAAGGTCATCATCATGTCCGGGTATACCCAGGACGAAGCGCTTCAGCGGGGGGTGGGCGAGGGTGCGGTGCGATTCCTGCAGAAGCCCTTCGATGTGGCCTCGCTGGCCCAGGAACTGGAGAACGCTCTGGCTGGATGAGCGGGCGGAATGCCGCAGGGGGCATGCGACGGGTGGTCTTCAAGCAGAAGGGTGGCGTGGGGAAGTCGACGATCGTCTGTAACTTGGCGGCGGTGGCGGCACGCGCCGGGCGCCGCGTTCTGGTGGTCGATCTCGATCCCCAGGCGAACAGCACCGCGTACCTGCTGGGAGCCAGTGGCACCGAAGCGCCTGCCGGCGCGGCGGCGTTGTTCGAGCAGACGCTGGGTTTCAGGCTGTTTCGCGAAGATCCAGCAGCGTTCGTGCACCCCACCCCGTTTCCTTCTCCCTCGCTGCTGCCGGCCTCCCGCCAGCTCGAGAAGCTGCAGCCGAAACTGGAGTCGCACGACAAGATTTACAAGCTGCGCGAGGCTCTCGCCACCCTCGCTGAGGTTTCGACGAGGTGTGGATCGATACGCCCCCGGCGCGCAATTTCTTCACCATGCCGGCGCTCATCGCCGCCCAGCGGTGTCTCATCCCCTTCGACTGCGACGATTTCTCCCGCCGCGCCCTGTACGCGCTGCTGGAGGTGGTGCGCGAGGTGAAGGCCGACCACAACCCGGACCTTCAGGTGGAAGGGATCGTCGTCAACCAGTTCCAGAGCCGGGCCAGCCTCCCCAGGCGACTGGTCGAGGAGTTGCGCGGCGAGAGGCTGCCGGTTCTGGAGCCCTACCTGGCCTACTCGGTGAAGGGGCGCGAATCCCACCAGGAGTCACGCCCGCTCGTGCACCTACAGCCGAACCACAAGCTGACCCGCCAGTTCGTGGGGTTGGCCGAGAACCTCGCAACCCGGCGCGGGCCTGATCAGCGCGGTGGCCGCCGCTCGGGCGGCCGCAGCCGCTAGACCGCCAGCAGCCAGCCGTGGGTGTCGGGCAGTTCGCCGAACTGGATGCCAGTGAGCGTCTCGCGCAGCTTGCGGGCGACAGGTCCTTCGCCGCCGTCTCCGACCCGGTAGACCGTCTCGGTGCCGTCGACGACGTCCACCAGCTCCCCCACCGGCGAAACCACGGCCGCGGTGCCGCAGCCGAAGATCTCGCTGCAGTCGCCGGTCTTGAGGCCGTTGAAGACTTCTTCGACGTGGATGTCGCGCTCCACAAACGGCATCCTCAGCTCGCGGCAGACCACGCGGATGCTCTCGCGAGTCACGCCCTCCAGGATGGTGCCGGAGGTCGGAGGCGTGGTGACGACGCCGTCGCACACGAACATCAGGTTCATGGCGCCGACTTCTTCCACGTGCCGGCGCTCCACCGCGTCGAGCCACATCACCTGGTGACACCCGCGGCGCTTGGCCTCTTCGCCGGCGAGCAGGGACGCGGCGTAGTTGCCGCCGGTCTTGGCGAAGCCGGTGCCCCCTGGTGCGGCCCGCACCCAGTCCCTCGCGACGAGGATGCGCACGCCCCCGTCCGTGTTGAAGTATGGGCCGGTGGGTCCGGTGACGATGAAGAACAGGAAGCTGGACGAGGACTTGACGCCGAGCGCCTCCTCGGTGGCGATCATCGCCGGGCGGATGTACAACGCGCCAGGGCGGGGAGGGGTCCACTCCTGGTCGCGGCCCACCAGCGCGCGGATCGCCTGCAGGTGCAACTCGACGGGCAACTCGGGCATGGACATGCGTTGGGCGGACCGGTTGAAGCGCGAGGCGTTGCGGTCCGGACGGAACACGTGCACGCTACCGTCGGCGTGGCGGAACGCCTTCAGGCCCTCGAAGATCTCCTGGCCGTAGTGCAGCACGGCGGTGGCCGGCGACAGTGATAGCGGGCCGAACGGCACGATGCGGGGGTCGTGCCATCCCCGCTTCGCCTGCCACTCCATGAGAAACATGTTGGGGGAAAAGGTCTTGCCGAATGGTAGCCGGGATGGGTCGAGAGGCTCGATGGGGGGGCGGACCACCGACAGATCACGGATCTCCATGGCCTTCCTCTCTGCGCGGGGTGGCCGCGCGAAAGACTGCGCGGGCAGGGTAGCGCACCGCTGCGCGGATCACCACCCCTCTTGCAGTCCCGCCGAAGACCCTTCGGCGCGGGAGCGGTGATCCGAGGCACGGACACGGGCCCCGGTCACGGTCACCGACACGGGCGCGGACACGGACCGTCAGGGAGGCGGAGGCGGTCCGGGGTTGTGCTCGCCCCCGCCTGCCCTGCGGCGACCAACGCGACAAGGAGACAGCACGCTGCTAGACCGGGTTGGGGAAGTCGAAGAACCGGACCTCCAGGTCGAAACGTGCCGCCAGGTGGTCCCCCAGTGCCCGCACGCCGAACCGTTCCGTGGCATAGTGCCCGGCGGCGATGAAGGTGACCCCTTCCTCGGCGGCGCGGTGCAGCACCCACTCGCGCGCCTCGCCGGTGATGAACGCATCCAGCCCGGCAGCGATCGCCTCATCGAAGATCTCCGGTGCTCCCCCCGAGACTATGCCCACCGAGGCGATGACGGTCGCTGCGTCGCCAGGGAACACCAGCGGCTCCTGCCCGGTCGCCTGGCACACGCGACGGACCAGTTCCTCCCTCTGCAGCGGCTGCGGGAAGACGCCGGCGAAGCCGATGTTGGCACCGTGGTAAGCGCCGAACGGTTCCAGGTGATCCAGTCCCAGCGCGCGGGCGAAAACGGCGTTGTTGCCGTGCTCGCGGTGGCGGTCCAGGGGCAGATGGTAGGCGATGAGATTCACCTCTCCCTGCAGGAGCAGGCGCAAGCGCTCGCGGGCCGCGCCGGTGATCGGCAGCGGGTCGGCCCCCCGCCACAGAAAGCCGTGATGGACGAGAACCGCGTCGGCGCCCCAGGCGGAGGCGGCGCGAAACAGGGCGGCGGAGGCGGACACCGCGGTGGCAATTCGGCGGACTTCGGTGCGGCCCTCGATCTGCAGGCCGTTCACCGCGGCGTCGCTGACCGCGTCGGCGTCCAGGTGATCGTCCAGGTAGGCAATCAGTTGGTCTCGATGCATGGTGCCATTTCAGCGCGGACGGCGCCGCCGTGCAAGCGGCCCACGTCGTGCAGGAGTTTCGCTAGAATCGCGAGGTGACGACGCCTGCCGCGTTCATCGCCGTCGGGTCCGAACTGCTGCGCACCCAGCGCACCGATACGAACTCTCTCCTGGCCGCGCGGCTGTTGCGCGGGCGGGGTTTCCGTCTGGTGGAGAAGCGCTGCGTCGAGGATGACGCAGCGGCCATCGCCGTTGCCGTGCGCGACCTCGCGGGGCGCACCGGTCTGGTCATCGTCTCCGGCGGCCTGGGTCCCACTGCCGACGACGTGACCCGCGAGGGCGTGGCGGCGGCGCTGGGGGCAGGCGTGCATCGCTACCCGCCGCTCGAGGGGGCGCTGGCGGCCCGGTATCGGGCGTTGGGTCGAGAAGTGCCGCCCTTCGCCCTCAAGATGGCCGACGTGATCGAGGGTGCCGAGATCCTGCCCAACCCCCGTGGCACCGCGCCGGGTCAGTTGCTCCGCTCCGGCTCGTGCACCGTGGTGCTGCTCCCCGGGGTGCCCGTCGAGTTCGAGACCATCTTCTCGCGGCATCTCGCGCCGCGCTGGCCGGTCCAGGGGGGGGCAGTGCGCGTGTTGCGGCTGGCGGGCGTGTACGAGTCCATGGTGGAGGCGCGGGTGGCGCCTCTGTACGATCGTTTTGGCCGCGAGCACGTCACCATCCTGGCCGGCCGCGGGCTGGTGGATCTGGTACTGGAGGCCGCGGGTGAGGACGCGATGCAGCGGCTGGAGGAGATGTGGGAGGCGTTCACCGCAGTGGCCGGGACGGACCTGTACGGCTTCGACGAGATCACGCTGGCGGGTGCGGTGGCAGCTGAACTGCGGCAGCGGCGCTGGCGACTGGCGGTGGCGGAGTCATGCACCGGTGGGCTGGTGGGTGCGCGCCTCACCTCCGAGCCGGGCGCCAGCGATATCTTCGCCGGGGGCGTGGTGGCGTACTCCAACGCCCTGAAGGAGCATCTCCTCGCGGTGCGCGCTTCGGTTCTGGCCGAGCACGGGGCGGTGAGCCGGGCAGCGGCCGAGGCCATGGCGCATGGCGCTCTGGGGTTGGGAGCGGAGTGCGCCGTGGCCGTCACCGGCATTGCCGGCCCCGGGGGAGGAACTGAGTCGAAACCGGTGGGCACGGTGCACATTGCCGCCGTGACGCCGCGGTGCGGGCGGCACGCGGCGTTCACCTTTCCGGGCGATCGCACGGCGGTACGCGAGTGGGCCGCCAATCTGGCGCTGGACGTGGTTCGCCGGGCGGTGGTCGAGGAGTGATGCGGCTCTTCTTCGCCGTCGAACTCCCCGAGGAGGTTCGCCGCGGCATCGCCGCCGGCCTGGGCGAACTTCGCCGGATGTTGCCAGCGGCCCGCTGGGTACGACCCGAGGGCCTGCACATCACCCTGCAGTTCCTGGGCGAGCAGCCGCAGGAGTTGGTCGAACCCCTGGGCCGCGAGGTGGCCCAGGCGCTGGGCGACCTTCGTGCGGTGGCGGTGGCGCTGGACGGGGGCGGGTTCTTCCCGTCCTCCCGGCGTCCCCGGGTGGCGTGGTTGGGAGGCCGGGCGGAGGGGCTCGCACAGTGGGCCGAATGCCTGCAACGGTGCACCCGCGGCCACGGCGTGGGGGAGGAGGCGAGAGGGTTCACGCTGCACCTGACCCTGGCCCGGTTGGAGCGGCCGTGGCCGGAGGAGGCGGTGGAGAAGTTCTTGCGCACGGTGGGGGGGTGGCGGCTGCCGCCGTTCGAGGCCCACGAGGTCGTGCTGTTCTCCAGTGAGCTCGCTGCTGGCGGTGCCCGCTATACGCCGGTCCGGCGGTTCGAGCTGGGTCGGCGGGAGGGCCGGGGAGGTGACGATGGCGCGTGAGCTTGCCCTCCTCGTCGCGTACCTCCTTGGGTCCATTCCCTTTGCCTACATCGCCGTGCGCCTCGCCGGACGCGGGGACGTACGCGCCATTGGTTCCGGCAACGTCGGGGCCACCAACACTTTGCGCGCGGCTGGGTGGAAAGTCGCCCTGGCCGTGGCGCTGCTCGACGTGGGGAAGGGGGTCGTGGCGGTGGTCCTCATGGGCCTGGCGACTGGCAGCCCCGGGTGGGCGGCCGCGGCGGGGCTGGCGGCGGTGCTGGGTCACTGCTTCCCGGTGTGGCTGGGGTTTGTGGGGGGCAAGGGAGTGGCGACGGCGGTGGGGGCCTTCGCGGTGCTCGCTCCGGCCGCCTGCGGCGTCGTGGCGGTGGTGTGGGCCGTCGTGCTGGCTGTGTCGCGCTACGTGTCTCTGGCCAGCGTGTGCGCCGCGGCCGCGTTTCCCGTCGCCCTGCAGGCGGTCGCTGAACCTACGCCGGGCGAGTTGACCGCCGCGGTCATCACCGGCCTGGTGATCATCGCCCGCCATCACGGCAACATCCGCCGCCTGATTCGGCGCGAGGAACCGCGCCTGGGAGGGGGAAAACAGTGAAGGTCACCGTACTGGGCGCCGGCTCGTGGGGGTCGGCACTGGCCATCCATCTGGGTCGGTGTGGCTGCGACGTCACCGTCTGGGCTCTGGAGCCCGAGGTGGTTCAGGGGATCAACGAGACGCGTCGCAATCCCCTCTTCCTCCCTGGCAGCACGTTTCCCGCCGCTGTACGGGGGGATGGGGACCTGCCGCGCGCCTGCCACGGCGCCGAGGCGGTCATCCTCACCGTGCCGGTACAGTTCGCGCGTGCTGTGCTGCGCTCCCTGCGGGATCGCTATCCGGCAGGGGCGCCGCTCGTCTCCGCCTCGAAGGGTATCGAGGTGGCGTCTCTCAAGCGCATGGATGAGATCGTCCAGAGCGAGCTCAAGCTGCCGCCCGAGCAGTTCGTGGCGTTGTCGGGCCCGTCGTTCGCGCGCGAGGTGGCGGATAACCTGCCCACCGCGGCGGTGCTTGCCGGCTGCGATGCGGGAGTCCTCAAGCGCTTGCAGGTGCGCATGTCGGCGCCGACATTTCGCTTCTACACCTCCAGCGACGTGATCGGCGTCGAGCTCGCCGGCGCCTTGAAGAACGTCATCGCCATCGCCGCGGGCCTGGCGCAGGGCCTGGGCCTGGGACACAACACGCTGGCCGCCTTGCTCACACGCGGCATCCACGAGATCACCAGGCTGGGGGTGAGGCTGGGCGGGCGGGAGGAGACCTTCCGCGGCCTGGCCGGCATGGGCGACCTGGTGCTGACCTGCACCGGCGCCCTGTCACGTAACCGCACCGCCGGCGAGCGGCTGGGGCGCGGCGAATCGCTGGCGGCGGTGCTGGCCGGGCGCGAGGTGGCGGAAGGGGTGCCCACCACCCGCGCCGCAGCGGAGCTCGCCCGCGGCCACCGCGTCGACATGCCCATCACCTTCATGGTGGAGAGAATCCTCGAAGGGCAGGTGACGCCGCGAGAAGCCGTTCACTCCTTGATGACTCGCGAGCTCAAGGAAGAGGCGCGACTGTGACGGCGGGCGAGCGACGCCGCGACCCGGCGCGAGTTGCGACGCGTACGCCAGACGCGCCAGCTCTTCACTCGCTTCCAGGCAGGTCGAGTCCGCACCGCTGCAGGTGAGCCGCGAAGTCCGCTGGCGCGGCCGCGGTGAGGGAGAGCGGGACGCCGGTGATCGGGTGGCGGAGGTCGAGCCGCCTGGCGTGCAGCATGAGCCGAGGGGCGGTCGCACCGCCGTAAAGCGTGTCGCCGAGAATGGGCCAGCCGGCGCTGGCGAGGTGAACACGGATCTGGTGCGAGCGGCCGGTGAGCGGCTGGGCCTCCACGAGGCTCACCGATGCCTGGCGAGCCAGTACGCGGACAATCGTTCGCGCGGGACGGCCGCGAGGATGAAGCGAAGCGACCAGGGGTGAGTGGATCGCGACCGATGGGCTGATCGAGGACGATCTCGCCGGGGCCAAGGTTCCCAGCCACCACCGCCAGGTACCTCTTGTTCACCGCTCCCTGCTGGAAGGCGCGCCCCAGCCCCTGGGAGGAACGTGCGTGCAAGGCGAACAGCATGAGGCCACTGGTGCCGCGGTCGAGGCGGTGGGCGAGAATGACCTCGACGCGCTGTCCGGCGCGGCCCGACAGCACCATCGCCAGCGCCTCCCCGGCGGTGAGCTCCTCGGGCGCCCGCGCGCGGGGAACGGCGGCCGCCATCCCGGCGGGCTTGACCAGCGCGACGAGCCAGCGGTCCTCGAACACGATTTCGACCTGCGGGAGTGCATGGGGCGGGACGATGCCGTCGTGGGGGGGGGAGAGATCGAGGACGCTGCCGGTGGCCAGCCGGCGCGAGAGGGTGCGGGTTGTTCTGCCGTCGACGCAGAGGCGTCCGGAATCGATGAGGGCGCGGGCGTGGCGCCGCGAGACGCCGGCCAGCGCGGCCAGGGCCTGATCGAGTCGTAGCCCGGCCAGTCTGGGGGGCGCGACGTAGCGGTGGGGAAGCTGGGAGCTGGCCACGGCGGCGCAGGCGCTGGCATCACTGGGCAGGGGACGTTGTTGGCGCCGCTCCCGGGGACGGGGCGGGGCAGCGCCCGTCACCCCTCCCCCCTCGCCTCGCGAGGGATCTCCAGACAGACCGACGTTCCGCCTGCTCCGCTGGCGATGGTCAGTGTTCCGCCGTGCGCCCGGACCACCTTGCGGGCGACCGCCAGGCCGAGCCCCGCTCCGCCCGGGCGGCGGACGACCATGGGGTGGCGCAGGGCGGCCAACGTCGCCGCATCCATGCCGGAGCCTTCGTCGCGAACGGTGATCCGCACGTGCTCACCGGCCTCCTCGACGATCGCCCGCACGGGAGGGGGGGAGGGAGCGCTGCGCAGGGCGTTGTCGAGGAGGGCCGCCAGCGCGGCGTGGATCCCGCGGCGGTCCCACACAACCCGCCCGATACTGCCCTGCACCACCACCTGGATGGCCGGCGTCGGCCCCTCCGGCACCACACTGGCGCCAACCAGCTGCGCGGTCTCCCGCAGCAGATCCACGGGATCGAGCGGGCCTGGCTGGGGCCTGAAAGGGCGTCCAAACATGAGCAAGCGCTCAAGGTAGCCCTTCAGCATGTCCACCTGGCGCAGCACCGCTACGGAGTGCGACTTGGAGGCCGCCGGGTCGAACGCCCGCCGCGCCCCCAGCTCCGCCTGCAAACCTATGGCAAAGGCGAAGTTGCGGATGTCGTGGGCGATCTGATTGACGACGTCCTCGACAACCTCATCCGCCGGTTCTGGGGTCTCGGCGGTGGTCGGGCCAGGCGTCGCCTCGGTCATACCCTCAGCATCATAGCAACACCGCGTGGGGCCGGGAGTTGCAACGCAGCTCAGGGTGCAGGCGGCGGCTGCAGGCAGCCCATCTCGGTCTCCGTCGCCGCAGTTCGGCTTGACAACCAGCCAAGCAGCGGAGAAACTGAATGAGGCATCAGTCACAGTGGGGGACGATGCGCGGGCAGAACGGAGAGTCGAAGGTTCGCAGGCGCAGCGAGATCATCCGTGCGGCGGTGGAGGTGTTCGCCGAGCGGGGGTATTTCGCGGCGCGCATGCGCGAGGTGGCGGAGCGGGCGGGGGTCGCGGACGGCACGCTGTACCTGTATTTCAAGGGCAAGGAGGACCTGCTGGTTTCCGTGCTCGAGGAGTACGCCGAGGGTTTTCTGGTGCGTGCGAGACGCGATTGCGAGTCGCTCGACGATCCCCGCGACAAGCTCCGACGCATCATCGAGCGCCACCTCGTGTCCATGCAGAACGACCGGGCGCTGGCGCACATCTTTCAGATCGAGTTGCGGCACACTCGCCGGTTCCTGCGCCAGGTGGCGCGGGGAAAGGTCGCCGAATACCTTAACCTGTTGCAGGAAGTGGTCAACGAGGGACGAGCCCGTGGCGTTTTCCGCCGCGACGTGCCGCCCGAGCTGGCCGCGCGCGCCATTTTCGGGGCGCTGGACGAGCAGGTGACAGCCTGGGTGCTGGCTCGGCGTCCAGTGGACCTGCGCGGACAGGTGGAGCCGCTTCTCAAGATCCTGCTGGCAGGTCTGGAGCCGCCGACCGAGGGGGGGGCACGACATGGCTGAACCGAAGACCACTCTGGACCTCTTCTCCATCTGGCGCAGTTTCCCCATCAAGCCGGCGCTGGTGGACGCGCGCGGCGGCGCGTCCGTGCCGCTCGCCGCGGATGAAGTGGCACGCCGGGCCGCGGGTTTGGGGCAGGGCCTGGCGGCGCTGGGAGTTGGGCGCGGAGATCGGGTGGCCATGTTGGTCGCCAACCGGCCGGAGTGGCACCTCATCGACGTGGCCGTTCATCACCTGGGTGCGGCCAACGTGCCCATCTACACGACCCTGCTGGCCAACCAGGTGGAGCAGCTGCTGCGCGACTCCGGCTCGAAGGTGCTGATCGTGGACGGGCCCGACCAGTTGGCCAAGGCGCAAGAGATCCGCGCCCGATGCCCCGAGCTGGAGCACGTGGTGCTGATCGATGGTGAACCCCCTTCCGGGGTGAAGGAGTTCTCGGAGGTGGTCGCCGATCTCTCCCAGGAGACGGCGGACGCGTGGCTTGCGGCGTGCCGGCCGAAGGTGTCGCCGGAGGATCTTGCGACACTCATCTACACCTCGGGTACCACCGGCGAGCCCAAGGGGGCGATGCTCACCCACGACAACTTCGTCTTCAACGCCGTGTCGTCCTCGGGCCAGATGCCGTGGCCGGCGGCCGGTGGTGAGGTGGGCCTGTCGTTCCTGCCGCTGTCCCACGTCCTGGAACGGCTGGTCGACTACATCTACTTCTACCGGGGCGTGACCATCGCGTACTGCGGGGTGCTGGAGATCGCCGAGGCTTTCCAGCGCGTCCGCCCCCACCTCTTCACCGCCGTGCCGCGAGTCTACGAGAAGGTCCACGACCGCATCCACGACGAGGTGGGCAAGGCGCCCCGGCTGCGCCAGGCAATCTTCAAGGCCGCGATTCGCGCCGCCCTGGAGGCGTACCGCACCGGTTCGCGGGGGCTTGCCTGGTCGGTGTACGACAAGCTTGTGTACAGCAAGATCCGCAACGCCTTCGGCGGCCGCCTGCGATTCTCGATCTCCGGCGGGGCGCCCCTGCCGGTGTTCGTGGGTGAGTTCTTCCACGCCGTCGAGGTGAAGGTCATGGAGGGCTACGGCCTGACCGAGACGTCACCGGTGATTGCCGTCAACACCCTGGATCGCTGCAAGCTGGGCACGGTCGGGCCGATCATTCCCGGCGTGGAGGTGAGGATCGCCGAGGACGGCGAGGTGCTCTCGCGCGGCCGCCACATCATGAAGGGCTACTGGAACAAGCCCAAGGAGACCGCCGACGTCATCGACGGCGAGGGCTGGTTCGCCACCGGCGACATAGGTGAGATCACACCTGACGGCCTGCTCAAGATCACCGACCGCAAGAAGGACATCCTGGTCACCGCCGGCGGCAAGAACGTTGCCCCGCAACCCATCGAGAACCAGCTCAAGGCGTCTCCTTTCGTGGAATTCGCGGTGCTCTTCGGTGATCGCAGACCCTTCGTGAGCGCCCTGCTGGTGCCCAACTTCGAAGAGCTCGACCGCTGGGCCAAGCTCAACGGTGTTGCCACGGCTTCGCGGCAGGCGCTGGTCGAGCGGGCAGAGGTGCACGGGCTCTACCAGGGTGTGGTGGACGCCGTCAACGAAAAGCTGGCCCGTTTTGAGGCCGTCAAGAAGTTCTCGATCCTCTCCGAACCGTTCACCATAGACGGCGGGGAACTCACTCCCACCCTCAAGGTGAAGCGCCGGGTGGTGGAGAAGCGGTACGCCGCGGCGATCGAGGGGATGTACGCCGAGCCAGGCGGCAAGAAACGCTGACCGCGGCGCCGCGCAGCGGCCGGCGCGCTCACGGACGGCGACACGGACGCGGTCACTGACACCGACACGGCCACTGACACCGACAGGGGCACGGACACCGACACAGACACGGTCAAGGACACAGCCCTCCCGCTCATCACTCGGGGCCGGGCGGGGCTGTATCAGGATGGGGTGGTGGATGCGAAGGAGTGGAAGGACAACA
>JBBINC010000048.1:0-20412 GCA_037444085.1 Acidobacteriota bacterium | reverse complement strand
GCCGGCGCGACGCTGGAGATGCGCGTGCATTGGCCCTCGCCCGCCCACAAACGCCAGCCCAGACCCGGGGTCAGGGCGCCAGCACCACCGCCGTGAGGATGGTCACCGTCTCCAACGGCACGTCTGACGGAAACGGACCGCGGGGGCCGGTGGGGATGGCGGCGATCGCATCCACCACCTCCATGCCCTTCACCACGCGGCCGAACACGCAGTAGCCGAACTCCCGCGGCGTCGTCCCGCGGTGATCCAGGTGGGGGTTGTCCCGCAAATTGATGAAGAACTGCGACGTTGCCGAATCCACCTCGGCGGTACGCGCCATGGCCACGGCGCCGCGCACGTTCTTCAGGCCGTTGGCGGCCTCGTTGGGAATCGACGCCCCGGTGGCCTTGCGAGCGAGATCGGTTTTCATGCCGCCGCCCTGGACCATGAAGTCGGGGATCACGCGGTGAAACACGGTCCCGGCGTAGAACCCGCTGCGAACGTACGCAAGGAAGTTGGCCACCGTCTTGGGAGCCTTCTCCTCCTCCAGCTCCACGACGATGACGCCCTTGGAGGTCTCCAGCTGCACGCGCGGTTTGACCGGCACCGGGGGCGCGCCTGCCGCCATGGTGAGCATCACGATAGCGATCACGACGGGAACGAACACGCCATTCTCCTTTCTACCTACCGTCCGCCCAGCGAGGTAAGAGTGAAGCGTGGAACGGCGCCCTCCCCGTCCATCTCGATCTTGAGCACGTGTCGCGAATCGGCAGCGAACCAGCCTGGGAGGGTCTGCTCGCCCAGCGCCACGCCATCTTCATCGAGCAGCCGCACCGCAACGGTACGCGATCCGGCGCGCACCGCCAGGCTGTCCCGGAACACGCCCGCCCCTTTCTTCCGGCCCAACCCGAGGAAGCCCTTCTGGGAGAAGTCGAACGGCTTGCGCCCCAGCGGCTGGCCGTCCACCTCCAGCTCGATCGCGCCCGCGGAGATCGGCGAGTTGAAGTACACCTCGAGGCGAGCGGTGCCGGTGACCGGGGTCGGCGTCGGTTCTACCGGCGCCGGCAGAGGGCGCGTCCAGCTCCCGCGCTGTTCTGCGGCGCGCACCCGATCCCTGGCCAGCGCCAGGTACTCCTGCGACAGGGGATCGTCGTCCAGTTGCAGAGCCGCCTCGAAGCGAGCCTGCGCCTGTCTCCAGCGACCCTGGCGGAGCGATTCGCGTCCTTCCTCCCGGAGCTTCACCGCCTGCTCGCGGCGGGAAAGAAGCTCGCGCTGGGCGGCCTGCAATTCGCGCGCTCGAGCAGCCAGGGATCGAGCCAGCTCGGAGTGCGGCGCCTGATCCCAGACGACCTCCAGGTGCCGCAGAGCGGCGTTCGCATCACCGCTGCTCACCGCGTCGGCCGCGGCGCGCTGCGCCGCCGCGACGCGGTGCCGGCGCTCCGTCTCCCCAGCCGGTGGACCGGGAAAGGGCCCGCGGTCGATGCGGGCCGACAGCGCGGCGACGACCCCGGCCACCGGCACGACGATGGCGGCGATCACCGTTGCCACCCAGCGCGGATTGACCGCCAGACGAAGGACCTGGGGGATGACCACCCGCGGCAGGGGGGACCGTTCCAAGGACGTCGCCCGGGTGAGGGTGGGCGCCGAGGAGAGCGACTGTGAGGTCTCGGGCTCCGGCGCCTCGGCCGGTGCCGATTCGGTATGGCGGGTCACCTCCGTGCTACTGCCCGTGAGCACCCGCCGCAACGCGTCCAGGGCTCTGGCCACATCCTCACCGCGCTGGTAACGCCGCTCGGGTTCCTTCTCCAGGAGCTTGAGCACAATAGGGTTGTAGGCCGCAGGCAAACCGCTGCGCAGCTGGCTGGGGATGGGCGGCGGCTCGTGCACGATGCGATATGCCACCTCTGATAGCGAGCCCCCGGCAAAAGGCCGCACACCGGTCAACAACTCGAAGAGCACGACACCTAGGGAGAAGAGGTCGCTGCGACCGTCAACCACCGCACCAGTTACCTGTTCCGGTGACATGTAGTTCGGCGTCCCGATGAATTGGCCGGTGGTGGTCAGATTGGAACTCTCCAGCCGCGCCACCCCGAAGTCCGTGATCTTTACCAGCCCCTGCGAGGTGATGATGATGTTGGCCGGCTTGATGTCGCGGTGCACAACCCCCTTGGAGTGGGCGTAGGCGAGCGCCCCGGCGAGCGCTCCACCTACCGCAGCCACCTCCGAGTAGGTGAATGGACGGCCGCTGCGCATGACCTCCTTCAAACTCTTGCCCTCGATGAACTCCATGGCGATGAACGACAGGCCACTCTCTTCGTCAACACCGGCATCGTGGACGGTGACGATGCCCGGATGATTGAGGATGCCGGCAGCCTGCGCCTCGCGCAGGAAGCGCTGGCGGAACTCCTCCGCTTCCTCAACCTCGGACGGCACCGCCAGGGTCTTCAGCGCCACTTGCCGGCCGATCACCGGATCGCGGGCCAGATACACCACTCCCATCGCCCCTTTTCCCAGAACCCGCTCGATCAGGTAGCGACCCAGCTTGGACGGAGGCGCCGGACGCTCCATCGCCTGTGCTCCTACCGCGACACCACAGGCGTGGGGGACAGCAGCACCACCACGACCTCGTCCGGCGCGGCCGCGTGCAGCACCTCGCGGGTGGCCCGGGCCCTCGCCTCGCGGTCGTGCCGCAGCCCGGCCAACTGACGCCGCAGTTCCCGGTTCGCGTCCACCAGAGCGCTGCGGCGTTCGATCAGCCGGTGCAACTCGCCGCGGGTCTCCCGCACACCGGCGACCCCGGCCCACCACCCCCAGGCCACAAGACCGGCCGCCACCGGCGCCAGCACCAGAAGCAGCCGCAAAAGCAGGGTTCTGCCCGGCACCGTCACCTCGGTCGAGGCGATCCTCATCGGCCGCGCCTCCCGGAGACGCTCCCGATGGCCCGCCCTCGCGGCCGGCGGGCAACGGACGCCAGGCTGCGGCGGCGCTTCCGCCCTCGCGTGCGCTGAGTGAGCTTCGCCGGGCTCATTTCTTGAACGGAGCCCTCCCCGCAAAACCTGCGGCGGCTCCGAGTTCCTCCTCGATCCGCAGCAGCCTGTTGTACTTCGTGATGCGCTCGCCGCGTGAGGCGGAACCGGTCTTGATCAGCCCGCACCCACACGCCACTACCAGGTCGGCGATGGAGGTGTCCTCAGTCTCGCCCGAACGGTGCGACACCATCGCCCGCCACCCATGGTGCAGTGCCAGGTTCACCGCCGCCAGCGTCTCGGATACGGTACCGATCTGGTTGAGCTTGATGAGCACCGCGTTGGCCACCTGGCGGCGAATCCCCTCGGCGATGACCTGCGGATTGGTGACGAAGATGTCATCGCCCACCAGTAGCACCCTATCTCCCAGTTGCGCGTTGAGCTGTTCCCACCCTTCCCAGTCCCCCTCGGCCAGCCCGTCCTCGATCGACACGATCGGATAGCGTTCCACCCACTCGCCGTAGAGTGAGATGAGATCGCGCGACGAGAGGCCATGGCGCCCCTCCCCGGGGAGGAAGTACCCCTCGCCGGTGCGCAGTTCGCTGCCAGCGGCATCCAGGGCGATGGCCACCTGCTCGCCGGGCGTGTAGCCGGCATCGGTGATGGCCTTCACCAGGTAGTCCAGCGCCGCCTGGTTGGACGGCAGGTTCGGGGCGAATCCGCCCTCGTCACCCACGGCGGTGACGTGCCGGTCCTTCTTGAGCCGGTCGCGCAGGGTATGAAACACCTCCACGCCGGCTCGAAGCGCCGCCGAAAACGAGTCGAACCCCACCGGAACCACCATGAACTCCTGAATGTCCAGTGAGTTGTCCGCGTGCGCTCCGCCGTTGATGAGATTCAGGCATGGCACCGGGAGAACCCCGACGCCGGCGCCGCCCAGGTACCGGTAGAGAGGCAGGCTCGCCGCCTCCGCGGCGGCCCGCGCCACCGCCAGCGACACCGCCAGAATGGCGTTGGCCCCCAGGCGGCTCTTGTCCTCCGTGCCGTCCAGGGTTCGAAGCGCCAGGTCGATTCCCCCCTGGTCGCGTGCGTCGACTCCGAGCAGTCGATCGGCGATCTCGCCGTTCACGTGCGAAACCGCGCGAAGCACTCCCTTGCCCTTGTACCGGCCGGGATCGCCGTCGCGCAACTCCAACGCTTCCCTGCTCCCGGTGGAGGCCCCGGAGGGAACCATGGCGTGGCCCACTGCGCCACCTGACAGCACCACCTCGGCTTCGACGGTGGGGTTGCCCCGCGAATCCAAGATTTCCCTGCCCAGGACCGCTTCGATTTCGAACATTCGCTCACCTCCCATTTTCGCGTCTCGAAAGCAACCGGCGCGTCTCGCGGATGAGGGCACGAAGCTGCCCGGTGGTGGGGGCTTCGGCGTAGACCCGCAGGCGCGGCTCGGTCGTCGCCTGCCTCACCAACACCCAGGCGTCCTCGGCTACTCCCAGCAGCAGTCCATCCGTGACCTGGGTAGGTCGTACCGTCTCTCCCAGCACAGTGACGCGCGACTCTCGCAGCAGCCGCCGGAATGCATTGCGGTTCTTCTCCGTGAAGGGAAGCTGCACGCGCCGGAAGAACAACGCCCCATAGCGTTCGTACAGCCGCCGAATCAACTCCGGCAGGGTCGCACCTTCCACCGCCACCATCTCGGCGGTCAGCAGCGCCGCAAGGATGCCGTCACGCTCCGGCAGGTGTGCTGATACGCCCAACCCGGCGGACTCCTCCACCGCCACACCGACCCGCCCTGAGAGCATCTCTCGCGCCAGGAAGTGAAAGCCCACCGGAGTTTCGACGAGCTCGCGACCGTTGTCGGCGGCAATGCGATCCACCAGCCGACTCGTGCCGGTGGTCCGCCCCACGCCTCCCTCCACTCCTCGCCGCCGCACCAGGTAGTCCACCAACAACGCAATCGCCACAGAGGGAGCGACCGCCCGGCAGGCATGGTTGACGACTCCAAAGCGGTCCGCATCGCCATCGGTGGCCAGCCCCAGATCCGCACCGCTGGTGCGCACCAGTTCTCGCAGACCCTCAAGGTTCGCCGGCGTGCACTCGGGCGCGTACCCGCCGAAATAGGGGTCCTTGGTGGCGTGCACGGCGACGGTGGGGATTCCGTGCGCGAGCAGTACGCGGTCGAGAAACTCCCGGCTCGTGCCGTACAGCGGGTCGACCGCAACCTTAAGCCCGGCGCACCGGATCGCGTCCCAGTCCAGATTGCCGTCGAGCGCCTGCAGGTAGCCAGCGGTGAGGGGTTCTCTGCGGCGCAACTCCCGCTGGGGAACGTAGAACGGCTCCGCACTCCCCTCCGCAGTAACCGCCTCGTGCTGCACCTCCTCGCACAGCTCCAGCGGTGCCGGCGCACCGCTCGAAACATAGAGCTTCACGCCGTTGTACTCTGCCGGGTTGTGGGAGGCTGTAAACGTGACGCCCAGAACGGCCCCTCGTTCGCGGACGGCATAGGCGAGGCACGGGGATGGAAGATCGCGTTCCGAAACGACGGTTGCAAAGCCGTGATGGGTGAAGACCGAGACTGCTTCGTGGGCGAATTTCTCCGAAAGCAGCCGGGTGTCGTAGGAGACGGCCACCTCGCCGGCCAGTCCGCGCCGGCGCAATACGCGCACCGTGGCTTCGAGGAGCAGTCGGACATTGCGGAACGTAAGCTCCTGACCGACCACGCCGCGCCACCCAGAGGTGGAGAGGTGGATCATCGCCGTCGCCAGCGAGGCTACCATAGCCTGGCCGCCCCGCGTATCGCCGCTGTTCTCGCCGCCGGCCTCGCCACTTCGAATGGCGCCGCGGCCGGCGTCGCCACACCTGGCCCGGGCGACCCCTGGCACCACGCGCGAACCGTGGTGCTCGGCCACATCAACGCCGCCCGCGCCGCCCACGGCGTGCCCCCTCTGGCACACCTCCCGCTGCTCTCACGCATCGGCGACCAGCATTGCCACGACCTCATCGAAGACCAGGTGACCGGCCACTTCTCACGTCGCGGTACGCCACCGTACCTGCGCCACCTGCTGGCCGGCGGTACCGGCTACCACCGCCAGAACGCCGCCACGCTCATCACCTCCGCTCGGCTCGAACCGGCAGATATCCCCCCGGCGCTGCTGGAGAGCGTCGATCGCATGCTCGCCGAGCGACCCCCTGCGGATGGGCACCGTACCACTCTGTTGGATGCCACCTCGACGCACATCGGCATTGGTGTCGCGGTGCAGGGAGGCTGGCTGGCGTCCACCCACGAGGTGGCCGTGCTCGTGGCCGAGGACGTGTCATCCCCGCCCCCGGTGGCACTGCCGAGAACCCAGCTTCGTTACGCCGCTTCGCTCCCCACCTCCTGGCACGTGCAAGCCGTAGAGGTGCTCTGGGAGCCACTGCCGGCCCCCCTGTCCGTAGCCCGGGCAAATGCCATCGGTTCCTACCGCTACCCACCCCGACGGGCGATCACGTTCCTTCATCGCGGCAGCACGGCAGCGGTGCGAACGGGCGGTGACAGTGCGGCCAGCGGCGAACTGGTCGAGACGTCGCGAGGTGGCTTCTCCTTTCGCTGGGCCACAGGACCCGAGCCGGGGGTGGAGGTTCTCGTCGTCTGGGCCAGCCGCGGCGCGAACCAGCGCGAGCTGATTGCGGTTGCCACGGCCGCCGTGGTAGTCACTGCCGACGGCACCCTGCCGCCGGAGCTAGGCCGCTGGGTGGAACTCCGCGGGGTTGGCCGCGTGCCTTGGTGGCACGAATAGGAGACCCGTATGGCCATGCCCATCTACCTCGACTACAACGCCACCACGCCGGTGGATCCGCGCGTGCTCGCCGCCATGCTCCCCGCGTTCGAGGTCCACTTCGGCAACCCCGCTTCACGCACCCACCCCTTCGGCTGGGCAGCGGCGCGACTGGTGGAAAAGGCCCGCGAGAGCCTGGCGCGGCACCTGGGCGGTGCCCCCGACGAGTACATCTTCACCTCCGGCGCCACCGAGGCCAACAACCTTGCCATCAAGGGGGTGGCGTGGGCGCGGGCCGGACGCCGCTGCCACCTCATAACCTGCGCCACCGAGCACAAGGCGGTCCTGGACCCCTGCCGCCGCCTGGCGAGGGAGGAAGGCGCCGAACTCACCGTGTTGCCCGTCGACCGCCTCGGCCACCTCGACCTGCAACGCCTGGAGGACGCCCTGCGGCCGGACACCGCGCTGGTCAGCGTGATGCTCGCCAACAACGAGACCGGGACGCTGCAGGCGCTCGCGGAGGTGGTGGCGGTGTGCCGGCAGCGCGGCGTGCTCGTCCACACTGACGCCACTCAGGCGGTGGGAAAGATCCCCGTCGACGTCGCCGCTCTGGGCCTCGACCTGCTCTCCATGTCCGCGCACAAGTTTTACGGCCCGAAGGGCATTGGCGCCCTGTGGCGGCGCCGCGGCGTGGGTTTGGCCCCCCTTCTCGACGGCGGCGGGCACGAGCAGGGGATGCGCTCGGGGACGCTGGCGGTGCCGCTCATCGTCGGCCTGCAGGTCGCCCTCGAGATCTGCTGCGCCGATCTGGACGCCGAGCGTGTGCGCCTCGCCGCACTGCGGGACAGGCTGCGCCGGCTGACGCTGGAGAGCCTGCCCGGAGTCGAGGAGAACGGCGACCCCGAACGTCGCCTTCCCAACACCCTGAACCTCACGTTCCGCGGGGTCGATGGCAATGCCCTGCTGGCCAACCTGCCGGGCCTGGCGCTCTCTTCGGGCTCGGCGTGCACCTCGGCCGATCCTTCCCCTTCCCACGTCCTCCTCGCCATGGGGCGTAGCAGGCGGGACGCCCAGGCCTCGCTGCGCTTCTCCCTCGGCCGGCCGACAACCCTGGCCGAGGTGGAGGCCGCTGCCGAGATGGTTGCCGCCGCCCTGGCACGGCTGCGGCGTGGATGACCGCGTGGCACGGGACCTGATCGACGGCGCCCGCCCCACTTCTGATGGAGAGCGAGCTTCGCCGGAAGAAGCTCCACTGAGCCGGCCGCTGGCCGCGCTCCGCGCCCAGCTGGACGCTCACCCTTCGCCGCTGACCATTGCCGGCGTGTGCCCGGCGGCACGCGGCATTGCGGTGGCAGCTCTGGCGGCGAGCAATACGCCGCTGCTCGCCGTGGTCGCAACGCCCCGAGACGCCGAAGCCTTGCAGGCCGGTCTCGCCCTGGTCTCCCCACGACTGGCGACGGCGGTGCTGGCGGCGGAGGCGGCGGAGGCGTACTCGGCGCGACCGATCTCGCTGGGCGCCAGCTCCGCTGCCGCCCTCGAGCTGGTGCGTCTGGCACGGGGACTGATCGGCGCGCTCATCGTTCCAGCGCGCCTCCTCACACACCCCTTTCCAACCCCCGCCTCCCTGGCGCAGCGGACCCTGGTCCTGCACGCGGGGAACCGATTGCTGCGGGAGGGGGCGATCGCCGACCTCGTAGCGCAGGGGTACCGCCGCGTACCTGTGGCCACCGAAGCCGGCGAGCTGGCGGTGCGTGGGGAGATCTTCGACGTGTGCACCCGCGAGGGCTGTGTGCGGGCCGTCCTCGACGTCGATCGCATCGATTCCCTGCGCGCCTTCGATCCTGTCACGCAGCGCTCCCTGCCCGGGGAGCTCGACGAGTTCTCCGTGCCGCCGCTGCGGCTCTTCCCCACCGATGCCGGCGCCCGCCAGCGTCTCGCGAGTCGTCTGGAGCGTGACGGGTACAGCGAGGCCGCGACCGCGGTGCTCGATGGGCAGCACGGCGGGCTCTGGGAGGGGCTTGTCGCGCTGGCTCAGGAGGCCGTGCCGCTGTGGTCGGTGGCGACCCGTGTGGTGGTGTGTGAACCCGCCGACGTCCTGGCCGAGATCGAGCGAACGATCACCGCGGCCCGCCAGGGCTGGGCCACGCTGGCCGCGCGCGGACCCGCCTTACCGCCCCCCGAAGGGTGGCTTCTCGACCGCACCGCGTGCGCCAGCGCCCTGGCGACCGCCGACCGGGTCATCGAGCTGGCCCTGGCCGACACCGGGCCGGCAGCGACCCTCCACACCGCTCCCGCTCCCGCCCACGCCAGCCAGCCGCGGCTGTTGATCCAGGAACTGCAGCGGGGGGTGGCCGAGCGCCGCCGCCAGGTGCTCCTCGCCGCCTCGACAGGCGAGGAGCAGCGCCTGGAGCACTTGCTGGCCGGCGCCGAACTGGCGCTTCGCCGCGGCTGGCCCGGCGACGGAGAGATCGGCGTCCTCCCCGGCACCCTGCCGCACGGTTTCGCCTGGCGCGAAGCCAACGTGCTCGTGTACGGGCGCAGCGACCTCACCACGCTGCCGGCCCCCACCCGGCAGCGCCGCTCCCTGGCGGTGGTTCTGGCCGAGATGCGCGACCTCAAGGTGGGGGACTTCGTCGTCCACGCCGACCACGGCATCGCCCGCTTCCTGGGGTTCCGCACCATACTCCACGACGGGGGCACGCACGAGTGCGTCGAGCTGGAGTATGCCGGCGGCGGCAAACTGCTGGTGCCACTAGATCGCGCCGATGCACTGGAGAAGTACGCGTCCTCCACCGAGGGCGCGGCACCGAAGCTCGACCGCCTGGGGGGTGGTACGTGGGCGCGCACCAAGGCGCGCGTCAAGCGCTCCCTGCGCGATCTTGCCGGCGAGTTGCTGCGCACCCATGCCACCCGCGAACTCGCCACCGGCTTCTCGTTCTCCAAGGACTCGCCGTGGCAGAGGGATTTCGAAGCGGCTTTCGAGTACGAGTTGACGCCGGACCAGGAAGCGGCGGTCCGCGAGGTCAAGCGCGACCTGGAGTCCCACCGCCCGATGGAGCGACTCCTGGTGGGCGACGTGGGTTATGGCAAGACCGAAGTGGCGATGCGCGCCACCTTCAAGACCGTGCTGGACGGCAAACAGGTGGCGCTGCTGGCTCCGACCACGGTGCTCGCCGCGCAACACTTGCGCACCTTCACCCGCCGTTTCGCCGGCTTCCCGGTCGAGATCCGCGCCCTCTCCCGCTTCCTGCCGGCCGACGAGCAGCGCACCACCCTCGCCGATCTCGCCGAGGGCACCGTTGATGTGATCATTGGCACCCACCGGCTGCTCGCCGCCGACGTCCGCTTTCGCGACCTGGGCCTGGTGATCATCGACGAGGAGCAACGCTTCGGCGTGGCGCAGAAGGAGCGGCTGAAGCAGATCTCCGCCGCGGTCGACGCCCTGTCGCTCTCCGCGACGCCGATCCCGCGCACCCTGAACCAGGCTCTTGTGGGCCTGCGCGACGTGTCGATCATCGAGACGGCGCCGCGCGACCGTCTCGCCGTCCAGACCCATGTCGTGCCGTTCTCCAGGGAACTGCTGCGGGAGGCCATCCTCACCGAAATGGCACGCGGTGGACAGACCTTCGTCGTCCACAACCGGGTGGCCTCCATCAGCGGCCTCGCCAGTCTGTTGCGCGACACGGTGCCGGAGGCGAAGATCGTGGTCGCACACGGCCAGATGGCCGAACGCGAGTTGGATCGGGCCATGACCACCTTCGTGGACGGCCTCGCCGACGTCCTGCTCGCCACGTCCATCATCGAAAACGGGCTCGACATCCCGAACGCCAACACGCTGATCGTCAACCGCGCCGAGCGCTTCGGCCTGGCGCAGTTGTACCAACTGCGCGGTCGTGTCGGGCGCTCCGACCGTCTCGCCTTTGCCTACTTCCTGGTTCCGCCTGAGGCGTCTCTGTCCGAGGAGGCGAGGGCGCGACTCGGCGCCATTCAGGAGTTCGCCGAGCTGGGATCCGGCTTCCGCATCGCCGCCCGCGACCTGGAAATCCGCGGCGCCGGCAACCTCCTCGGCGCCGAACAGCACGGCCACATGCGGGCCGTGGGGTATGAGACGTACTGCCGGCTGCTTGAGGAGGTCGTCCACGAACTCCGAGGGCAGGCGGCACCGCCGCCGGCCCGCACCGTCGAGCTTCGCCTTGGGTTGGACCTCAAGCTCCCGGAGGAGTTCGTCCCCGACGAGGCGCTCCGTCTGGCCACCTACCGGCGCATTGCGTCGGCGGGCGATGACGCTGCTCTCGCCGATCTGCGCGCCGAACTGGCCGAGCGTTTCGGCACGCCACCGCCCCAACTCGACAACCTGCTCATGCATCAATCTCTGCGCCGGCGCTGCGAAGCCGCGGGGGTGACGCGCATCCGCCGCTCCCAACTTGGTTTTGAGATTCACCTCGACCCTGCCCACCCGGCAGCGCACGCCGTGGCACTCGCCTTCCTGCAGCGGGTCGACGGTGCGACCCTGACCCCCCAGGGGATCCTCCGCCTGCCACCGCTGGCGAGGGACGTCGCGGCAGACGCGGCGGCGCTGCGAGACTCTCTCCCGGCACCGACCACGCAGGACTGAGCGCGTGCCATTGCCCGCGAAGGCGCGGTACAATCACGCCATGCTGGAATTGCGATGGCGTACCGGAGAGGAGTTGCGCTCTCTCCGTCTCGAGGGTGAGCCGATCGGCATCGGGCGTGCCTCCGACAACGACATCGTGATGAAGGACTTCTCGGTCTCCCGTCATCACGCCCGCCTCGAGCCTCGGGGTTCCTCCTGGTGGGCGGTGGACCTTGGATCGACCAACGGAGTCAAGGTCAACGGCCGCTACCAGAGCGAAGCGCAATTGTCCGACGGTGACCGCATTCAGGTCGGCAACTTCACCATTGTCTTCCACAGCACCGATTCCGCCGAGAAGGAGTCGGTGGTCTCCTCCACCCTGATCCGCTCCATCGACGAGTTCCGCGAGAATTTTCCCCTCGAGGTCGAGCCTTCGGCCGCCCACGCCGCCGCGTCCGCCCGCGAACGCGTCCTCGAGGCCCTGGCTCGAGTCGCCCGCACCTTGCTCGAAGTTGAGGAGCTTGAACCGGTTCTGGACAAGGTCGTGGAGGCGGTGTTTGCCCAGCTTCCTGCCGATCGAGCCTACCTGCTGCTCATCACCGGCCCGGAGCAGAGCGAGTTGCGCCTGGCCCGGTCGCGGGGCGGCAAGCCCCTCACCAAGGCGCCGGTCTCGCAGACCATGCTCGAGTTGGTCACCCGCCAGAAGGTCGCGATTCTCACCTCGGACGCTCAGGTGGACGAGCGTTTCGCCGCTGGCCTGTCGGTGCGCATGCACCAGATCCGCTCCGCGATGTGCGCCCCCCTGTGGTATCGGGATGCGGTGATCGGCGTGCTGTACGTGGACACGCCACTGGCCAGCGGCTGCTTTCACGCCGAACACCTCGACCTTCTCACGGCCCTGGCCAACTACGCCGCCGTCGCCATCGAACGCGCCAAGCTCAACGACTCAATCCGCGAGCAGAAGCGCATCCGCGAGCGCCTGGAGCGCTACCACTCGCCGGCGGTGGTGGAAGCCATTGTCGGGTACCATCGATCCGCCTCAGGCCCCGAGCGCCACGAGACTCGCGAGGTGTCCGTGCTCTTCGCGGACATCGTGGGCTTCACGCAGCGCTGCGAGGGCATGGAGCCTCCCGAGGTCGCCGCGTTCCTGACCCAGTTCTTCTCCCTGGCTACCGATTCCGTGTTCGAGTTCGGGGGAACCGTCGACAAGTTCATCGGTGACGCCATCATGGCGTTTTTCGGGGCACCGCTGGCGCAACCCGACCACGCCGAGCGGGCGGTGCTGGCCGGCCTGGCGATTCGCCGGCGCCTGAAGAAGTTGAACCGCGAACGCATGCTCGCCGGCCTGGACGAGGTCGAGGTGCGGATCGCCATCAACTCGGGACTGGTGGTGGTCGGGGACATCGGGTCGGCCACCCGCGTCGACTACACGGTGCTGGGCAACACCGTCAACGTCGCGGCGCGCATCGAGGACGCTGTCGCCAAACCGGGACAGGTGGTGCTGGGGGCGGCAACGCAGAAGGCCGTGGCCCACCTCTTCCCCACCGAACACCTGGGCAACATCGGTTTGCGAGGCTTGAAGGCCAAGCTGCCGGTGTTCCGGGTGCTCACCGAGGAACTCACCGGAGCCGGGGAGTGAGAGCCCTCTCGCAGGTGGTCTTCGTCACGGCAAGTGCGCACAAGCACCGGGAGGCCGAGGCAATCCTGGGGTTGCCGCTCACCCGCATGTCGTTGGACCTGCTCGAACCGCAGACTCTGAACGTCCTCGACGTGGCACGGCAGAAGGCCCGCCTGGCGCATTCGATGCTGCACGAGGCCGTGCTCGTCGAGGACACCTCGCTGGAGCTCGCCGCCCTGGGCGGGTTCCCGGGACCGCTGGTGCGCTGGTTGTTGGAGGCGGCCGGACCCGCGGCGCTGGCCCGGATCCTGGATGGGTTCGCCGACCGGAGCGCCGTAGCTCGGTGCGTCGCGCTGATGTTCGACGGAACTCGTGAGTGGGTTGGCCGGGGTACGGTCGCGGGGAGCATTGCTTGCGAGCCCCGGGGGGCGTCCGGTTTCGGCTGGGACGTGGTCTTCGCGCCGGAGTGGGGCAGCGGCAGAACGTACGCGGAGATGACCAGCGAAGAGAAGAACGCCCGCTCGCACCGCGGCCTCGCCTTCCGCGACCTTCGCCGCCGTCTCAAGCGGACCGCGCCTACGCCAGAACCGTGACCCCTCCGGGCAGCGGCTCCCCGGCGCGGAGCCGCTCGCCATCCGCCTGCAGCGCCGCCCACAGGCGGCTGGCCTTGTCCCGCAACAGGTCCTCGCTGCCGTCGTTGACGACCACGTAATCGGCCACGGCCCGCCGCGTCTCATCCCCCGCCTGTGCCGACACCACCGCAGTGAACGACTCCTCCCGCCAGCCCGCGGCCAGCGCCCGCTGCCTGCGCAACGACAAAGGCGCCTCCACGAGAACCAGCCGGTCGTACCACCGCCAGCTGCCCGTTTCCACCAGCAGCGCCGCCTCCACCACTGCCACCTGCGGCGCCTGGGGCGCCGTTGCCAGCTCTTCGAGCCAGGCCGCCAGCACTCGCTGCACGAGGGGGTGTACGATTTGTTCGAGCCGCCGGCGTGCCGCTGGGTCGGCGAGCACCCTGGTCGCCAGGCGCGCACGGTCCACGCCCCCATCCGCCGCCAAGACCTCCGTCCCGAACTCCTCTGCCACGACCGCGGTGCCGGCGCCGCCCGTCTGGTACAGGGTGGCGACGACGTCGTCGGCATCCCGTACCGCCGCTCCCGCCTCGGCGAGCAGGACAGCCAGGCGGCTCTTGCCGCTCGCCACCCCCCCGGTCAGGCCGACGCGGAGCATCTCATCCCATCCCCCGCCGTCGCCGCGCAGCGCGCACCGTGTTGCGCAGCAAGCCGGCGATGGTCAGCGGACCCACCCCACCGGGCACGGGCGTGATGGCCGCCGCCACCTCCCGTACCGCCGTGAAGTCAACATCCCCCACCAGGGTGTAGCCGCGCCTGGCGACCTCCGCCTGCCGGCCTTCCTCGCCAGGAAACAACTGCGCCACCACCGCGGGGTCCTCCACCCGGTTGACGCCCACATCGACCACCACCGCCCCAGGCTTCACAAAGTCGGCGCGCACCAGCGCGGGTTTGCCCACCGCCGCGACCAGTACATCCGCTTCCCGGCACACCACGGCCAGATCGGCGGTGCGCGAGTGACACGTGGTGACCGTCGCGTGCCGCGCCAACAGCAGCGCCGCCATAGGTTTGCCGACGATTTCGGAGCGGCCCAGGATGACGGCGCGGCGGCCGGCCAGCGGCACCCCCTCCGCGTCGAGCAGGTCCATGATGCCGGCCGGCGTGCAGGGTGCGAACGACGGCCGGCCCTGGTGCAGGAGCCCCACGTTGACCGGGTGGAAGCCGTCCACATCCTTGCCAGGATCGATCATGTCCAAAAAGGCCCGCGAATTAAGGACCGTGGGCAAGGGCAGTTGCATCAGAATTCCATCCACGTCGTCATCGAAGTTGAGGCGCTCGATGAGGTGGCGCAGCTCCGCCGCCGTCGCCGTCGCCGGCAAGGCATGGGTCGCCGCGCGGATGCCCACCTCCTGCGCCGCCTTCCCCTTCGCCCCGACGTAGACCCGCGAGGCAGGATCGTCCCCCACCAGCACCACCTCCAACCGCGGTACCACCCCCTCAGCCGCCAGTCCGGCCACCTCCTCCGCCACCGCCGCGCGGATCCGCGCCGCCACCGCCGCTCCGTCGAGGATTCTGCCCATCATTCCGGCCCTCCTTTGCGCGCCACCGTCAAGACCGCGATCCCACCCGACAGGCCAGTCTGTTGCTGTGCACTCAATCCGGTGCGCCGGCACTCCTCGGCAAACTCCCGTGCGTCGGCAAAGGTGCCTACGGAGGCCGGCAGGTACGCATAAGCCGACGCGTCATCCGAGAGCAGGCCTCCCACCGGTGTGACCACCCAGCGGTTCCACAGCGACGACAGGCGCGCCACCAGCCACCCCCGAGAGCTGTGAAACTCCAGCACACCCAACACTCCGGCCGGTCGCAACACGCGCCAGATCTCGGCCAGCCCCTGGCCCAAATCGGCAAAGTTGCGCACCCCGAACGCCACCGTGACCGCCGCGAAGCTGCCATCGCGAAAAGGCAAGGCAAGAGCATCGGCGGCCACCCACGCGGCAGTCCGTCGCCTCCGCCGTGCCTTGCGGCGCGCCAGCGCCAGCATGTCCAGACAAAAGTCCGCACCCACCACCGCACGACCGCGCACCGCCAGCGCCACGTCGCCCGTCCCGCACGCCAGATCCAGGACCGGCCCGGCGGGACCACCCATCAGGGCCTCCACCAGGCGCCGCCGCCAGCGCATGTCCTGGCGGAGGGAAAGAACACGGTTGAGCAAATCGTACCGGCGCGCCACCCGGGCGAACATGGCGCGGATGGCGCGGGGGTCGCGGTGCAACCGCGTCTCCTCGTGGGACGGCCCGCCGGTCATCGCCCGAGGCTCCGATTGATCTCCTCGACCAGGTCGTGAAGCAAGACGAGGTGGGAGATGGCACGCTCTTCTCGAGCCGGCGTGCGCAGCGGCTGGCATGTCTCGCGAGGAAGCGGGCGGCCGCTTTCCAGCTCCCAGCACCCATCCCCCCCGGGTACGGCCGCACCGCCTGCCGCCGAGATCACCCCGCGCAGAGCGGCGGTACCGTACGGTCCCGCGGCTGGATGGAGGCGCTCCCGCATCAGTGACCGACCCAGAAACGCTGGTGGCGGCTCGACCCCGAGGAGATCCAACAGCGTGGGAGCAATGTCCACATGCCCGCCCTCCACCCGCACCTCACCTCGACACTCCTCCCCGGCTCCTGGCACGCAGACGAACAGCGGTACCCGATCGATCCTTGGCCAGGTGGATGCGTCCCGGCCTGGCCAGCCGGCGAGCGCGAGCAGTTGCCCGGAGGGATCCAGGCCGGCATCGTGGTCGCCGTAGAGAGCCACCACCGTGCGTCCTGCGAGCCCCACCTCGCCGAGGCGGGTGATGAAGCCGGCCAAGCTACGGTCCATGTAGTTCATGGCGTGCAAATAGTTGCCGAGCGGCGTGCCCTCCAGGTCGCCGAGCGAAAGCCGCCGGTGCCTGGCGGGGAAACCCTCGAACGGGTGGTGCAGGCCGAGGGTGATGAGAAAGGCCATGAAAGGCTGCTTCTGGGTCGCCAGCCGGGGAACCATGCGCTCGAAGAAAACGTGATCCGCCAGCCCCCAGCCGATCTCCTCGCCCGGGCCCAGCTCCCGGCGGAAGTACGACGTCTGGAAGCCGTAGCGGGGGTGCAGCACGGCGCGGTTCCAGAAGCCCCGCTCGAAGGCGTGCGCCGACAGAGTCGTGTAGCCGGCCTCGGCGAGTACCGAGGGGAGGGCGTGGAAACGGTTGCCGGCGCGGCGGAACGCCACCGCCCCCCGGTCCAGGGCATGCAGCGAGTTCAAGGCAATGAACTCGCCGTCGGAGCTGCGGCCCTCGTCGCTCTGGTCGAACACGAAGGGAAAGTACAGCGCGCCCTGCCGCAGACCGTTGAGAAACGGCGTGACCTCGTTGCTCCCGATCTGCGCCCCGATCACCCACTGCTGCAGCGACTCCACCTGAATCAAGACCAGGTTCATCCCCGCCGCGATGCCGCTGCACTGTGAGGGCGGCGGAGCAGCGGCCTGGCGAGCCCGGTAGTACTCCTGGATGCGGTCCCTCGTCGCCGCGTCGGGGCGACGGCTGGCGAGTTGTTCCCTGCCTGTGCGCACCACATCGATCAGGTGGGTAACCCCGACCCCCCAGAGGCGCAGCATCTGGTCGTGCGAGAAGACCTGCGAGGAGAGGCCGCCCGCCGCGAAGGCACTCCTCACCGCGCCGGCCGCCGGCCAGGCGACCAGCCCCAACACCACCACGGCTGCGACGCGCCCCCGCCAGCGCGCCAGCCGCGCCGCGGGTGGGCGCGGTCTGGCGGCCCACATCCCCAGCGCGAACACCAGGGCGGCCGCACCTCCGGCGGCAAACCACCCGTCCGCCGAGCGCGTGAGGGCGCGCACCGAGTCGGCCACCTGCCCCGTCTGACCGGCCGCGTGCACCGCGGTCAGAGGCACAAGCGAGCCGAAGTAGCGGAAGTAGATCACATCAGCGTAGGCGCAGAAGGCGGCGAAGAGCACCAGCAGCGAAGCCGCCCAGCGCCGCCCGCGCACCGGCAGCAGCGCCACCGGCAGGGCGAGCAGAGCCGCGGCGGCGACCTCCAGCGGGAACGTCCGCGGCCGCGTCCCGTAGCCGGTGCGCAGAAGAAACCCCAGTGCCTGCACCAGGATGCCAAGGCCACACCAGGCCACAGGCACCACCAGAAGATACCACCAGGTCCAGTCCGGCCGCCGTCTCAGCGCCAGCCCACCGGCCGCCAGAAGCACCGTCAGAGCGAGGAAGGCCGACTGGTAGACGGCGATGCGCTCCACCGCCCGTACCCGGTGGAGCACCCGCGGTCCGTTGGCCGGCGGTCCGAGCCAGCGTACCCCCTCCCGCACCGGTTCCCATTCGACGAGCCACACCCCTGGGCCGGGGGGTGGCCCCAACCGCGCCGACAGGGAAACCTCCTCCCCGGGCGCGACCGGGCGGGGGTAGTCGGTACGCATGCCGTCGCGTTGCACTATGGTGGCATCGGTGGCCAACCAGTGATATGCGAAGTGGTCGGCGGTGTCGGGCGATGACCACACCTCGCTGCCCGCGTTTCGGATCACCGCGCGCACGCGGGTCTCCTCGCCCACCCAGACGAAGCGCGGGGACACGACCTCGACCACCTCCCACCGCAACTTCTGCGAAGCCGCCGCGTGATCTGCACCCGCCACGAGAAGCCAGCCAGCGGCCAGCACGCCGGTGTGGAGCAAATGCCTTGCCATGGCCGCGAATGCTAGCACGGGCAAGCCGTTCACTTGGTGCGGGGAGGCGGAAACGGGATGCCGGCAAGGCGCCGGGCAGCCCCCCAAAACCGCGCGCCGCCCGGGCAAGGGGCCCCCGTCAGGGAACCTGCGGCGGTACCGAGCCACTGCCGGAAACCGGGGGGGAGGGCAGTGGCGCTGTCCCGACCCCGTGCTCGTACACCAGTCGTCCGCCGAGATGCCCCTGGTAGGACATCACCCCGCAGACAACGCACAGCAGCGCCAGGTAGAGCAAGCCGCCCGGCCCCTGCTGGCGGCAACCCCGAGCCAGCAGCGCCCGCGCGACAGCGAGCAGCAGTAGCCCCCCCGTCACCAGCAAGCCCAGCTGATCGTGCTGCTCCACCAGCGCCCGTGCCTCCACCGGCACCACGGCCTCCTCGTGCGCCAGCTTGCCGGTCACCACCCCTCCGACGGCACCCAAGGCAGCCAGTACGATGAGAACCAACGATGCGGTCTCGAGAGCGCGCCAGCGCGGCGCTCGGCTTGCCGCTTCGAAAAGCAGCGCGACGAAGGTCAGGGCGACGGGGAAGTGCACCACCGCCGGATGCAGCGGATCGGGAAGAAACGACACCGGGTCACCTCCACGGGCGAGATGTAGGGAGAATGCTCACCGGCGAACGAAACGCACGCGGCGCGCGGTTCCTTCCCGCGCATGCGGGATTCCGTGAGAGTCCGGTACCATGCCGGCGTGGATATTCTCATTCTCGTCATCGTGGCAGGGTGCGCTCTGGCCGGCGGGTTCTGGGGAGCCGTCCGCCTGGGAGCAGGGGTCGTGGCGCTGGTTGTCGCCGTGGCCGCCGGTCGCTGGGCGGGGCCATCCGCCGCCTCACTCCTGGCCGGAGGTGACGCCCCCTCCCCATGGCTCACCGCCGGTGGGATGGCACTGGCAGCGATGGCGGCGGGCGGGCTCGTGCTCCTGGCCGGACGAGGGCTGCGCCAGGGGCTGACGAAAGCCCACCTCGGCTGCGTGGACCGTCTGGCAGGGGCGCTGGCCGCCGCCGCGGCCGCGCTGGCCCTCAGTGCGGTGCTGCTCGCCCTGGCCGGCGAGAGCGGCTATCACCCTGCGGCACCGTTGTCCCAACGATTGCAGCAGGTTGGAAGGGACATTCTGTTCCTGCCTCACGAGCGGGCCGAGGAGGCGGCGAGCCGGTGATCGGCAGGGGGATCAACGCAGCAACAGCAGCCCTACCGCCAGTGCGATTCCCAGCAACGCCACCAGGAGTGGCCAGCATCCCAGGTATGTCGGGCCGAGCTGCTGATCGAGCTGCGCCTCCAACATGGTCTTGAGGTCGTCCAGCGAGAGCTGCCCGGCGCTTTCATCCGGTGAGGGTCGCTCTCGATCACTCATGGCCCAGCATAGCTTGACGGCGGCGCCGCGAAAGGCCATACTGACCGCATCCCGTCCCGTCACCTCCTGCGGAGGTGCACCGTGATAGCCAAGATTTCCTCAGCCGTGCCGCGCGGCGTCGAGGCCCTGCCAGTGCAGGTGGAGGTGGAGTCGCACCAGGGCGTTCCTGCTCTCGCCGTAGTCGGCCTGCCCGACGCGGCAGTGCGCGAAGCGCGGGAACGCGTCCTCACTGCCATTCGCCACCTGGGCGCGGCCCTCGATGCCCGTTCCATCGTCGTCAACCTCTCACCTGCGGAGGAGCGGAAGGAGGGAGCGCTCCTCGACCTGCCCATCGCCGCCGGGCTGCTCACCGCCTCTGGCCTGCTTCCCCAACACGCCGCATCTGGGTTGTGGCTGGTGGGCGAGCTCTCCCTTGACGGCGGGCTGCGCCCGGTGCGCGGCATCCTGCCCATCGTCGAGGCAGCGACCCGCGCCGGTGCCGGCCTGGTCGTGCCCTTCGAGAACCTGGCTGAAGCCGTTGTAGTAAGGGGTGCACGTGTGATTCCTGCGCGCACGCTCAGGGATCTGGTGGCGCACCTGCGCGGCGAACAGCTCATTGCCCCCGTCCTGGGGCGGGATGGCCACACGCCAGATCCGCCGGTGGACGGATACCTGGATCTGGCCGACGTTGCCGGTCAGGAACAGGCCAAGCGCGCGTTGGAAATAGCCGCGGCCGGCGGCCACAACCTGCTGCTCCTCGGTCCGCCCGGGGCCGGCAAGACCATGCTGGCCCAGAGACTTCCCGGCATCCTCCCTCCCCTCACCGAGGAAGAGGCGCTG
>JBBINC010000047.1:0-20469 GCA_037444085.1 Acidobacteriota bacterium | reverse complement strand
AGATGGGGGTCAATACTTCTGTCGCCAGGGGGTCAGTTTCTCCTGTCGCGCGATAAGTGCTCTCATGTTGCGTCATTCGGGGTGCTCGGTAGCTTTCGCTCTCGACGCGCTTGGGCGGGTGGGGTGGGTCGAGGTGCTGGCGGTGGCGCGCGACCTTCGGGCCTCACCGCCGATACGAAGACTGGCCGAGCGGAGGCTGCTCGAGCGAGCGGGGGAGATGAGCCAGGGTGAGCGGACATCGCTGGCCAGGCGGGCTCCGAGATCGCTGTTTCCCGTCCTGATTCACGATGAGTCCACACGAACCACTGCCGCGCGTGTCGACAATCGTCTGTTCGGGGAGACAGATGCGGTACAGCTCGTGAGTCTGAATCGGAGGATCGACTGCGTTCGAATCGTCTTGCGACATGCGACCTGGGGCCGGCGGCCGGCGGTCGTCGACGCTGTGATCCGCCGCAGGGATCTCCCGCTGCCAGTAGGGGCAGGCATCGTCGCGACTCGTTCTGAGCGGCAACGGATACAGCTCGAAGCATCTTTCGAAGTAACCGTGGAGTTCCGGCAGATCCTGAGCCGGCTTCGCGAGTATCGGGCTGAGCGCAACACCCGCCGCCATGTGGCCTCTTGAAGAGGCTTGCACTTTCCCAATCACCCCGTAAACTCCCCCAAGATGATGGCGGTGGCCGGCAGGGGATCTCCGCAGGAGTTCGGTCGTGCGCTGAGGCAAGCGCGTGAGAGGGCCGGCGTCTCGCTCGACGACCTCGTCGCCCGGACGAAGATCTCTCGACGCATGCTGGAGGGTATGGAGATCGGCGCGTTCGGGCGGCTTCCCGGCGAGACCTTTGCGCGCTTGTTCCTGCGCCAGTACTTGGAACTCATCGGCGAGCCGTTGGAGCCCTGGATGACCGCGTTCTCGTCGGTCTGGAGGCGGGCCGAGGAGCAGGAGGCAAGCGGCGCCACCCCGGCGCTGCCGGTAGCGGCGGTCGGCCGGGCTGGCAAGAGCTGGGCCTGGGTGGTGGGCGTGTTGCTCGTCGTCCTGGCGCTGGCCGGCGTGGCCATTCTACAGAGCCAGAGGGAATTGCAGGAGCCGGCGGCGGAACCGACTCCGACCGCCGTCCTCGCCCTGGTGACGCCGCCTCCTGTCGTGACTCCTCCTCCCCCTGAAGCGAGTGTCGTGGAGCCTCCTTGCGTGCTCTCCATGACAACCCGCGATCGCCCGTGCTGGGTCGCGGTGCGGGATGAGGTGGGATGGAGAGAGTCTCGCTTGCTTCCCGCCGGGTCGCGCTGGGATATCGTCGAACTCGCAGGGGTCGTGGACCTGGTGATCGGCGATGCAGCGGCGCTGGAACTCTGCTTCCGTGGCGTCACGCTGCCGCCGCCGGGGCGAAGCGGTGAGGTGGCGAGGGTGCGCCTTGATCCCGCGGAGCCTCGATTCGCGGAGTCCCAGAGGTGAGCGAGCCTTTTCTGGCGAGCGTTGGAGAGCTACTGCAGGCGTTGCGCCAGGGAATGGTGCCCCGCGCCGTGCGCCTGTTCGCGGCGCAGGGCCTGCTGCCGGTCAGCCGCGAGGACCTCATCCGCATCGTCCTGCTGCTCTCCGCGGAGGGTGACGAGGAGATCGCGGAGCAGGCGCGAGGCACCCTGGCGACGTTTGAGGCCGAGCACTTTTTGGGTCTGCTGGCCGTTCCCGAGGTCGAGGCGCTCGATCTCGAGCTGCTGGCGCGCTCCACCCAGGCCCAGGGGGTTCTCGAGGCGGTAGCTCGCCATCCCAAGGTTGCCAACGAAACCCTGCGGTGGCTGGCGCGGCACGCGAACCCGGCGGTTCAGGACATCATCATCACGAACCAGGCGAGGGTGATGACCTGCCTGGAGGTTCTCGACGATCTGCGCGCAAATCCTCAGGTAAGTCCGAACATTCTGCGGCGGGTACGGGAATTCGAGGAGGAGTTTCTGGAGAAAGCGGTGGTGTGGGCCACCGCAGGAGTGGAACCCGATGTGGTTGTAGGCCCCTCGGTGGAGGAGGCGCTGGCGGAACTGAAGGCGGTCGGCATGCGCCTGCCGGGCGAGGGGATAGGCGCGGCGGGCTTCGACGTCGAACCGGGGGACGAGGAGCAGGTCCGCGAGATCAAGGATCTCTTCGTGAGGCTATCCCTTATGAATGCCTTCCAGCGGGTGATGGCAGCGCTCAAGGGGTCGAGGGAGGAGCGTCTGATCCTGGCGAGAGATCGCAACCCGCTGGTCGCCCGAGCGGTGGCGTTCAGCCCCAAACTCACCGAGGCCGACGTGGAGCGGATTGCGCAGATGCGTCAGGCTCACGAGGAGGTGCTCAGGGTTTTCGCGACTTCGGCGAAGTGGCTTCGCCGATACGGGGTGTTGCGAAACCTGGCTTTCAACCCCAAGACGCCACTGCCGATTGCGCTGAATCTGGTCAACAGATTGTCGCTGCGGGATTTGCGCTTTCTGGGCAGGGATCGCAACGTGGCCGCGACGCTCCGTCGCAAGGCGTTCAACCGGCTGCAGGACCGCCGCTGAGCGCGTGCGCTACAATGCGTGCGTCAGCGCGATGGTAGCCGATGCCGAACTTTGATGATCTCTACGAAATCCTGGGAGTGAGCCCGGAGGCGAGTGCGGAGGAGCTCCGCGCGGCATTTAGGCGCCAGGCAAGGGAGTTTCACCCGGACCGTTACCGCGGAGAGGCGCGAATTCGCGCCGAGCAGCGATTCCAGCGGGTCACCGAGGCGTACAACACGCTGTCGGATGAGGCTCAGAGGAGCCGATACGATGCCTCCCGCGGTTCGGTGGCGCGGGAGGCGCAGGACGATTCACGCGAAGTCGCGCGCGCGCTGCTGGCTCGGGCCGTGCAGGCGGCGAACGCTGGCAGCGCCGCTGAGGCGCGCCTGCTGTTCCGGCAGGCGATTGCCCACGATGATTCCTCGGCGCGCGCTCACCACCTCTACGGGCTGTTTCTTGCCAAGCAGCCGGACCAGCTGGGAGAAGCGTTGCGCCTGCTGGACCGGGCGGCAAAGCTGGATCCGTTGAACCACCGCGTGCTGCTGGACGCGGCTCGTCAGTTCATCCGGGCCGGGATGCCCTCCCGAGCCCAGCGCTTCGTGATCGCGGCTCTGGAGCTCGTGCCCGATGATCCGGGCGGCCAGGCTCTGTGGTGCGAGTTGCAGCAACCAGGGAAGAAGGCGTAGTCTTGGGCGCCGTGAGGATCGAATCGTTCGGAACCAGTGACCGGGGCCTACGGCGGCACCACAACGAGGACGCCTTTCTCGTGCGCGACGACCTCGGCCTGTATGTGGTGGCCGACGGAATGGGCGGGCATGCCGCGGGCGAGGTGGCCGCAGGACTGGTTGTTTCGGAGATCGAGCGAATCGTCGCATCGACCCTCGATGCGGCTGAGACCACTTGGCCCGATGGGTGGGATCCGCGCTTGCCGTGCGATTCGAACCGTCTGGTTTTCGCGTCGGTCCTGGCCCACCGGCGGGTAACCGGCGCCGTTGAGGCGGACCCTGGCCTGCGCGGCATGGGCGCGACGGTGGTGGCAGCGTTGCTTTCGGCGGATCGGGGGCGACTCACCGTCGGGCATGTGGGTGACAGCCGCGCATATCTCTTTCGCGACGGGCAGCTGGAACTCCTGACCAGCGACCACTCCTGGGTGCACGAACAGGTCGTGGCCGGGTTGTTGTCCGAGGATGCGGCCCGCAGCCACCCGCTCAAGAACGTGGTGACGCGAGCCCTGGGTGGCGCCCAGGAGCCGGTGGCAGAGGTGCGAGAGCACGAGATAGGTGCCGGAAACCTGCTGCTCCTCTGTTCCGATGGGCTCAACGTCATGCTCGAAGATGACGAGGTGGCGGAGATCCTGCGCCGGCGGCGGTCTGATCTCAGGGTGATGGCTCAGGACCTCGTCAACGAGGCGAATCGGCGCGGCGGCGCGGACAACATCACGATTGTCCTCGTACGCTTCTTCGCGGAGTGACGCGATGCGCCAGGCCAGAGTTGCTCTCGCCGGCGCTGGAGCGTACCTGGCCCGATAATAGGCGCTTGAGATCGCGAGGCTGGGCGGGTGGAAGGGGGGCCGTGCCCATGGTTTCTTTTCAGGGGAGTTTCGCCGGCCCCCCGAGCTCTCTTGAGCGGGGGGCTCCGCTCTCCGCCCACCCCGCCACCCTCGCTCCAGCCCCCAGGCCCCACGCTGCGGGCGGCCAAGCCGCCCTCCGCTCGCCTCCGCCGCGAACCCCCCCGGCCTCCCTCGCGCCGCTGGCAAAGCGCGACAGCGCCCGCCTCTCACCTTCAGCACCCCCGACCATCCACGCACCCAGCCCCCGGCTGCGCTGTTGACCGTGTCCGTGACGGTGACGGTGACGGTGACCGTCCGTGACGGTGACGGTGTCGGTGCGGCTGTCGGTGCCAGGGTTGGCGGCGGTGGATGCGGCCGCTCGGCAGGCCTCTCTTTCAGGGGTGTGGCGACGGCGGGTCGTCATACACGACTGTCGCGCATGGTGGGGGAGTTGCGGGAGGCGGCGCGCCGGCACTTGACGATTGCGCGGGCGGGTCGTAAGGTAAGTTCATGCGGTGGCCTTTCCGCCTTGCACTCGCCTGGTTCGCCGGAATCCTCCTCGGCGTTGTTGCCTTCCCGTCGCTGGCCGAGGCCCACAATGAACTCGTAGGAAGCGTGCGCATCGAGACGGATGGCTCCAGCGGGAGCGACGACGTTGCCGCGGCGTGCGCAGCCGCTGTCCGGGCGGTGAATGCGCGTGGCTGGAAGATTCCACCCATGGTGGTGCGCATTCTGCAGAGCCCCTTTGACGCAACCGCTCCTGCCAGCGACCTGGCCGTGGGCGCGGGTGAACCGGTCGAGGACGCGTTCTTCCGGACCGTCGAGGCGCTGGTGCGGCGCGATCTCGGGCGCGTGGCTGCGGGGGCGCGGGCCGAGGAGGCGGCGCGGCTGGTCGCAGCTCATCTCTCTCCTCGCGGGTCGAGGCTGCGGCAGGAGTGGGAGAGCGATTGGGTTGCCGCTCTTGGCAGGGGCGAACTGGTCGGAACAGCGCTGCTGGAGACGGTCTGGCGGCTCGGGGGTGACGCCATGGTGCGCGCGGTGGCGCCGGCCCCATGGCCCGAGGGGCTGATCTCGGCGCTAGGGGAGCAAGTCGAGGGGGACCCCGTCGAGAGCGTCTCTCAGGTGGTGCTTGCTGGGCTGCTCGACCCCCGGGCGTTGGGTTTCGAGGTCGAAGCGGCCGGGTTACCCGGCGGGGTAGGCCGTCGCACCGCGCAGGCGATGGCTGAGACGGTCGGCCTGGGTGTGCATCTCTACCCCTTGCCGGCGCGCGCCGCGGCGGAGGGAGTGTCGCTCCTGCGGAGTCGGGGAGTCGCGGTCCATGCCGTTGTGCGCTACCCCTTTCCGGGCCAGTACGACGTGGTCCGGCTCGCCGAGGGTGAGGAAGTGGCGGTGCCGTTGCGTGGGGTCTCCTGGGCGGGCATCGTGGTGACGGCTCTGGGCCACGGCGGGGGGCTTTCGCTTTCCAGTCGGCCGCTCCCCGAGTATCCAGTGGCGCTGGAACGGTGGGACTTCGCAGCGGGCGGCGGTGCCGTGACGATTTCTTGGGAAACCAGGAGCCACAACGATGTCCTGAGCTTCGTCGTCGAGGCGCTGGCGCGGGAAGGGGAGCAGGGCTGGCGGGCCGTGCGCAGAGAGTTCGTGCCGGTCGCCGAGAACGGCTCTCATCCCTTCTCGTACAGCTTCGTCGCGACCGGCGGCGAGGATGTCCAGGTGTACCGCCTGAGCGCGCTCACGGCGCGAGGGTTTCTCGCCGAGGTGGGAACATTCCCTGTCCTCACCCCTTGAAGGGTCGGCGCTGGCAGGACGACCTCCACGCGCTCATGCACCGAGCAGCTTGAGGGCGAGCAGTCCGGCGAGAGCGACGGCGACCACGGGTGTTGCCACAATCAGCAGGGGTACGCCGACGAGCGCGATGATCATCACTGCGACCAGGCCGAGAACGAATTTGAGCAGCAGAGCGGCGAGCTTGACGGGACGTAGCACGAGCTTGACCACCAAGACGAGGACGCCAAGGAAAAGTCCCAGTGCTGCCGCAGCGACTACCACCGGGACGAGCAGAAGGTCCACGGTTTCTCCCTCTCTGCCTTCTACGGAGCTGGCGGCGGCGACGGGGTTCGCATCGCCGGCGGCCCATGATTCAGGGGCTCGATGAGTAGGAGGTGGGCGGCGGGCCTTCGCGCAACTCGAAGTGCCCGTCGCCGGAGCTTGGCTTGTCTCCGTTGAGAGCCAGCCACGCCTCGCAGTCCTCAAGCCCGCCGTGGTACACGACCAATCCCTCGCCGCCCCTCACGAGGACCACGTGCGCCGGTTCGGCCAGCCCGCGTTCTTCTCTCATCTCCTCGGCCCTTGCCGATGAATGTAGGGCCTGGGCGGCGACTCCGGCAAGGTCTCCTGGCGAGGCGAGGCGCCGGCCGGCCAGGCTGAAGCGCCTGGCGGGGCGAGGAGCTTGGCGCGCAGGACGAGCACCGGTCCGGTGCGAAACTCGAAGACGGTCGCGAGGATGGTGAGGTCCGACAACTGGGAGCGGACCCGGCGCCAGGCCTTCTCCTCGACGATGACCGCCCGCCCAGCCAGCAGCGTCTCCCGCAGTTCCTGCGGTGAGCGCAGCTTGCGGACGATTCTCTGCGCGTACAGGGAAGGGCCGCTGACGTTCATGCGGAAGACGAACCCATCCGTGGCCTCTGGCTCCATTCCCTGCACTACTGCCGCCACGGCGGCGAGATGCATGGTCGGGTTGAGGGCGTGTGTGCTGAACGGTACCACGGCCGCGGGCACGAGGAGACCGGCTGCGGTGAGACGTGCCGCGATCGACAGGGCCGGCTGGCGCCGCAGCAAGGCGACCAACGCGGCCATGGCGCAGGCAACCATCGCCCCTCCGGCCGCGAGGAGCAGGAGACGAACGGGCCGCAACTGGCCGTAGGAATGCGGCGACAGTGCGACCACGGCGCCCAGCAGAATCATCCCGAAGGCGCCGGCATATAGGCCTGTTCGCAGGTTCTCTCGCCCGCGCACGATGGCATCGGCGGCCAGCAGCGCGGCGGCGGGAAAGAGGGGGAGAAGGTATACGACCAGCTTGCCGGAGAGGGCGGAAAAGAATCCCAGCACGGCGATCATGGCGGAGGCGAGGAGAGTTCGAGCGTCGCTGCGCCGCCCGCGGAGGGTGGCGAGCGCGACCGTGAGGGCCAGCACAGCGAAGGGCAGGCCCGTCGCCGGGTAGGTCAGGATGTGGAAGTAGAACGGCTCCTTGTGGGCGAAGGAGTCAACCATGCGACCGGCGCTCTGGCGGACGAGGATCTCCCAGAGGTAGTCGGGACCGCCGCGAAGTCCCGCGGGCACGAGCCAGGCAAGGATCACAGCCATCCCCACCAGAGGCCCGGGGCCCGCGAAGATCGGCGCCAGAGTGGGGCTTGGCCGCGCCGCGACCCAGGTGATGCCGATGGTGAGGGCGAACAGCACCAACACCACCGGCCCCTTGGTGAGCGTGGCCACCGCCAGAGCCAACCAGAGCGCGATGTGGCCACCGCGCGGCGCAGGCCCGATCGGCCACACGAGGCGCACCGCCAGCCACAGCGACGCTGTGAACAGGGTGGCCAGCAGCGTGTCCATGCGGGCGGCGAGCGCCATGATCGCGGCGAGTGGGGAGGCCGCCAGGAAGGCTGCGGCCAGCTCCCCCGCCGGCCGAGACAGTCCGAGGTCGCGCGCCATGGCCGGCATCAGGAGCAAAAGCGCGACGAACGGCAGGAGGGAGGGTAACACCCCGGCGGGGGTCCAGCCCAGGCCGGCCAGCCGGCCGGCTGCCACCAGCCACATGAATGCGGGGGGCTTGTGGCCGTACGGCTCGCCGTTGAGGCGGGGGAGGACCCAGTCGCCGCTCTCGATCATCTCGCGGGCTGACTGGCAGTAGCGCGGTTCGTCAGGTTCCCAGAGGTGGCGAAAAGGGACCGTCGCAGCCGCCGCCACGGCCATGGCCGCGAGGGCTGCCAGCCATGTCCGACGAGTTGCTGTGAGCACCCGACTCTCCTCTCTGGCCAGGAGTCTACAATACCGTCAATGCCTCGGCGGATTGACGCCAAGACCATCTGGGGAGGCCTGGCGGTCACCGTGCCCATCGCATTGGCGGCTGTCTGGTGGTGGCCCGCCGGGGTTGATTTCGATCGCTGGAGGGGTGGGCCACCGCCGTACCCCTGGGCCTCGCTGCTTCGCCAGGAGCAGCGCTGGCAGGCGGAGGGTCTTTCCCGTCGCGTCCTGCATACATACGTGCCGCTGGAGGCGGTTTCGCTCGAGCTGTTGGTGGCGATCGCCGTCTCCGAGGACGCTCGTTTCCTCGATCACGGGGCCGTGGACGGCGCAGCGCTGCGCGATGCGGCCCGCGAGTGGTGGGCTGGCGGTCGCCTGCGCGGCGCCTCGACGATCAGCCAACAGCTGGCGCGGGTCCTCTCCCTCAGTCAGGAGCGCACCGTACTGCGCAAGCTGAAGGAGCTGAAACTGGCGTGGTGGCTGGAGCGGAAGCTGGGGAAGAGGCGGGTGCTGGAGCTCTACCTCAACGTCGTCGAGTTCGGCCCCGGCGTGTTCGGGGCTGAGGCGGCGGCGCGTCGCTACTTCGACGTTTCGGCGTCGTGCCTGGATCCGTACCAGGCGGCGGCGCTCGCCGCGGCGGTGCCGGCGCCGGGACTGGATAACCCGGCGGCGGCCAGCGAGCGCGGGCAGTGGCGCCGGCGGCGCATCGAGGAGCGCGTCCTGCACGCCTCGCAGCTTCGCGCCCGTCTTTCTTCCCTGGCTGGGGGTTCTCGTCCTTGCGCCCCGGCGGTGCAGGATCCGTAGCCTGTCACGCCGCGGCGTTGGGTGCCCGTTCGGCCGGGGGGCTCTTGTCAACGCGCACCGTTCCCACTACCCTCGCACTCCATGGCAGGAACGCCGGTACCCCCTTTTCTGGCGACGCTGGAAGCTCTGCGGCAGCAACTGCGCGAGGTGGAGCGCCAGGGTGACAGCGGCGAGGCGGCGCGGCTGAAGGAACGTGTCGAGGCCGAGGCACGCCGGCTCACGGCGACCGTGACTCCCTGGCAGCGATGCCTGATCGCCCGTCACGCGGAGCGTCCCTATACGCTCGATTACGTGCGTGGACTCATGACCGATTGGGTGGAGCTGCACGGCGACCGAGGGTTTGCCGACGACCCGGCGATCGTTGCCGGGCTGGCGAGCTTTGACGGCGAGTCCGTGGCGGTCATCGGCCACCAAAAGGGACGCGACACGCGCGACAGGCTGTATCGTAACTTCGGTCAGCCGCGCCCGGAAGGGTACCGCAAGGCGTTGCGGGTGATGCGCCTGGCGGAGAAGTTCCGGCTACCGGTGGTGTCGTTCGTGGACACCCCGGGCGCCTATCCGGGCATCGACGCCGAGGAACGGGGGCAGGCCGAGGCGATCGCGCGCAATCTGCGCGAGATGGCGTCGCTCGCGACCCCCATCGTGGTCATCGTCACCGGTGAGGGCGGCTCGGGAGGTGCTTTGGCCATTGGCGTGGGCGACCGCGTGATGATGCTGGAGCACGCTGTGTACTCGGTCATTTCGCCGGAGGGGTGTGCGGCGATTCTCTGGAAGGATCAGTCGGAGACTCACCGGGCGGCGGAGGCGTTGCGGCTGACTGCCGGCGACCTGCTGGCGCTGGGGGTGATCGACGAGATTCTGCCCGAGCCGCTGGGCGGCGCCCACATGGACCCGCCCCTCGCGGTTCGTACGGTGGGAACGGCGTTGCGGGGCGCGCTCAACGAGTTGCGGCGTGTTCGCGGCGCTGACCTGCAGCGACGACGGTTTGCGAAGTTCCGCAAGATGGGTGTGTTCCTCGAGCGGTGAGTCGCCGGAATCACGTCCTGCGGCGCGTCTCGCTCCTGCTGCTGTTGGTGTGGGTCGCGGTGCTCGGGGCGAGCTTCGCGCACCGGCACATGCGGCGCCGGGGTGCGGCCATCGAGGCGGAGCCGACCCCGGCGGCGCGCCGCGGTGAGGAGAGGCCGGTGCGCATGCACAGCGGCCTCGTGTACACCGACACGATCGGTATCGAGCCGAATTTTCGTGTGGCGGCGCGCGAGACTCTCGAGTTCGCGTCCGGCTGGTACGAGCTTAAGGACGTGGAGGTGTCCATCTATCACGCTGGCGAGGTCGCCTACGGTCTGGTCGCCAGCGACGCGAAATACAACCCGCAGCTGCGCGAGGCTCAAGCCCGGGGAAACGCGCAGCTTTCCTTGAGCAAGGGGGTGGCGCTACGTGCCGACGGTTTCGATCTGCGCGGCTCGGACAGATCGTTCTCCAGCCGCGGAGCCGTGACCTTCGCCGCGGCGGGGTGGGGCGGGGTTGCGGGGTCAGTCTCCGGCAGTGCCGCCGAGAACACCATCGCACTGACCGACAATGTAACCGCCTCCTGGCGAGGGGAGGCGGGGTCATCTCTGCTCGTCCTGGCGCCCAGGGTCACCTACGAGCGCCGGCGGGCGCTGATTCTCCTGGAGGACGGCGTGACCCTTCTGCATCGCCAGAACCAGCTGGTCGCGGCGTCTGCCCAGGCCCGGCTGCGGGGTGCCGATGGGCCTCCCGACGCGGTGGTGCTCACGGGAGGTGTGGCGATCACGGCTCGTCTCGGTGACAGCTCGGTGGTGGAGGCTCGTGGCGAGGAGGTCGAGCTTCGCCTCGGCGAGGCGGGTGCCATCGACGTGAGCGTACGCCCGCAGGCGAGCACCGGCTGGGTGACGACGACCTGGGTCGGCGCGGAGGCGGCGGTGCGCACGCTCAGGGCGTGGCGGGTGGTCGGCGGAGGAAGCCAGAGTTCGGGCCTACAGTGGATCGAAGGTCAGGGCATGGTGTGCATGACCGAGGTCGAGCCGAGTGGAGGTGCGCCCCGTCACCTGAGTGCGGACGCCCTGCGGATCGAAATGGAGGGCGAGAAGCCCGAGACGGCCACGGCCTGGGGCAATGTCCGAATCCAGACAGGACCTCAGTGGAGCGAGGGTGAACGGCTGGTGGTGACGCTGGCGACGCGGCGCTCGGTTCTCTTGCCTGCCGCGCGCGACCGCGTCCGCTTTGGCTCCGAGTCGCTTGACGGCCGGGCGGATCGAATCGAGACGGATCCGGATCAGGGAGTGATCGCGGACGGGGCGGTGAGCGGCGCCGTGGTACGCGGCAGCTTGCTCGGCAGTACCGAGGGGCCGGTGCAGTTCGCGGCGGCTCGGGCGGTGTGGGCGCGGGACGGAGGCAAGTTGACGCTGGAAGGGGACGCGCGCCTGTGGCAGGGCGAGCGATTGATGCGCGCCGACCGCCTCGAGCACCGTGTCGCCGACGAGGTGGTTGTGGCGCGCGGCAGCGTGGTCACCGTCGGCCCGACTCTGCGCCGGGATGCCGGTGACGGAGGGGCGCTGGTGAGGATCACCGCCCGGGCCCTGACCTACGACGCCCGCACCATGATCGCTGTCTTCGAGGGCGATGTGCGGCTTGCCGACGAACAGGCGGATCTAGGGGCGCAGCGGGTCACCGCCACATTCGGCCCCGGAGGGGGGTTGCTTCTCGCCACCTTCGAAGGCGGGCTGTTGATCCGCGAAAGGGCGAGCGGCCGGTCTGTGGCCGGGCAGCGCGCTCGCCTCGTCGGGGAGCAGGATGTGCTGGAAGTATGGGGGGATCCGGTCCTGGTGACGGAGTCGAGCGGCAACCAGATGAAGGCAGCTCACCTGGTCTGGAAGCGGCGGGATGGGGTGTTGTCGGCTTTGGGCGGGGCGGACAGCCGCAGTGAGACGCTGTACCATCCCGAGCGGCCGCTGGCGACCCCTCGCAGCTCACGCCGGCCGCCAGGGAGGACGCCATCGACGCAGTGACGCTGAAGGCCCAGGGACTCATCAAGCGCTACGGCCGCCGGGCTGTCGTCGACGGTGTCTCGCTGGACCTGCACGGTGGCGAAGTGGTGGGTCTTTTGGGTCCCAACGGCGCCGGCAAGACCACCACCTTCTATATGCTGGTCGGCCTGGTGCGCCCTGACGCTGGGCGAGTCGAGGTGGGAGGTGTCGACGTCACGTCCCTGCCCATGTATCGCCGTGCTCGCCTCGGGCTCTCCTACCTGCCGCAAGAGGCCTCCGTGTTCCGGCGACTGACCGTTGAAGAGAACCTCCTCGGGATTCTGGAGCTGTTGGGGGTGCCCTGGAGTGAGGCCAGTGCCAGAGCGTATAAGTTATTGGAAGAATTCGGTTTGCTGCGAGTTCGCGGGCAACGCGGCGACACCCTGTCAGGTGGCGAGCGGCGGCGCCTGGAGATCGCGCGCGCGCTGGTGACCAACCCCAAGTTCCTCCTCCTCGACGAGCCATTCGCCGGCATCGATCCGATCACCGTGCTCGACGTACAGCGGCTGATCCGCCACCTGCGCGACCAGGGGTACGGGATCTTGATCACAGACCACAATGTCCGCGACACCTTGAAAATCACCGATCGGGCGTCTATCATCAAGGACGGCAAGGTTCTTGCATGTGGCGAACCGGACGCTCTTGCCCGGGATCCCATCGTGCGGCAGGTCTACCTGGGAGAGGAGTTTCAGCTCTAGTGGCGCTCGAACAACGGCTCAATCTCAAACTGGCGCAGAAGCTCGTCATGACTCCGACGCTGCAGCAGGCGATCAAGCTGCTGCAGTTGTCGCGCCTGGAGCTGGAGCAGGCGATACGCCAGGAGGTTGAGATCAACCCGCTGCTCGAGCTCAGTGACGAGGAACAGCGCGGCGAGGATGCATCCGCACCGGAGGCGCTTGCCGGCGAGAGTGGCGACGCGAACGAGACGGCGGCAGCGGAGGCGCAGGCGGAGGGGGACGAGGACTCGTTCCGCGAGGTCAACATCGAGGAACTTTTCGGGAACTTCCTGCACGACCCGCCCTTTCAGGGCATGGGGGCCTGGGACGAGGACGAGCGTTCGCCGCTGGAGAATTCACCCGCGCCGCCGGCCTCGCTGTTCGATTCGCTCGCCGAGCAACTCCGCTTCCTCGACACGCCCGACCCCGTTCTCAAGCTGGCCGAGTTCATCGCCGGCAACCTCGAGCCTGACGGCTATCTGCGTGTCGGCCTCGAAGATCTCGCGGTCACCCTCGATGTGTCGGTGGCCGACGCGGAGCGGGCGCTTGCGCTTGTGCAAGGTTTGGAACCAGCTGGCATCGGCGCCCGGTCTCTGCAAGAGTGCTTCAAGCTGCAGCTTGCCCGGATGCTGGCAGGGACACGAGCGCCGCTGCCGGCGATCGGCCGCGCCCTGGAGGTGGTCGATCGCGCCTTCGACGATCTGCTCCACCAGCGCTGGGAGCGGATCACGCGGCAAGTGGGACTTTCCCTGGATGAAGTCCGCGAGGTTATCGAGGTTCTCAGGCATCTGGACCTTCGCCCAGGCCTGCAGTTGGGGCCCGCCGACAACGTCGTCATCGAGCCAGACGTGGCGGTCACCAAGGTGGAGGGCGAGTGGCGGGTGGCTCTTGCCGACGATGGCTTCCCCAGACTGCGGCTGTCCGCCCGTTACGTGCGCATGCTGCGAGCCCGCTCGGTTGAGTCAGAGGCGGCAAGCTATCTGCGCGAGCGCATGCGCGCCGCCCTCTGGTTTCTCCGTTCGGTCGATCAGCGCCAGAACACGATCCTGCGAGTGGCCCGAGCCATCGTGCAACGCGAGTCGGGGTTCTTGGACCATGGTCTCCCTCATCTGTGCCCGCTTGTCCTGCGCGACATCGCCGACGATATCGGCATGCACGAATCGACCATCAGCCGTGTGGTGACCAACAAGCACATGGCAACCCCCCGCGGCGTGTTCCCGTTCAAGTTCTTCTTTCATTCCGCCATCTCCCAGGCCTGGGGGGGGGATATTTCTTCCGTCGTGGTGCGCGACAGAATCAAGGAACTGATCACCGCCGAGGATCCCCGGAGGCCGCTCTCGGACGCCCGAGTGGCGCGCCAGCTCAACCGGCTGGGGATTCGCATCGCCCGGCGCACCGTGGCAAAATATCGAGAGGAGATGGGCATCCCATCCTCGGAACAACGGCGCCGGGCGTTGCGCTAGCTCCACCGGTGCCGATCAGCAGGAGTACACTAGAATTGGCCTGCAGGGGAGGTCGCATGGAGCTCGAGTTCCTGGCCCGCAACACCGAGATCACCGAACCGCAGCGCGAGATGGCGCGCAAGAAGTTGAAGCGCCTGGCCAAGTACTTCAACGCCGTGCACGAGGCACGCGTCGTGGCCACGCAGGAGAAGCACCGATTCCTGGTGGAGGCGTTCATTCGCGGTAAGGACTTCGAGGTTGCGGCCAAGGCCGAGACCAGTGACTGGGCCTCCTCGTTGCAGGAGGTGGTTTCCCGCCTCGAGCAACAGGCGCGCCGCTCCAAACAGAAGCTCACCGGTCACAAGCGCCAGCCCGCCTTGCGCGGTGCCGAGCCGGGGTGGCAACTCGCGGTGGTCGGCGAGGAGTCGGTCCGCTCGGGGAAGCCGGAGGTCGTCGAACTGCGTCACGTCCCGGTGGTGCCGATGACCGTCGACGAGGCGGCGCTCCAGCTCGAAAGCTCCCGTGACGACTTCATCGTCTTCCGCGAGGCTTCATCGGACCGCGTCAACGTGCTGTACCGGCGGCGGGACCACACCTATGGCCTCGTCACTCCCGAGTACTAGAGTGGGTTGACTCTGTGGGCGCTGTGAGGCTGTCATCGCTGCTCAAGGAGGAGCACATCCTTCTCGACGTACCGTCGGTGGGGCGAGAGGGAGTTCTGGCTGCCGTGAGTGATCACCTCGAGCGCGCGGGAATCCTGCGCAACGCCCGGGAAGTGGTGGAACTCCTTCTGGATCGCGAGCGACTCGGGGCGACGGTTGTCGGCGAACAGGCCGCCATACCCCACTGCAAGGTTCCGGGGCTGAAGGGCGTGGTGGCGGCCTTCGCGCGCACTGCGCTGCCCATTCGCTTCGGCAACGGCGAGGCGGGGAGCGTGAGGCTCTTCTTCTTCGTCCTCTCGCCGCGGGACCAACCTGCCGCCCATCTGCAAGTGCTGGCGAGCATTGCTCGCCTGCTTCGCAGTCGCCGCGCACTGGAAGCGTTCCTGTCCGCCGAATCGCCGGCTCACCTTCGCCAGGCGCTGCTGGCAGTGGAGGGCGGGTGAGGCGCGACAGCATGCCCGTGACCGTCGCCGATCTCCTGCGGCACAAGCGAGTGGCGGCGCTGGGTTTGAAGGTTTTCGCCGGGACCAACGCCCTGGACCTGGAAGTCTCCAGCCCGCGGGTGCAGAAGCCTGGGCTCGCGCTAGCGGGCTACTTGCCCTACCTGCGGCCGGGTCGGGTGCAGGTGATCGGCGCCAGCGAGGCGCAGTACCTGGCGACACAGCCCCCGAGCGAAGTGGAAGAACGGGTGCGACGCCTGGTCGAATTGCGCCCGCCGCTGTTCGTCATCGCCAAGGGGATGGACGACGCCGTGCGCATTTTCGCACCCCCCTGCCAGCGCTTCGGCGTGCCGCTGGCCCTGACCGCCGCGGGAACATCAGAGGTCATCGAGCGGCTCTCGGCCTGTCTGGAGTTCCTGCTCGCGCCCAGGGAGACCAAGCACGGAGACCTGCTCGATATCTTTGCCATCGGCGTGCTCTTGCTCGGTGACTCGGGTCTGGGAAAGAGCGAGTGCGCGCTGGAGTTGGTGCATCGCGGCCACCGTCTCGTGGCGGACGACGTGGTCGAGGTCTATCGTTTGCGCAACGAGGAGCTCATCGGTCAGGCGCCGGAGGATCTGCGAGGCCTGATGGAGGTACGGGGGCTCGGCCTCATCTCCATCGAGCAGCTCTTCGGCGTCGTGGCGGTGCGGGACAACAAGCCCATCGACCTGGTGATTCAGTTCGTGCCTGAGTCCGCCGGCAACCTGGAACGTCTCGGGCTGGACGTATCGACCATCGATCTTGCCGGGGTGTCCCGGCCCTTGCTGGAGTTGCCGGTCGCCCCCGGCCGCAACCTGGCCCTGTTGGTGGAGTGCGCGGCGCGCAAGTACCTTCTGGGGCAGCGCGGGGTGCCGGACGCGGCGGTCGATTTTCTCATGCGCAGGGACCGCAAGCTGGGAGCGCTGTGACGCGCTCGGCCGCCGGCGCGGTGGTGGTAACCGGCCTCTCCGGGGCCGGCAAGAGCGTCGTCACCCGGTGCTTCGAGGATCTCGGGTATCGCTGCGTTGACAACCTCCCCCTCGATCTCATCGAGCCGCTCTTCGAGCACTCGCGAGATGGCGTGGCTCAACCCCTGGTGGTTGTGGTGGATGTGCGCACCCTGCACTTCACGGAACACTTCCCGGGTTTGCTGGCCCGACTGCGGGCGGGCTTCCCGTCTCTGCGGGTGATCTTCGTCGAGGCAAGCACGGCGGCCATCGTCCGGAGATTCTCGGAGACCCGGCGGCCTCATCCCTACCGCGACCTCGGCGTCGAGGAGGCGGCGCGCCTGGAACGGGAGCAGATGGCGGCGGTGCGCGAACTGGCTGACGAGATCATCGACACCTCCGATCTCACTCCCCACGAGTTGCGCGCCATCGTCGCCTCGCGTTTCGGCTCGACTGAGCACGCTCTGCCGATGCTGGTGCGCTGTGAGAGCTTCGGCTTTCGGCTCGGGCTGCCGGCGGAGGCGAACCTGGTCTTCGACGTGAGACACCTGCCGAATCCACACTTCGAGGCGAATCTGCGCCCTCTGGCCGGGGACGAGCCTGAGGTGTCCAGGTGGCTGGAGGAGAAGGCCGAGGTCAGCGAGTGCTTCGAGCGCCTGGCCGGCATCTGCGAGTACCTGCTGCCCGGATACCGCCGCGAGCAGAAGAGCTACGTGGTGATTTCTTTCGGTTGTACCGGTGGGCGGCATCGCTCGGTGTTCATGGCGATGCGACTGGCTGCGCGGCTGTCGGGAAAAGGGTGGCGGGTGACCGTCCATCACCGCGATCGGGACCGCGCGTGATCGCCCAGACCGGCCATGTGGCCCGGCAGTAGGGTGGCGGGCGGGGTCTGCTCCCCACGCCAGCGGTCTTCACAGCCTTCGCCGCGGACCGTGGGCCGGCGGGATTCCCTCCTTGCGGCTGTCGCGGCGATTGAGGAATAATCCTTGCCATGATCGGAATCCTCGTCATCTCACACGGGCGCCTGGCCAACGAACTGCTCGCCGCGGCGCGCACCATCGAACCGGCGCTGCTGGACCAGGCGCGGTCGGTTACCCTGGAATGGAACGTCGACCTGGAGACGGCCAGGGCCGAGATTGGCCGAGTGCTTCAGGAACTCGACACCGGCGAGGGAGTGATCGTGCTCACCGACATGTTTGGCGGAACTCCGACCAACCTGTCGCTGGGCTTCCTTGACCCCGCCCGTTCGGAGGTCATCACCGGGGTCAACTTGCCGATGCTCATCAAGCTCGCAACGCTGCGACGCCAGGAGGGGGAGTCGCTGGGAGCTCTGGCCAGGGTGGTGGCCGAGAAGGGCCAGAAGAGCATCTATGTGGTCAGCGATATTCTCGCGCGGCGTCCGGGTGGCCAGGCTCATGGCTCAACGGGACGTTGAGCTCGTCAACCGGCTGGGCCTGCACGCGCGAGCTGCAGCCAAGTTCGTCAACGTCTCGTCGGGGTTCAGCTCCGAGATTACGGTGCAGTTCAACGACGAGGAGGTCAACGGGAAGTCCATCCTGGGACTGCTTCTGTTGGCCGCGCCGTGCGGATCGCTGCTCACGGTACGGGCCAGGGGAGACGATGCGGACTCGGCTCTCGAGGCGATCGAGCGTCTCGTTTCGGGGCGGTTTGGGGAGTCTGAGTGAGGCCGCGAACGCTCCTCGGCCTTGCCGTGTCGCCCGGCATCGCCATCGGCAAGACGTTGGTGGTGGAGAACATCACCCAGCCGGTGCTGCGCACGCCGGTGGCCCCTGAAGAGGTCGAGGGCGAGGTGTGGCGCATGCAGGCTGCGGCTCGACAGGCCGCGGATCGGGCCGGTACGCTGGCTCGCGAGGCGCACGAGCGGGTCGGCTCCGAGTACGCTTCGATATTCGAGGCGCACCGCCTGATGATGGAGGATTCCACCCTGTTGTCGGCGGTGGCGGGGGTGATACGAGGCAAGCGGATCAATGCCGAGGCGGCCCTGGAAGAGGTCGTCAAGGACCTCCTGCGTCGCTTCGAGTCGCTGGGCGACGTCTATCTGCGCGAGAGGCGCGTAGATCTCCTCGACGTTGCCATGGAGTTGCAGCGCGCCCTGCAGGGCAAGTCGACGCCTCACCTCGGACGTCTCGGGGACGACACGGTGCTCATCGCCGACGACGTTCCGCCGTCGCAGGCGATTCACCTGTCAGCCTCGTCGGTGGCGGGATTCGCCTCGGAGGCGGGCGGTTTGACCTCGCATACCACGATCATTGCCAAGTCGCTGGGGATTCCCGCCGTGGTCGGCGTGGCGGGGCTGCTCGACGAGGCGCGGGGGGCACCGCTGGTCATCATCGACGGCTTCGAGGGACACGTGGTCGTCGACCCGGACGAGGCGCTGGTGCAAGTCTACCGGCTGCGCGCCGCCGAGCACAGGCGACGACAGCAGGAGCTGCTGCAGCAGTCAGACCTGCCGGCGCGCACGGTCGACGGCTTTGAGGTGGCGCTGCTGGCCAATATTGACCTCTCCTCCGAGCTTGAGGCGGCGCGCGCCGGGGGGGCGGGCGGCATCGGGCTGTTTCGCAGCGAATTCCTCTTCATCGAAGCGAGCCCGCGCCTGCCCGACGAGGACGAGCAGGCGGCCGCCTACGAGACCCTGTTACAGGCGTTTCCGGATGGTACGGTGACCATTCGCACCTTCGATCTCGGCGGTCGCAAACTGGCGCGGCAGGTGATCGGATCGCCGGAGGCCAATCCCGTCCTCGGGCTGCGCGGCGTCAGGCTGTGCCTGCAGAAGCCGGAGTTCTTCCGCGCGCAGTTGCGCGCGCTGCTGCGGGCGGCCGGCCGCCATCCGAGTTCCAGCCTGCGCGTCATGGTCCCTCTCGTGGCGCATCTGGAGGAGATTCGTACGGTGCGGGTCATTCTCGCTCGTCTCGCCGCCGAGCTGCGGTCCGAGGGCAAGGTTGTACCGGAGCGAGTGCCGCTCGGGGCGATGGTCGAGGTTCCGGCCGCCGCTCTGGTCGCCGAGCACCTGTGCCGGGAGGTGGACTTTCTCTCCATAGGTACCAACGACCTCACCCAGTACACCCTCGCCGTGGACCGCGCCAACGAGGCGGTATCCGAGCTCTTCCGGGCGTTCCACCCGGCCGTGCTGCGGCTCATCGAACGCGTCGTCACGTGCGGCCAGCGCTGCGGCATTCCGGTCGGCATGTGCGGGGAGATGGCCGCCGATCCCCTGGCGGTTCCGGTACTGCTCGGGCTTGGCGTGCGCGAGTTGTCGATGCACCCCCCGGCCCTGCCGGTTGTGCGCAGCCTGGTGCGGGAGATATCGCAGCGCGAAGCCCGGCGCATTGCCCAGCGCGCGCTCACACTTCCAACCGCCAAGGACGTCGAGGAACTCCTGCTGGAGAATCTCTCGACGCTGCTGGCCCGCTTGAAGGTGCGGATTCGGTTGTGAAACCGCCCGGGTGCCGGGCTCGCGCTATCATGAGATGTGGCGCGGGCTCGGCGGGGGGATGGAGCGGAGCGGGAACCGCTCGCCCGTGCAGAGGAGGGTGCCGTGTTCACCGTGTTGGGGTTGATCCTGTTGGCATCGCCGCCGCCGCCGACTCCCACGCCGGCGCCTGCGCCCACCGCCAGACCGGCGCTGGTCAGACGGGCGACCGGCGCTCCCAGCAGCTCCCTGGCGGAGGTGGCGGCAAGGACGCGCTTGCGCACAGGGCAGGGCGGCATCGTCATCACCAACGAGAACCTGCAGGCGCTGGCGGGGGACGTGGAGCTGACGTCGGCATCGGGGGGCGGTCCGCAGCCCGTCGTCACACCCCAGGCAGTTGCCGGCGCTCGCGATCGCGCCACCTCGGGTGAAGCCGCGTTGCAGCGCCTGTGGCAGCAGCGCTACCAGCGGGCCCGCGGCTATCTGCGCTTTCTCGAGGACGAGGAAGCGCGGTTGAATCGCGAGGTGGAGCGGCTCAAGACCGAGTTCTACGCCGTCGACGACGGGTTTCGCCGCGACCGGGAGATCAAACCGGCGTGGGACGAGGCGCTGTCGAAGTTGACCGAGACGAGGAGACTTCTCGGCGAGTCCCGCGCCCTGCCCGACGAGGTCATGCAGGCCGCCCTGCGGGAGGGGGCTCTGCCGGGGTGGTTTCGAGGACTTCCCGAGCCGGCGCCAGTGTCCTCACCGCCCGATCTGAAGTCGCGGGTGCCAGCAACCCCATCGGCCGGTGTTCGCGAGATCTTCTAGCAGTCGGTCCGCAGGCCGCTGTGCTGGCGGTAAGCCGGGATGAGCAGCTGAAACCGACACGGGCACCGACACGGGCAGGGGCAGG
>JBBINC010000046.1:0-20554 GCA_037444085.1 Acidobacteriota bacterium | reverse complement strand
GCGCGGGGGGTTTCGCGGCGGTGGCGTGGGCGGGGGGCCGGCGAAACCCCCCGAAAAGGAAGACACGGGCACTGGCCCGGGCACAATCCGCCCTTCCATCGCGCGGGGGCGAGGGTGGGGGGGCCGGCGAAACCCCCCGACAGGAAGTCACGGCGCACGTTGGAAGCGGGGCCCAAGGAACAACGACAAGCGCTGGCCCGGATCCTCGTCTCGTTTCCCGCGCTACACTCTGGGGGTGCCGCCCGCACCGCTGCTCCTGTACCGCGCCCTGTTCGGTCTTGCCCTCCCCGTCGCCGCGCCGTGGCTGCTCTGGCGCAACCGGCGGCGGGGGCGGCCGCCGCTGCGGGTCCGCGAGAGGCTCGGCCTGGACCTGCCGGACGTCCGGCCGGGGGGGGTCTGGGTGCAGGCGGTGTCGGTGGGCGAGGTGGCCGTGGCCAAACTGCTCCTCAAGGAGCTTCGCGGTCGCCACCCGGAGCTACCGGCGGTGCTTACCTCCACCACCGCCACCGGTCTGCGGCTGGCTGCTGGGCCCCAGCTCGCCGACGTGATCCTGCCTTTTCCCATCGACCTGCCGGGGCCGGTGCGTCGCCTCGCCGCGCACATTGCCCCCCGGCTGCTCGTGCTGGTGGAAACCGAGCTGTGGCCGGAACTGCTGGCCGCCTGCGGGCGGCGCGGCGTCGGCGTGGCCATCGCCAACGCGCGTATTTCGGACCGCTCGCTGCCGCGCTACCGAGCCATCGCGCCGCTGATGCGGCCGCTGCTGGCGCCGGTGTCGCTGGTGCTGGCACAGGGCGAGACAGAGGCGGACCGGTTCGCGGCCCTGGGAATCCCCGCTGATCGCATTCGGGTCACCGGCAATATCAAGTTCGACGCCGCCCCTCTGGGCCCTCCCCCGGCCGTGGCCGAAGTGATCCGCCGTCTGGCCGCCGGCCGCCCGGTGCTGGTGGCTGGATCGACCATGGCGGGGGAAGAGGAGCAGGTGCTCGAAGCATGGCTCGACATGGAGGCGGGCAACCGGCCGTTCTTGCTGCTGGCACCGCGCCACCCCGAACGAGCCGACGAGGTTGCCGCACTCCTCGGCGCTCGGCGCATCGCCGCGGCCCGGCGCTCCGGCCTGGGTAGCGCCCAGGGGCCGCTGGACGCGGTCGTGCTGGATACCGTCGGGGAGCTGGCCGCGCTCTACGAACTTGGCAGTGTCGCCTTCATTGGCGGCTCGCTGGTGGCCACCGGCGGGCACAACCCCATCGAACCGGCTCGCTTCGGCATCCCCGTCCTCACCGGTCCAAACGTGCGCAATTTTTCCGGCGTCTACGCCCACTTCCTGGCGGCCGGCGCGGCGCGGGTGGTGCGAAATGCCGCCGACCTTCGCCGCTGGCTGCAGAGCTGGCTATCAGAGCCCGCCGCCGCGCAGCGGGTAGGGGCCGCCGGACGCGCCCTGCTCGCTCGTCACTCGGGTGCGACGGCGCGCACCGTCGATGCACTGCAGTCACTGCTCGGCCTGCCATGCTGAGCCGAACGCTACTCGTCCTCGCCAGCCGGCCGCTGGAGTGGGCCAACGCGGCCGCGCGCGGAGCCTTCGACCACCGGTGGGCTAGCGTCCATCACCTGGACGTCCCGGTCATCTCGGTGGGCAACATCGCCCTGGGCGGCACCGGCAAGACGCCGCTGGTGGAGGCACTGGCGCGCGCCCTTTTGGCCGAGGGGGCGCGGCCGGCGATCCTGACCCGCGGCTACCGCCGCGCGCAAACCGCCCCGCGCCTGGTGTGGAGCGCTCGCGGTGTGCCCTGGGAGGAGATCGGCGACGAACCGGCGCTGCTCGCCCGGGCGCTGCCCGAAGTTCCCATTGTCGTGGACGCCGACCGAGCCCGCGGCGCCATGCGCGCGGTTGCCGAGACCAGCGCGAGTCACCTCCTCCTGGATGACGGTTTTCAGCACTGGCGTCTGGCGCGCCAGGTCGACTTGGTGGCGACGCCCATGGAGGATCCCCTCTGCCAGCGCCGCCCGCGCCGCGAGCACCCCCGGGCGCTCGGGCGCGCCAGCGCCATCGTGCTCACCGGTGCGCACCCGGCCGGCCTTGAGCAGTCCCGCGCCGCCCTGCAGCGGGTGGCTCCCGCCGTCCCGGTGCTCGCCACCACCGTGCGGCCCCGTGGCGTGCATCACCAGGGAGTCTTCCACCCGCCAGCGTGGCTGGCCGGCCGCAGGGTTGTCGCCGCCGCCGGCATCGCCAGCCCCCACCGCTTCTTTGCCCTCCTCGCCGCCCTCGGGGCGCAGCTCGTCACCACCGTGCCCCTGCCCGATCACCACGTGCTCACGCCGCGCCAGGCGGGCCATCTGCTGCGCCGCGCCCGCGCCCAGCAGGCGGTGCTCATCCTCACCGCCAAGGACGAGGTCAAGCTCCCCGCCGAACTGGCCTTTGAGGTGGCCTGTTTGGCGATCGAGGCCGTGCCCCTGGGGGGGAGCTGGCTCGATCTGCTCCGCGAGGTGCTGCCGCCCCCCGCCGCGGCAGACCGCGGATGAGCGCCAGCCGCCGATCTTCCTGCGGCTGGAGGCGGGCCAGGCTGGAAGTGGTTCTGGCCCGGCGGCCTCCCCGCGGTACCTGTACAATCCGGGCATGGTACGTCGGAGGGTACTGCACGGGCTGATCGACGGGTTCAATGGACGGCGGGTGCTGATGTATGGCGACGCGGTGCTGGACCGCTTTATCCTCGGCAGCCCGAAGCGCATCTCGCGCGAGGCGCCGGTGATCATCCTGCGCTGGGAAGAGCAGCGGGATGTTCCGGGCGGCGGCAGCAACGCCATGGCCAACGTCGCGGCGCTGGAGGGCGAGGTCCTGCCGGTCACGGTGGTGGGTGACGACGAGGCGGGGCGAGCGCTGCTCGCGGCCCTCAAGCGCTGTGGCGTGAACACCGCAGAGGTGCTCGTCGCCCCTGGGTTCCGCACCGTCAGCAAGGTACGCCTGCTGGGCGGCGGTGCCGCTTCCCTCAAACACCAGGTGGCCCGCTACGACATCGAGGATTCCCTGCCCGATTCCCACCCCGTGCGGGCAGAACTGCAGGCGACCCTGGTCCGGCTCGCCCCCACCTGCGATGCTGCCGCCGTGTCCGACTACGGCTACGGCGTGGTGGACGCGAGCGGACTCGCTTTGCTCCGCCGCTGTGCCCCCGCGTCCGCCCGCATCGTCGCCGATTCGCGCTTCGCCCTCGCTGCGTTGCGCGGCATCGACGGCGCCACGCCCAACCTGGAGGAGCTGAGAGACGCCACCGGCCACCCCCTCGCCGGGGACCACGAGGTCGCCGCCGCCGCCGAGGCGCTGCGCCGCCGCCTGGGCGCTTCGTTCCTGGCGGCGACACGCGGTCGGGAAGGGCTCACCCTGGTCCAGGACGGCGCGGCGCCGGTGCACCTCCCGGTGTACGGCACCGACCAGGTGGCCGACGTCACCGGCGCCGGCGACACCGTGCTGGCCACCATGACCCTGGCTCTGGCCGCCGGCGCCTCGCCGGCGCACGCCGCCGTGCTGGCCGACCTGGCCGGCGGGGTGGTGGTGATGAAGCACGGCACCGCCACTCTCACCCGAGACGAGTTGCACCGCGCCGTGGACCTGGCGCCCTTCCTCGATGATTGATCCCGCCGCCAAGCTCATCGGCCGCGCCGACGCGCGCGCCCACGCCGGCGCCCAGCGCGCCTCCGGCGCCAGGGTGGTGCTCGCCAACGGCGCGTTCGACCTGCTGCACGTGGGTCACGTGCGCTACCTCGCCGCCGCCCGGGGACTGGGGGACGTCCTGTTCGTGGCGGTCAACTCGGACGCCTCCGTGGCGGGGCTCAAAGGTCCCGGCCGGCCGGTGGTGCCGGCGGCGGAGCGGGCCGAACTGTTGAGCCACCTGGCCTGCGTGGATTTCCTCGTGCTCTTCGACGAGCCCACGGTGGCCGCGGTGCTGCGCGAGATCAAGCCGCACGTGCACGCCAAGGGAACCGACTACACCGTGCAGACCGTGCCGGAGCGCGCCGTGGTGGCCGAGTGGGGCGGTGAGACGGTCATCTGTGGCGACCCCAAGGACCACGCCACCACCGACCTGGTGGGCGAGATCGTGCGCCGCTTCTCCCGCCGCACGTAGCCTCGCCGCGGCAGGGGGCCCGAGGGTCTTACAATCGCGCGCGATGCGCATTCTTCTCACCCGCCTCTCGTCCCTCGGGGACATCGTCCATACCTGGCCGCTCGTCGAGGCGCTCGCCGGCTTCACACCGCCACCCCACCTCACGTGGCTGGTTGAGGAGGAGTACCTTCCACTGGTGGCACCCCACCCAGGTGTCCGTCGCGCCATCCCCGCCGCCACTCGCCGCTGGCGGCGGCGAGCATGGCTCCCCGCCGCCTGGCAGGAACTGCGCGCCACCGTTCAGGTTCTTCGCGACACCCGTCCCGACGTGGTGCTGGACCCCCAGGGGCTGCTCAAGTCGGCGGTGTGGGGTATCCTGGCAGGCGCCCCTCGGCGTATCGGGCTGCACCGCGGGGTGCGGCGCGAGCGCATGGCCGGCCTCTTCTACAGCGAAACCGCCCCGTCACCAGGCCCCCATCGACACGCCGTAGATGTCGCGCTGTCGCTGCTCGGCGCGCTGGGCGCCGGGGTGCCGTGGGGTGCGAGGCCCGACGGCTCCTTCCTGCTGCCGGCCGACACCCACAGATCCAGCCGAGCCGTCCCTGGCCCGGTGGTGCTCTTGCCAGGCACCGGCCGCGCAGCCAAGACCTGGGGGGGCGAGTCGTTCGTCGAACTGGCGGGCCGGCTCGCTGGCCTGGGGTGGGACATCGAGATCCTCTGGGGACCGCGCGAGCGCGCCGTCGCAGCTACGATCGCCCGGGCCGCCGGCGTCCGGCTCGCTCCGCCGACTCCCCTCGGCGGCCTGCCGCGACATCTTGCCGGCGCCCGTGGTGTCATTGGCGGCGACACCGGCCCTGCACATCTGGCAGCAGCTCTCGGCGTACCCACCGTGATGCTCCACCTCGCCACGGACCCGCAGCGCTCGGGAGCCCGGGGACGCCGGGTCGTTGTCCTGGACGGCCGCGCGGGAGGCGCGGCAGCGATCACCCCCGCGGCGGTCGCCGCCGCAGCCGTGACCACATTCGAGGTGTAAGGTTAGAATAGGCGGACGCAACCAGCCGCCGCGTGGCGATGGAATGGTAGAATCGTCACGCTTGTAGCGAGATGGGCGCGAAAGGAACGGTATGGCTCTACGACTCGGCGACCTGCTCTTGAAAGCGCAGCTCATCACCCAGGACCAGCTCACCAAGGCGCTCGAGGAGCAACGCAGCCTGGGCGGCCGTCTCGGCGAGGTACTGATGCGCCTCGGGTTCGTCAGTGAAGAGGACATCATCGAATGCCTATCCCACCAGTTCGGGGTGCCCTCCATCAACCTTCGCCACTTCGAGATCGACGAGGCCGTGGCCAAGCTGGTGCCCGTCGACCTGGCGCGCAAGTACAACGTCGTTCCGGTCAACAAGACCGGCGCCACCCTCACCGTCGCCATGGCCGATCCCACCAACATCTTCGCTATGGACGAGATCACCTTCATGACCGGCTATCGCGTGGAGCCGGTGGTCGCCTCCGAAGAGGCGATCCGCGCCGCCATCGACCGCCACTTCGGCTCCTCTCGCGAAATCGAACTCAAGAAGGTGATGGAAGATCTCTCCCAGGTGGACGAGGCGGCGCTCGAGCTGCTCGAGGAGGGCGAGGACATCGATCTACAGGCGCTGGAGGCGGAATCCTCCGAGGCGCCGGTGGTGCGGCTGGTCAACATCATCCTTACCGACGCCATCAAGCGCGGCGCCTCCGACATCCACATCGAACCGTACGAGAAGGTGTTCCGCGTTCGTTATCGCATCGACGGCATCCTCAACGAGGTGATGACCCCGCCGCTGCGCCTGAAAGACGCCATCGTCTCGCGCGTCAAGATCCTCTCCAAGCTCGATATTGCCGAAAAGCGCCTGCCCCAGGACGGACGCATCAAGCTCAAGGTCAAGATCGAGGGCAAGGGCCGCGACCTCGATTTCCGTGTCTCGACGCTGCCCACGCTGTTCGGCGAAAAGGTCGTGCTGCGACTTCTCGACAAGGAGAACTTACAGCTCGACCTGACCAAGCTGGGGTTCGAGAAGTCCAGCCTGAAGCGCTTCGAGGATGCCATCCTGAAGCCGTACGGGATGGTGCTGGTGACCGGACCGACGGGCTCGGGAAAGACCAACACCCTCTACTCGGCGCTGTCGCGCATCAACGTTCCCACGGTGAACATCCTCACCGCCGAGGACCCGGTGGAGTTCCAGCTCCCGGGCATCAACCAGGTACAGATGAAGGAGGTCATCGGCCTCAACTTCGCGGCGGCGCTGCGCTCGTTCTTGCGCCAAGACCCCAACATCGTGCTGGTCGGGGAGGTGCGCGACTTCGAAACCGCCGAGATCGCCGTCAAGGCCGCGCTCACCGGCCACCTGGTGCTCTCCACCCTGCACACCAACGATGCTCCCTCCACGGTTTCGCGTCTGATGAACATGGGCATCGAGCCGTTCCTGGTCGCCACGTCGGTCAACATCATCGCCGCCCAGCGCCTGGTGCGCCGCATCTGCAGCAACTGCAAGGAGGAGACCGAGGCGCCCGTGCAGGCATTGCTTTCCGTGGGGTTTTCGGAGGCGGAGGCGCCGACCCTGCGCCTCAACCACGGGCGCGGCTGCGACCGCTGCAACGGCACCGGCTACAAGGGCCGCGTCGGGTTGTTCGAGGTGATGGACCTCACCGAAGACATCCGCGAGTTGATCCTTTCCGGCGCCACCGCGGTAGAATTGCGGCGAAAGGCCATCGAGGAGGGTATGATCACGCTGCGCCAGTCGGGCCTTCAGAAGATTCGCGATGGCGTCACCACCATCGACGAGGTGGTGCGGGAAACGGTGTTGTAGGGAGGAAAGGTACGATGCCGGTGACTCTGCATGAGCTGCTGCGCACCATGGTGGAGCGTGGCGCGACGGACCTCCACGTCACCACCAACACGCCGCCGGTGATCCGCGTCCACGGTCAACTCGAGCGGCTGTCCATGCCCCCCCTCACGGCACCGGACACCAAGCGACTCTGCTACTCGGTGCTCACCGATGCCCAGAAGCACCGTTTCGAGGACACGCTGGAGTTGGATCTGTCGTTCGGCATCAAGGGCCTGGCGAGGTTCCGCGCCAATATCTTCTTCCAGCGCGGCGCCGTCGGCGGGGCTTTCCGTCGCATCCCCTTCGAGATTCTCGGCTTCAAGGAGCTGGGGCTGCCCCCCATCATCGAGGCACTGTGCCAGAAACCGCGCGGGCTGGTGCTGTTCACCGGGCCAACCGGCTCCGGCAAGTCCACCAGCCTGGCGGCGATGATCGACAAGGTCAACACCGATCTGCCGGTTCACATCGTCACCATCGAAGATCCCATCGAATACCTGCACACCCACAAGAAGGCGATGGTCAACCAGCGCGAACTGCACGCCGATACCCGCACCTACCCCAACGCCCTGCGTTCGGCGCTGCGCGAAGATCCCGACGTGGTGCTGATCGGCGAGATGCGCGACCTGGAGACCATCGAATCGGCGCTGCGGATCGCCGAGACGGGCCATCTCACCTTCGCCACCCTGCACACCAACTCGGCGCCCCAGACCATCAACCGCATCATCGACGTCTTCCCGGAGCACCAGCAGTCCCAGGTGCGCACCCAGCTCTCCTTCGTGCTGGAGGGGATCGTCTGCCAATCCCTGCTCCCCCGCGCCAGCCGCGACGGCCGGGTGCTGGCCTGCGAAATCCTGATTCCCAACGCCGCTATTCGGAACCTCATTCGTGAGGACAAGATCCACCAGATCTACTCGACCATGCAGTCGGGCCAGCTCAAGCACGGCATGCAGACGTTCAACCAGTCCCTGGCCACGCTCTACCAGCGCCGCCTCATCACGCTGGACACAGCCATGTCTTACAGCTCCAGCCCTGAAGAGCTGCAGGACATGATCAACCGCGGCACCGGCGTCGTGCAGCCAGCGGCGGCGTTGCGTCCCACCGGGAGGGTCTAGGAAAATGCCCACCTTCGAATGGAAAGGTCGTGACCGCGCCGGGCGGGCGCAGGGCGGCGTTCTGGTCGCCGACTCCAAAGAGGCGGTGCTTGCGGTCCTGCGCCGGCAGCAGATGGTGCCCATGGCGGTCAAGGAGAAGGGCAAGGAGATTGCCCTGCCGCGCTTTAGGAAGGGCATCGACGACAAGACGCTGGCCGTCTTCACGCGCCAGTTCTCGGTGATGATCGACGCCGGCCTGCCCCTCGTCCAGTGCCTGCAGATCCTCGGCGAACAGCAGGAACACAAGGCCTTTCAGCGCATCATCATGCAGGTGAGAGAGGACGTGGAATCGGGTTCCTCGCTGGCCTCGGCGCTGGGCAAGCACCCTTCGGCGTTCAACGACCTCTACGTCAACATGGTGGCAGCCGGCGAGGCGGGCGGCATTCTGGACACCATCCTGCAGCGGCTGGCGGTGTACATCGAGAAGGCGGCGCGCCTGAAGGCGCAGGTCAAGTCGGCGATGATCTATCCGCTCACGGTCATCGCCATCGCCGCGATCGTCGTGTACGTCATCCTCTGGAAGGTGATTCCGGTCTTCGCCGCCCTGTTTGCCTCCCTCGACGCGGAGCTCCCGCTCCCCACCCGCATCGTCGTTGCCCTGTCACACTTCATCGGCCGGTTCTGGTGGCTGATTTTCCTGTCCGTCGCCGTGATCATCGTGGCGGTCAACCGCTACTACAAGACTCCCCAGGGCAAGATGGTGATCGACCGGTTGCTATTGAAGGCACCGGTGGTTGGACTGGTGCTGCGCAAGGTCGCGGTGGCGCGCTTTTGCCGTACGCTCGGGACGCTCATGTCCGCAGGTGTGCCGCTGCTTGAATCCCTCGACATCACCGCTCACACCTCGGGCAACGCCGTCATCGAGCAGGCCACTCTCGAGGTGCGCAAGCAGGTGGAAGAGGGAAAGACGCTGTCCGAGCCGCTGGGGGCGACCCAGCAGTTCCCGCCGATGGTGGTGCACATGATCTCGGTGGGTGAGACGACCGGAGCCCTCGACACCATGCTGGCGAAGATCGCCGAGTTCTACGAGGAAGAGGTCGACATCGCCGTCGCCGGGATGATGAAGCTGATCGAGCCGGTGATGATCTTCGTCCTCGGCGTGGTCATCGGCGGCATCGTCATCTCCATGTACTTGCCTATGTTCGACCTCATCGCCAAGATCGGATGAGGCGGAAGGTCGCAGTCCGGGACCGGCGACCGGCGCGGCCGGCCGCCAGTCCCGGACTTGGGACGCAACTCACGCGCTGGCTGATTGGGCTGCGCCTGCTGGCGGTGACGGCGCTGCTGATCGGCGTGTTGCTGGTCCAGACCACCACCGACGAACTGCTCCCCATCGGCTCCCTGGCGCGACTCACAGGCGCGACGTATCTCCTTTCCCTGCTGTGGATCGCCATGGAGCTCCTGCGCGTGCCGGCGCGCGCCTGCGGTGTCGCCCAGCTTTCCGGCGACCTGCTGTTGATTTCCGCCATCGTCTACTTCACCGGCGGGCTGTGGTCGCCGTTTCCGTTCCTCTACCTCATCACTGTCGGACTCGCCGCACTCATCTTCGGACTGCGGGGTGCGCTGCTGGCGGCGGGCGGAGCCTTCGCCCTGTACGGGTCGATGGTCGTGGCAATGCTCTACCGCCTCGTGTCGCCGCCGCTGCCGCAGCTCTATCGATCGCTTCCGTCCACCTCCAGCCTGGCTTTCCAGCTTTTCGTCACGGCCGTCGGGTTTGCGGTGGTTGCCCTGCTCACCTCCTACCTGGCACACTCGGTGCAGCAGGCCGAGGCCGGCCTGGAGCGCGAGAAGCTGGCCAAGGAACGCCTCCTGGCGCTGTCAGCCGACATTGTGCACTCCGTGGACTCCGGGGTGATCGCTACCGACCCCCGCGGCACCGTGATCCTCGCCAACCCCGCCGCGCACCGCATCACCGCCGACGCGGCCGGTCTCGAGGGTCGGCCGATCCAAGAGACACTGCCTGTGCAGGGAGTCGACTGGGACGAGATCATTCGCGGTGCCGAGCGGTCGGCTTTCATGCCGCGGCGGATGGAGGGTTCGCTCGCCGGTCAGGATCGTCCCCTGGGCCTCAGCGTCAGCTCGCTCACCGGTGCAGACGGTTCGCTGGTGGGCATCGTCGTGCACTTTCGCGACCTCACCCAGGTACACGAGCAGGAACGGCAGGAGCACCTTCGCCAGCGCATGGCGGCAGTGGGCGAAATGGCCGCGGGTATCGCCCACGAAATCCGCAACCCGCTCGCCTCCATCTCGGGTTCGGCGCAGGTTCTCTCGCGCCTCCCGGCGCTCGGGGAGAGCGAACGGCGGCTCATGCGCATCATCGTCGAGGAATCGCGCCGCCTGTCAGGCATCATCGAATCATTTCTGGGGTACGCCCGCCCACCCGCCCTCCAGCGAGGCCCGTGCGACGTGGCCCGCACCCTCGAAGAGGTGCTCACTCTCTTCTCCCACTCCTCCGAGATCAGCGAGCAACACGCGGTGGAGACGAGGATCACGCCGAGCCCGCGGCCGGTGATAGCCGACGAAGGACAGCTCCGGCAGGCGTTCTTCAACCTTGCACGCAACGCCGTCCAGGCCATGCCGGCGGGTGGTAGGATGACCGTCGAGGCCGCCCCCGAGGGCGACCGGTTCGTGGTTCGCTGGCACGATGAGGGCGTCGGCATGGACGCTGCGCAGATACGGGAGATCTTCCAACCCTTCAGAGCGTTCCGCACCGGCGGCACGGGTCTGGGGCTGGCCGTCGTCTACTCCATCGTCAGCGAGCACGGCGGCGACATCCGCGTCGACAGCGTGCCGGGCGAGGGCACGACCTTCATCGTGAGCCTGCCGGTGGAGGCCGCGTGATGCGCACCATTCTCGTCATCGACGACGAGGCCAACCTCCGCCAGCTGCTGCGCATCCTCTTCGAAGGCGAGGGCTACGCCGTCCACGAAGCGGCCACCTTCCAGGAGGCGCTGCAGGCGCTGGCCACCGTTCGGTTCGACGCGGTCATCTGCGACATCTTCCTGCCCGATGGCAACGGGCTTGATCTCGTGCGCACCTGTCATGGCTCCCATCCGGACACCAAGTTCATCGTCATCACCGCCCACACCACCCCGGCTCACGCCCTTGCCGCCTTACGCGACGGCGCCGTCGAGTACATCTCCAAGCCCTTTGACGTGGATGAACTCAGACTCGTGGTCGCCAAGCAGCACTTGCAGGAACGCAGCGATACCCTCGAAGGCGGCGCGGGCGGACGCTTTGTCGCGCAGTCACGAGCCATGCGGCCGATTCTCGAGCGCCTCCCTCAGGTGGCGCGGTCCGACGCCACCGTGCTCATCGCCGGCGAATCGGGTACCGGGAAGGAGTTACTCGCCCGAGCCATCCACGACGCCTCGCCGCGGGGCATGCGGTTGTTCGTGCCGGTCAACTGCGGCGCCCTTCCAGAGGGGCTGCTGGAGAGCGAACTGTTCGGCCACATGCGCGGCTCCTTCACCGGCGCGGTGCGGGACAAGCGTGGCCTCATGCAGGAGGCGCACGGCGGCACCCTGTTTCTGGACGAGATCGGCGAAATCACGCCCAATATCCAGGTCGCGCTGCTGCGCGCCCTGCAGGAAAGGGCGATTCGGCCGGTGGGAGGTAACCGCGAAGTCGAGATCGACGTTCGCATCATCGCCGCCACCAACCAGGATCTCGGCAAGGCCGTGCGCGACGGCCGCTTCCGGGAGGACTTCTTCTATCGCATCAACGTCATCCAGCTGCAGCTGCCGCCGCTGCGCGAACGCGTGGAGGACATTCCAGACCTGGCGCGCCATTTCGTCGATCGCGCCTGCCGCCGAGCGCGCATCGCCGTCAAGCAGATCCACCGCGACGCCATGGCGGTCATGGAGTCATACCCCTGGCCCGGCAACGTGCGCGAACTTGAGAACGTGATCGAGCGCATGGTCGCCATGGAGCCTGCCAACCTGCTCACCGTCTCCTCGTTGCCCCCCGCCGTGCTGGGCTTCGATCCCGGGGAGCCGGTGCGCCGCCTGCACACCGTCCCGGAGGATGGCCTCGACATCGAGGCGTACCTCGACAACCTGCGTCTGGACCTCATGCGCCAGGCGCTGGAGCGAGCCGGGGGCGTGCAGAAGCGTGCCGCGGAGCTGCTGCGCATGAGCTACCGCGCCTTTCGCTACCACGCCGGGAAGTACCGGCTAGCAACGGAGGAGTAGATGCTTCTAGCCCTCACCCTGACCCTTGCGGCTGCCGCCCCGCCCCAACCCGTCTGCACCCTTCCCGACGGCTCCGCCATTCGGCTGGAACTCGCCATCACCGACCAGGAGCGGGAAATGGGCCTCATGTTTCGCGACTCCCTGGCGGAGGACGCCGGCATGCTCTTCATCTTCGACACCGAGGCCCGCTGGCCTTTCTGGATGAAGAACACGTTCATTGCCCTCGACGTCGTGTGGCTGGACGGCGCCGGCACCATCACCGATCTGCGCACCGACGTGCAGCCGTGCCGCCGCGATCCGTGCCCCTCCTACGCCCCGCGGGCTCCGGGGCGAGCCGTTCTCGAGCTCAAGGCAGGGGTTGCCGCCGCGCACTCCCTGGCGGTCGGCCAGACGCTCCGCTTCGCCAACATCAGCGGCTATCCGATCCCCAAGCGGAGCGCGCCATGAATCTGCGCCGCGCGGTCTTTCCGGTCGCCGGCTTTGGCACCCGCTTCCTTCCCGCCTCCAAGGCGATCCCCAAGGAACTCATACCCCTGGTGGACAAGCCGGCGGTGCAGTACGTGGTTGAGGAAGCGGTCGCGGCCGGCATCGACACCGCCGTATTCGTCACCGCCGAGGGCAAGTCGGCGCTGGAGGACCACTTCGACCGCTCGCTGCGCCTCGAGGCATTCCTCGAGGCACGCGGCAAGACGGCGCTGCTGGACGAGATGCGGCGGCTGGGTTCGCTGGTGGAGGTGGTCACCGTGCGGCAGAAGGAGGCGCTGGGCCTGGGCCACGCCGTCCTCCAGGGCGCCCGCGCGGTCGGCGACGAGGCGTTCGCCGTGCTGCTGGGCGACGACGTGATCATCGGCACCCCCGCCGCCATCGGCCGCCTCGCCGAGCTGCACGCCGCCAGCGGAGCACCCATCGTCGCGGTCATGGAGGTGCCGAGGGAAGAGATTCGCCACTACGGCTGCGTCGCCGGGGAGCAGGTCGAGGACGGCGTGTGGCGGGTCCACGACCTGGTCGAGAAACCCAGTCCCGACGAGGCCCCCAGCAACCTGGCGGTGATCGGCAGGTACGTCATCACGCCCGCCGTGGTGCGAGAACTCCAAGAAACGCCGTTCGACCGTGGCGGTGAGATCCAGCTCACCGACGGACTGCGCCGCGCCGCCCAGCGCGCCCCGCTGTACGCCTGCACCTTCCCCGGCGAGCGTTTCGACGCCGGCAACAAGCTCGACTTCCTGCGCGCCACAGTCACTCTTGGCTTGCGCCACCCCGAGCTGGGCGAGGGGCTGCGTCACCACCTCCGCGACGTGCTCGCCAACCCTGACAGCAACGCCGTTCCTGGAGAGTGACAGCGGACGCGGCGGCCATCCCGTCGCCGCCAGTGCCTGTCACGACTGTGAGCTGCCAGCAACGACGCGCGCGCGCGGTGCTCCCCATGCCCGGCTACCACGACACCTTTCTGTCCCGCCTCAGGCAACCGCAGGGCTGCGCGATCACGTGGCGGCAGGAGTGGCGGCAGGGGTAGCTGCGCTCTCCGCGGGCTTGGCCGACTCGCTCGCCGCCGGCGCGTTGGCTGGCGCGGCGGATTTCTCCGGCTTCGCGTCGCCCTCGGCGGGCGAGGATGAACCGTTGCCGTTGCCCTTGCGGGCGTAGTCAGTGACGTACCAGCCGCTCCCCCGAAACTGCAAAGCCGGGGCAGACAGCAGTTTCTCCATCCGTCCACCGCAGCCCCCACACACGGACAGCGGGGCATCGCCGATGTGTTGCAGGACTTCCACCTGCTCGCCGCAGCCGGTGCAGCGATACTCGTACAGCGGCATGTCGTGCCTCCGGACGCAGCCTTAGTGCGTCCAACTCAAATTCTAGATCAGCTGGGGCCGCCTGTCCAGGGAACCTGGACCTTGATCCCCGCGGTCCCTTCCCGCTCCATGCGTACCAGGCCCAGGCAGAAGAAGGCGTAAAAGATACGCGCGTTGAGTCCGGCCGAGTAGGGCCCGCGCTCGCAGAGCTCGTAGAGCGTCCGGCGGCCGTCCACCAGGGACAGGAGTTGCTCCTCGCCCGGTTCCAGCTCCAGCTCCGGGTGCGCCTCCTCGATCGGCACACGCGCGAAAACCGCACCCTTGGAGCCCAGCCGCGCCACCATTCGCTTGGGGTCCGGCACCGTCTTGCATCCGTGCACCACCGCCCGCGGAGTCGCGATACGCAGCTTGTACACCTCGTCGCCGCGGAAGTTGCCGAGCGTGAAGGTCACCTTCCCCTCGGGAAGCGCAAACAGACTCCAGACGATGCGCTGCACCTGCTCGAGCACCGCGGCGCGCATCTCATCGGCAGTTAGCAGGCCCATTTCCACCAGCACCTGGCCGTGGCGCTTGCCCGGTCTGTCCAACAGCAGAAGCGTCGATGCGCGATGCTGCTCCATGGTGATCCGTCCGGCCGCGACCAGCATCTCGCCCAGCGAGTCGGCGCGGTTGGTGGAGGTGGCAAAGATGATGTCGCCGCCGGCGATGTACACCCGCTTGAGGTCGTCCTCCGGGCGCACCTCGAGGACTCCCGGAACCTTGTAGTGGTGGATCGTCGCCAGGATCTCAGGCAGCGGTGTCTCACCCAGATCGCCAACGTACATGTGTCTGCCCGGCGTGCTCACGCCGCGAATGGTACCACGCAGGGCGAATCGCGAAGGGTATCCGGCTGAATGAATGGCGGAAGCGCATGGGAATCGAACCCACCCCTCGTACCGCGAAGGCACGAGGCAACGGTTTTGAAGACCGCGAGAGCCACCAGGCTCCGGGCGCTTCCGGAGCGAGTGTAGCACCGCCGCCCGCATGCCACCGGAGCCGGCGACCCGCTTCCCCCGTTGCGGTTGACACCCCGATTGCGCATCTGCTAGCGTTCGCCTCCCTGGGTGGGGCCGTAGCTCAGCTGGGAGAGCGCTTGAATGGCATTCAAGAGGTCGACGGTTCGATCCCGTTCGGCTCCACCAATTCCTCATCGGGGGGGTTCGCCGGCCCCCCGCCACGAAACCCCCCGAACCCCCCTCGGCGCGGCGGAAAAGCCGCACGCGCCTCGAATCTCGCCTCCAGCACCCCCGACCACCCACCCAGCCCCCGCGTGATGGCAGGCCGGGTCTCGGCTGTCCGTGTCCGTGCCCGTGCCCGTGGCAGTGCCCGTGCCCGTGTCCGTGTCCGTGGCAGTGTCCGTGGCAGTGTCCGTGCCCGTGTCCATGACGGTGACCGGTGCCCGTGACCGTGACTGTGTCCGTGGCAGTGCCCGTGCCCGTGTCAGTGACCGGGTAGGTTTACCAGCCGGTTGGGGGAAATCGTCTCACCTCTCGCGCCCCACGTGTCACCTCTCGCCTTTTCGCCTCGAAGGCTCGGTCGCCGCCCACCAGGGCTCGGGGTGGCGACGTTGCGCGGTAGCGAATCAAGAGCGGGTGGCGGCGGCTCCGCGGAAGGAGACCATGCGCCCGGCGGCCTCATCGAACAGGCGCAGCCGCAGTGAGCGCAGACTCGACCGCAGCGTCAGCCGATTGACGTGCTGCAGCTGTGGCTGCTCGTGGTGACAGCGTTCGAGCAGGTAGTTGGGGATGCGAGGGCTCAGGTGGTGGATGTGATGGAAGCCGATGTTCCCCGTGAACCACTGCAACACCCGCGGCAACTGGTAGAACGAGCTGCCGCGCAGTGCCGCGGCGAGGAAGTCGCGCTGCCCGCCGCGCGCCCAGTACACCTGCTCGAACTGATGCTGGACGTAGAAAAGCCAGATCCCCGCCGCGCCGCCGAGAGCCAGGATCGGCAGCTGCACCAGCACCAGGGCCTTGAAGCCGATGGTGACGGTGAGCAAAGCTCCGGCGGCGATCAGCGCGAGGCTGGTCAGATGCACGGAAAGCCTCTCCCGCGGCCCGCCGCCCGCATGCGGGAAGCGCTGCTTGATGAGAAACACCCATAACGGGCCCACCCCGAGCAAGGACAGGGGATTGCGGTAGAGACGGTAGGCAATCCGCCGCCACCCCGGCGCCTGGCGATACTCCTCCACCGTCATGGTCGCCACGTCCCCGAGGCCGCGCCGATCCAGATCGCCGGCGGTGGCGTGGTGCTGGGCGTGCTCGCGGCGCCAGTCGAAGTACGGGGTGAAGGTCAGGACGCCGGTGAGGAACCCCACCGCATCGTTGGCGCGGCGGGAGGCGAAGAAGGAACCGTGCCCGCAGTCGTGGAAGATGATGAAGATGCGCACCAGAAACCCGGCCGCCACGACCGAGGTCGCGAGCGTTAGCCAGTACGACACCGCCAGCAGGTGGTAGCCCGCGACCCACAGCGCCACGTACGGCACCACGCTGTTGGCGAGCTGCCAGAGGCTGGCGCCTGTGCTGGGCTTCTGGTACGGCGCCACCATCTGCTTCCAGGTGTGGCGCAGGTCATCGAGTGGCACGCCAGAGGGGCCGCCGGTGGCATCGCGCATCATCGGGCTCAACATACCCTGTCTGGGTCGCATTCCTCAACCATGCACCCTTGCGGCCGTCGGATGAACATGGCGGGCCCGCACCGCGGCGGGACCGTCTGCACAACCATCGAGAGCATGAACGCACTGCGACTGCCCGGCGTGAACGGCATCACCCTCGGCGTTTTTCTCGCCATCGACGCCCTCTGGCTGGGGGTGATCGCCCGCGGTCTGTACCGGCGGGAGCTGGGCTTTCTGCTCGCCGAGGAGGTGCGCTGGGGGGCAGCGGCGCTGTTCTACCTGCTCTACGTGGCCGGCGTGCTGATCGTGGTGGTGCTGCCGCACCAGGAGGCAACACTGGTCCGCACCATGGTGATCGGAGGCGTGTTCGGGCTGTGCGCCTACGCCGCCTACGACCTCACCAACCTGGCAACGGTGGCGCGCTGGCCGGTGCTGGTGACGGTGGTGGACATGATCTGGGGCACCGTGCTCACCGCCGCCACCGCCCTCGGCGGCGGCCTGGCGGCGCGCTGGCTGCTGCGGCCGCAAAACCCCCCACCCATGTGACGCCTCTGAAACGCGCTCGACGAGACGCGCAAAGTGTCACACAGGAGGTGGCTCGCCCTGTCGCGACCGGCCGCTCAACGGAATGTTCGCACCCCCGCATGCGCTCTTGCAGGTGTGACTGGAAGAGTTTCCACCCTCGCCGTCGTCGCGTTCGCCCTCGCCGCGGGCGCGTGTCAGCCGGGCGCCCTGGAACAGGCCGACGCCCGCACCGGCGAGCGCCGAGAAGCCGCCGGTCCGAAGGAGGACACCATGCCTACCACCAAGCTGTCGGCCTCAGGCTACGACGTCACGCCGCTGCCGCGGGAGAGGGTCGTCACCCTGGCGGCACGCCTGGACGCCGAGTCCTACCGCGTCACCCAGAAGGCAGGCACCGAACCGCCCTTCTGCGGCACGCTGCTGGACAACAAGAAGGAGGGGATCTACACCTGCATCGTCTGTGGCTTGCCGCTTTTCTCCAGCGAGCACAAGTTCGACTCCGGCACCGGCTGGCCAAGTTTCTCCCGCGAGTTCGACCCCGAACACGTCGCCCGCCGCCGCGATACCAGCCACGGCATGGTGCGCACCGAGATCCTCTGCGCGCGCTGCGGCGCCCACCTGGGCCATGTCTTCGACGACGGCCCGCACCCCACCCGCGAGCGCCACTGCCTCAACTCCGCCTCCCTGGCGTTTCACGCAAAGGGCGCCGAACTGCCGCCCGAAAGCCGGCCCTTGAGGGTGGAGACCGCCTACTTCGCGGGCGGCTGCTTCTGGGGCGTGGAGCACTACTTCCAGCAGGGGCCCGGGGTGTTCGATGCAGTCAGCGGCTACATGCAGGGGCAGGTCGACAACCCGACGTACAAACAGGTGTGCAGCGGCACCACCGGCCACGCAGAAACCGTCAAGGTGGTGTTCGACCCGGCGCGCATCAGCTACCGGCGCCTGCTGGAGGCGTTCTTCGCCATGCACGACCCCACCCAGCTCAACCGCCAGGGACCGGACGTCGGCAGCCAGTACCGCTCGGGCATCTGGACCGCCAGCGAGGAGCAGCAGCGCGAGGCCGAGGCGTTCATCCGCGAACAGCGGGCCTCGGGGCGTTACCGCCGCCCCATCGTCACCCAGGTCGAGCCGGCCGCCGCCTTCTGGCCCGCGGAGCGTTACCACCAGGATTACATCGTCACCACCGGCGCCGCCTGCCACGTCGCCAATCCCTGGTAGCGCCCCGCCTCACCTCCGGCGCTTCTACCCCCCGGCCCTCACCGCCGGCTCATCCGGCCGGGAGGGCGCGAACCGGTGGTAGGCCACGGTCACGGCGATCGCCAGCAGCAACGCGCCCAGTCCCAGACCCGCCTTGACCAGCGGCGGCGAGGTCAGCGCCAGGCGCAGGAAGACGGTGGACACGGCGAAGGCGGAATTGCGGAAGACGATGGCGTAGGTGCTGCTGTAGCGCAGCGACAGCAGCACGAGCAGCACATCGGAGAAGATCAGGACGGTGTAGAAGGTCTCGAAGAACGGGTACGTCTCCTCACCCAAGAGCAAGCGCACCAGGTTGCCGGCGCCGATGCCGATGAGCAGCGCCAGCAGGGTGAGCGACACGAGCTTCTTGCTGGCCACGAACGACCAGCGGTCATCCGGGTCGGCGGACAGCGGCAGGTGCCTTTGCTGCCGATAGAAGAACCCCAACCCCACAAAGATGAGGAGGGCGCCAGCAGCCACCGCCGCCATGTCGGGTAGCGCCTGGCGCACCGACTCCCAGGTCACCGGCTCGGGAAAGGCAGTGAACTCCTTGAAGGTGTGGCGCACCAGGATGAGCGACAGGATCTCGAACTGCTTGCCCACCGCCAGCGACACCGAGTGCGCCAGGGTGAGCACCAGGGCGATGACCTCGAACAGCAGCAGCAGGGTGAATGCCAGGTCCACGGCGTAGAAGTGGTTGTGCGGCACCGCTGCGGCGAGCCCCGAAGGCAGCCAGCCGCGGCGGCCGGCCTCGATGGCGAGCAGCGCCACCACGAACGCGGCGGTGAGCAGCGAACCCACCGCCCGCTGCGTCCTGGCCACCGTCCAGAAACGCTCCACCTGGTCGAACGCACGCTCTGCCGAGGCCAGCATTCGCCGCGTCGTGATCATGCGCGATTATCGCACCTGCGGCGCCGCCCGTCATCCCGCCTGCGCCACCTGCTAACCATCCAACCCCCGATCCGTTGTAGAGGGTGAGCCCGGCCGGCACTCCCGGCCGCGCCCGGAGGCGGCAATGAACGAACTCGCGCCCATGGTCGTTCCGATCCTCATTGTTCCTCGGAATCTGCTGGATCATCAAGACCCTCAGCACCAACCAGCGCCTGGACCGGCTGGCCAAGATGCACGCCGACATGCAGACGCGAGTGATCGACAAGTGGCGTGCATTCCCGGCGACAGGCGCGCACCATCGCGGACACCTTCGCGGGAGCTTCCCCCATGGACGAGAACGCCTTCCGCGCCCTCTACGCCCGCACCGCCCGGCCGCTGCGCGGTTACATCGCCCGCGTCATCGGCCACCAGGCGCTCGCCGATGAGCTGTTGCGGGAAACCTATTTTCGCCTGCTGCGCTCCGGCTTCCGCTGCGACGACGAGGTCAACCTTCGCAGCTACCTGTTCCGCATCGCCCCCAACCTCATGCGGGACCACTTCCGGCGGCCGGTGCGGGAAACTGGGAGGTCCCCGAGGTGGCCGACGCGGCGCCCTTCCCCGAGGCCGTCCAGCTGCGCTCCGACGTGGGCGGCGCCCTGGCCGAGCTTCACCCTCGCGACCGCAGCATGCTGTGGCTCGCCTCCGTGGAGGGATCGAGCCACGAGGAGGTCGCCGCGGCGCTGGGCCTTCGGGCGGCCAGCGCCCGCTCCATGCTCTCCCGCGCCCGCCAGCGCATGGCGGCGGCGCTGCGTCCCCCCGCGCTCGACCTCGTCGCCTCCCGGCGCGCTGCGCGGACTGATCTTCATCGCCGCCGCCGCAGGCTGCCTCGTGCTCGGCGGCTACGCCCTGGTCACCACCTGGCGCGCAGGAGACGAGACGTGAGGGGTGAGGTGAGTCAGATACCTCATTCCTGACTCCAGACGACTCACTCCGCACCCATGGCCCCGCTCGCTCGGCGCGGTCGTCCTCCCCCTCCCGGACAGGCAGGAGTGCCTGTCCTCCTCGGGGAGCACTGCCCGTGCCCGTGTCCGTGCCCGTGTCCGTGCCCGTGTCAGTGCCCGTGTCCGTGCCCGTGTCCGTGCCCGTGTCCGTGCCCGTGTCAGTGCCCGTGTCAGTGTCAGTGACCGTGTCCG
>JBBINC010000045.1:0-20587 GCA_037444085.1 Acidobacteriota bacterium | reverse complement strand
CGGAGAGCGGAGCCCCCCGCACACGAAAGCCCGGGGGGCGCGCGGCCCCCCGAGACAGGGAAGCTGGGCACGGGGGGTTTCGCGGCGGAGGCGCGGGCGGGGGGCCGGCGAAACCCCCCGAAAGAAAGGACACCATCACGGTGGGCTGAGGCGGGTTCGGCCCCCGGGCGCCGCCTACCGTTGGTCGCGCATGTGCCTCGGCGGCGGATACCCCGGGCAGGGAATGCCGGCGAGGCGGAGGGCGGCTAGGGGCGTCGGGGGCACGGGGAGCGAGTGTTCACCGACGCGCCGCACCGGGCGCAGGCCGGCGAGCGACGAGGACACCCACGCCCCCTCGCTTGCCAGCAGATCCGCCAGCGAGAAGTCGCGCTCCTCGACGGGAACGCCGGCAGCAGTGAGGGCTTGCAGGCACCACTGGCGCACGACACCCGGCAAGCACCGCCGCGGCGCCGGCGGTGTCGCGACCACTCCGCCAAGCACGGCGAAGATATTGGCGTGATCGACCTCGCGCACCGCCCCGTCGCTGTCGATCAGCAGTGCGGCGTCAAAGCCCGCGCTGGTGGCCTGGGCGCGGGCGCGGGTAAAGGCAAGGTAGGAGGAGGTCTTCCAGCCGGTGAGAGGCCCGGAGGGAGCTGGCACGGGCAGCAAGGCGATTCCCTCGCGCCGGACGCGGTGTGGCGGACGGTAGGCGTACGCCCAGCTGAAGAGAACGGACCGGGTGCCATGGCCGAAGGCGGCGCAGTGGATCGCGCCGCTGCCCATGACCGCTTCGCGAGCCAGCAGGCGTCGCAGGTGAGTCCGCCCCGGGAAGAGCGGCGGGTCGACACCCAGCGCCACCAGCGCCTCGTGCATGCGCCTAGCGTGCTCCTCCCACAGGAACGCTTCGCCCGCCTCGCAGCCGATTGTCTCGAAGGTGCCTTCGCCGCGAAATACCGCTGGCCACCACACTGGCACAGTGGCGGCGTGCGACCGTTGCAGCCGCTTGCCGGCCAGCACCCACTGGGGAGCCTTCCTCACCAGCCACCTGCCGCCAGGATCTCGAACCAGCGCGCCGCTTTGGCGCGACTTTCCGCCTCCTCGGCGGCGGCGTCCGAGTCCCACACGACGCCGCAACCGGCGTGGACGTGCAGCATTCCCGTGGTCACGTAGCCGGTGCGGATGGGCAGCGCCAGAACCCCGCGATCCCGCTGCATGACGCCGATGGCGCCGCAGTAGGCGGCGCGCGGCACGGGCTCAAGGGTGGCGATGAAGGCGCAGGCGGCGAGCTTGGGGGCGCCGGTGACGCTGCCGCCGGGGAGTATGGCGGCCAGCAGCGAGCGCCACCCCTCCCGCCGTTGCAGTCGGCCAGTGATGCAGGCGAACTGATGCATCACGCCGATGGTGCTGACGATCCGCCGGGCCGTCTCGACGCGCACGGAGGAAGGCCGGCAGACGCGGTTCAGGTCGTTGCGCTCCAGGTCGACGATCATCGCCAGTTCGGCGGCGTCCTTGGCGCTGGCGGCGAGACGCCGGCGGGCGGCAGGGCGCTGGCGGGGGTCGGCCGGGAGCGGCACCGTGCCCTTGATCGGCCGCGTTTCCACCCACTCCCCGCGGCGCCGCAGCAGCAGCTCGGGAGACAGGCACAGCACCGCCCACCCCTGCTCGCGGTCGGCCAGGTAGCACGCGAAGGGCGGCGACACGGGCGGCAAGAGGGCGGCGAAGAACGCGCCGGAGTCGCCGCGAAACGGGACGGAGAAGCGGCGCGTCAGATTGACCTGGTAGACGTCGCCGTCGCGGATGCCCGCTCGGATGGTCTCGACACCCCGGCGAAAGGTCGAATCGTCAAGGCTATGTTGCACCGCGCCCGGGTCGGCGAGCCATCCGCCGTGGTGCACCGGGGTGCCGGCGGCCATGGCGGACGGGGTCAGAACGGCCCACCAGGCGTCGGGCAAGAGTGGGCGGCCGGGCGCCAGGGCGACGAGCGGGTCGAGGGTGGCGGTGAACTCGTAGCCGAAGAAGCCGACCGCGCGGGCGCCGCGGCCAGCACGGCGGAGTTCCTCCTCGAGGACGGCAATCAGGTCGGCCGCTTGGCGGACCTGCGTCGGGCCCTCGACGCTCACCCGCCCGTCGCGCTGCCAGACGATGGCGGCGGGCTGGACAGCCCGCATGACCCGGTCGCCGGCCAGGGCTGGCGGCAGGAACAGGACGACGCGCTCCGCCCATTTCACCATATCAGGGAAGGTAGGGTGTGATGGCTCGGTACACCCGGCGGGCGAGTACTTCGTAGCCTCGACCGTTGGGGTGGACTGGGTCGCTCATGAGCTCGGGGCGGCCCATCAGTCCCTTGTACACGTTCGGGATGAGCACGGTGCCGGTGCGGCGGGCAAGGTCGCGGTAGCCGTCGCCAAAGCCGCGGCCGAGAAGCGGCAAGTCGATACCCGCCACCACCACCACGGCGCCGGCGGCGTGGATCTTGCGCACGATGGCCTCCAGGTTGGCGAACGCTTCCTCCCGACTCACTCCGTTCTTCAGGTCGTTGCCGCCGAGGGTGATGCAGACGATGCGAGGCGAGTGCGCGAGGACGTCGCGCTGCAATCGCGCGAGCGCCGCCGCGGTGGTGTCGCCGGGCACGCCGGAGTTGATCACCTCGCGCCCCAGCAGGCGCGCAAGATGCGCGGGATAGCTCGCTCCGGCCTCGGCGCCGGTGCCAGCGGTCAGGCTGTCGCCGAAGCAGACGATCGCCGTGCCATGCGGCCGGCGATTGGTGATCCCCTTGCCGGGGGAGATGACCCGGTGTGCCGCCCAGAAGAACGCCACGGCGGCGATGACGGCGACAATGCGGCGGGCGGGCGACACTATTCGCTCGCGGGCGTTGGTCGCGCATCGAGGGCGCCGGCGAGGGCGTGCACCGTCTGGCGAACCTGGTGGAGCCGCCGGAAGCTCTCGGCTGCGGCGAGCCCGGCGGGCGTCCCGGCCTCGCGTGCCAGGCGGGTGAAAGCGGCGCGCGCCGGCTCGGGGGGGAACTGCGAGGCGTGCTCGCAGATCAGCTCCAGCTTCCCTTCGAGCTGCGCGTGGATGTCGACCCAGTGGTTGGGGTGGTCGGTGGGGCCGAGCCAGATCTCGCGCACCACGTGGGGGGCCAGCCCCTCCTGATCCAGGAGTTCGGGGAACGTGCGCGGCTTCTTGACCGCCGGGTAGATCGCCTCCAGCGCCGCCTGGCCCACGGCGCGGTGGTCGGGGTGGTTGATGTAGACATCGTGGCGGAACCACACCGTGGGGTCGTGGGTGATGATGATCTGCGGGCGCACCTGGCGGATCACCCGCACCAGCGCGCGGCGCAGCTCGATGGTCGGCTGGACGAGTCCGTCCTCGAAACCCAGGTAGACCAGCTCGGCGCCCAGTCGGACGGCGGAGCGTTTCTGTTCGGCCTGGCGGCGAGTGATGACGGCGGCTGCCAGGTCGTGGTCGTCGGCGGTGCCCTTGTCGCCGTCCGTGACGACGCACAGGGTAATCCGGGCGCCGGCCGCCGCCAGCCGCAGGAGCGATCCCCCGGCGACCGTTTCCGCATCGTCGGGATGCGCGAAAATGGTCAACACGTGCTCGGACATGGCGCTATACTAGCCGCGCTGCTGCCGTTTCTACCAGTTGGAAGGCAGATTCGGAAATACAAGCGTTTGCGGGGGAGGGGAGAGATGGCGAGGCCCACAGTTCTCGTGGTCGACACCGCGGAGGCGCGGCGCAAGGAGATCAGCCGGGGGCTCGCCGAGCTCGGGTACGAAGTTGTCTCCGCCGAGAACTCCGCCACCGGCATGCGCTTTGCCACCGGGCTTTCCCCGCGGGTCATTTTCGCCGGAAGCGACGTCGAGGGGTTCGGCGACGCAACCGTCTTGCGCTTTCTCACGCCCGATCCCGAGACGGGAGTGGTGAGCCAGCTGGTGTTGCTCCGCGGGGGCGAAGGGAGCGACGACGAGTCGCTGCCCGAGGAGGTGCTCTCCGTCGACATCAACGGCCTGACCAACGCCGGCGTGGTGCGCAAACTGCGCACTCACCTCGCCGCCATGGAGCTGGGTCTGGCCACCGACGCTCGCCTGGACTCCGTCCTGGGTGACCTCAACACCCTGCCGCTCTTCGAACTTCTGCCGAGGTTGCAGAAGCTCGTGTTGACCGGTCGCCTGGTCCTGCAGGAGGGGGAGCTGGCGCTGCACGAGGGCGGTGTGATCGCGGCCGGCTGTGGCTTGGTCGCCGGCCGAAAGGCGTTTGCCCGCCTCGCCCGCATCGCCACTGGCACGTTCCGCGTTCTCGTCGGACCGCACGGCGCCACCTTCGGGATGAAGGAGGATCTGCTGACGCTCATGGCGCAGGCGATGGAAGACCAGCACCGCTACGGTGACTGCCTCGCCCGCCTCCCGGATCTGCAAAGCAGGCTCAAAATCGAGATGGCGCCGGGCTTCTTCGAGACGCCGTTCACTCCGGGACAGCAACAGATCCTGCAATCCGCCCAGGCGGGGAAGACGATTCGAGCCGCGCTGGAGGCTTCCTCGGCGCTGGACGGCGAGGTGCTCGATGACGTCCTGGCTCTTGTGGACAAGGGCTTCGTCAAGCTTCTCGTACCCGAGATCCGGGTGCGCATCGTCACCGACTCCACCGCTGACCTGCCGCCAGAGGTGGCGCGAGAGGCGCGCATCCACCCCGTGCCGCTGTCGGTGATCTTCGGAGAGGACATCTACAAGGACGGCGTTGACCTGGCGCCTGCTGGGTTCTACAAGCTCTTGCGGGAGCGCAAGGACGTCCATCCGCGCACCAGCCCGCCGTCAAAAGGGGATTTCCTCGCCGAGTACCGGAGGCTTCTGGGGGCAGGCAGCGACGTGGTGTCCATCCATATTTCCGGGAAGATGTCGCTGACCGTCGCCCATGCCCGGGAGGCCGTAAAGGAACTGGCCGCCGAGCTGACCGTGGAACGGGACGATGGCTCGCGGCCGTGCCTGGAGGTGATCGACAGTCTCCAGACATCTGCGCCACTCGGGATGTTGTGTCTGTTCGCCTCGCGCATGGCTCAGCGCGGGCTGTCGGCGCAGGAGATCCGCGCGAGGGTCGATTCGTTCATTCCGCGCTTCCACTTCCTCTTCGTCGTCGACACGCTCGAGTACCTGGCGAAGGGCGGTCGCATTGGCAAGGCGCGAGCGCTTCTCGGCGGCATCCTTGGGATCAAACCGATCCTGGGCGTGATCCAGGGCGAGGTCACGCCGATTGACCGCGCGCGAGGCGGCAAGGCGGCACACCCCAAGGTGGTCGAGTTGCTCAAGCAGCGGGTCGAGGTGGACAGGCCGGTGTTCCTCACCATCGGCCACGCGGTGGCGCCGGTGTGGGCGGAGCGGCTGCACGTCCTGCTGGAGGAGACGTTCAAGGTCAAGGAGTTCTTCCCGGGCGAAATCGGTCCGGTGGTGGGCACCCACGTCGGACCGGGATGCGTCGGCTGCGTGCTGTTTCAGCCCAGTGACGAGGAGCTGCCGCTCATCGCCGCCCCGTGACCGATCGAGCCCGCGTGCGATGCGAGCACACCGCGGCGGCGAGGCAGGAACCCCTTCGCTTCCCGCGCCGAGCAGCCGCTCCGAAGGCCCGCACCGGAAGGGATCACGGACACTGAGCCTGTCACCGGCACGGACACGGTCACTGTCACCGACACCGTCACTGACACGGGCACGGACACGGTCACTGTCCCCGACACCGTCACTGACACGGGCACGGGCACGGGCACGGGCACGGACACGGGCACGGGCACGGACACGGACACGGGCACGGTCACGGGCACGGGCACGGTCACCGGCACTCCAGAGGCCGTAGGACTTCGTGGGGCGAGCGGAGAGCGGAGCCCCCAGCTCAAGAGAGCTTGGGGGGCCGGCGAAACCCCCGGAAAAGGGAAGACACGGGCACGGGGTTGGCTTCGGGGCGTCGAACGTCGTACGTCCTGCCTCTGAACTCACCCTGCTCACTTTCTCTTCGACGAGCTCTCGTGCGTGGAGTCCTGCGACGTATCGCTCCTCGGTCGAGTGGCGTTAAGCTTAGAACATGCGTGCTCTGGTTGTCGGCGGTGGGCTGGTGGGTTCGACTCTGGCGGCGAGGCTGTCGCGGGATCAGCACGACGTGGTGATCGTGGAGAGCGACCGCGAGCGCCTCCAGGGTCTGGCCGAGGACCTGGACGTGCAGGTCGTGTCGGGCAACGGGACGTCGGTGGAGGTGCTGCGTAGCGCTGGTATCGGCGAGTGCGACGCGCTCTTTGCCTGCACCGCCTCCGACGAGGCGAACATGGTGGTGGCGCTGGTCGGCTCGGCACTGTTCAAGGTGCCGCGAGTGGTGGCGCGGCTGCGCGATCGCGACCACGAGGCCAGCTTCCGGGCGATCGCCCAGCGGCTGACTGGTGAGCACGTCTGCATCAATCCGGACCAGGCCGCCGTGGAGAAGATCATGTCGCTGCTGCCGGTGCCGGGCGCCACCGACGTGGTGAGCTTCCTGGACGGGCGCCTGATCATAGCCGGATTCCCCATCCCGGCCGGGAGTGACTTCGAGGGGTTGCTGCTGTCACACCTGCGCTTGCTGTTTCCCTCGCCGCCGGTGCTGGCGGTGGCCATCCGGCGTGGCGACCACTCGTTCGTCCCCCACGGCGAGGACGAATTTCACGCCGGGGACCTGGCGTATTTCGCGGTGGATCCGCAGGAACTCGACAACGTGCTGAGGCTGCTGGGAGTGCGGCGCAGCAGCGAGGAGCGGGTGATGATCGCTGGGGCGAGTCGCATCGGGCTGGAGGTCGCTCACCGGCTGGAGGCGGCGAACGTCGCGGTGACGCTTTTCGAAGACGATGTCGGTGTCGCCGAGGAAGCTGCGGCACAGCTCAAGCGTACGGTGGTCGTCCGCGCCCTTGCCACCGATCGGGACGTGCTCGAGGAGGAGGGCATCGAACGGGCCGCAGCCTTCGTCGCCTGCACCGACGACAGCTCCTTGAACGTCATGGCGGGCCTGCTGGCGCGACGGCTGGGGGCGGCGCGCGCCTTCTCGCTGGTCGACAACCCGGCGCTGACCCGCATGGTGGGTGAATTGGGGATCGACGCGGTGGTCTCACCGCGCCTGTTGACGGTCGGTCTGGCGGTGCAGTTCGTGCGCCGCGGTCGGGTGCGGGCGGCGGCGGCGCTGATGGAGGACCTGGTCGAGTTGGTGGAGATCGAGGTCGAGTCGGGCAGCCGCCTGGTGGGTCCACGGCTGGCCGAGCTGGGCCTGCCGCGTGGCACGCTGGTGGCCGCGCTGCTGCGCGGCAAGTCCCTGATCGTGCCGGTCGGGGGGGACCGGATCCTGGTGGGAGATAGGGCTCTACTGATCACCACCACCTCTCGAGCCGGGGAGCTCGACGCCTTCGTGGGCGGGCAATGAACCGCCGCTTCGACGTTCACCTGCTGGGCTGGCTGCTGCTTCTCACCGCAGCTTTCCTGGTGGTGCCGCTGGTCGCCGCGGTCGCCTTCCGGGACGCCCCCGGGCCCTTCCTGAGCGCCCTGCTGCTGGCGGCGCTGGCCGGCGGGGGACTGGTCTTCCTGACCCGCACCAGCGAACGCGGCCTGCGAGCCAGGGACGGGTTCCTGGTGGTGAGCGGTGCCTGGTTGATCACTTCTGCGGTGGGAGCGCTGCCGTACCTGCTCGGCGGAGTGCTGGGTCCCGCGGACGCGCTGTTCGAGTCGGTGTCGGGGTTCACAACCACCGGTTCCACGGTCATCGCGGACGTTACCGCGCTGCCGCGATCACTGCTGCTGTGGCGTGCCATGACCCAGTGGCTGGGGGGCATGGGTATCATCCTGTTCACCATCGCCATCCTGCCTCTGCTGGGGATCGGCGGCATGCAACTGTTCAAGGCGGAGGTGCCGGGGCCGGTAGCGGACAAGATACGCCCGCGGCTTGCGGCAACGGCGAGGACCCTGTGGGGGCTGTATGTGGGCTTCACCGCCGCCCAGTGGGTGCTGCTCATGCTATGCGGCCTCAACTGGTTCGAGGCGCTCTGTCACGCGTTTACCACCCTTGCGACGGGAGGGTTCTCGACGCGCAACGGGTCGGTAGGGGAGTTCGCCTCACCGGCGGTGGAGTGGGTGGTGATCGTTTTCATGCTCGCCGCCGGGATCAACTTCGTGCTGCACTACAAGCTGCTCACTGGCCGCTGGCGGGACGTGCTGCGGGACGTGGAGCTGCGCTACTTCCTGGCGATCGTGACCGCTGCCGCGGCGCTGCTGTTCGTTGTGCTGTGGGACGGTGTCGCGGGAATGCATGAGACGGCGCGCGCAGCACTGTTTCAGGCGGCATCGATCATCACCACCACCGGGTTCGTGTCGGCCGACTTCGAGCTGTGGCCGCACGCCGCCCAGTTCGTCCTGGTGGCGCTGATGCTCATCGGCGGCATGTCGGGCTCCACCGGCGGCGGACCCAAGAGCCTGCGCATCGTTCTGGCGCTGCGCTCGCTGCGGGCGACGGTGCACCGCTTCATCCATCCCCACGCGGTCGTGCCGGTGAAGTACCACGGTCAGGTGGTGGGCGACGGAGTCCTGTCGGGGGTGGCGGCGTTCCTGACCGCCTACTTTCTGCTCGCCGGAGCCGCCGCCGCCGTCGTCGCGGCCGCTGGCTACGATTTCGCCACCGCGGTGTCGAGCGCGCTTACCGCCATCGGCAACGTTGGACCGGGTCTGGGGGCGGTGGGGGCGCTGGACAACTTCGCCCACTTCCCGTCGCCCGTGAAGCTCGTGCTCTCGGCGTGCATGCTTTTGGGACGGCTCGAGATCTTCACGATCCTCGTGCTTTTCTCGCGGCGATTCTGGAAGCACTGATCGCCCGGGGAAATCCCTCGCACTTTTCGCTGGCGTCAAGCTGCGCTTCTATCCCTCGGGCTGCCCGGCCCGGAGGAGAGTGCGATGCGTTGGTTTCTGCCCAAGGACCGGGGATTTCTCGATCTTTTCATCCGCGCCTCGGCGAACATCGTGGACGGCGTCGTGCTGTTTCGCGACATCGTCGCGAACCCCAGCGATCTGAAGACCAAGGTAGAACGGCTCAAGGAATACGAGCACGCTTGCGACCGTCTGACCCACAGCACCCTCGACAAGCTCAACCGGACCTTCATCACCCCCTTCGACCGCGAGGACATCCATACTCTTATCACCCGGTTGGACGACATCCTCGACGCGGTCGACGCCGCCGGGCAGAGGCTGGTGCTTTACCGCATCACCGAGATGCCGGAGATGCTCAAGAGCTTGAGTGAGATCCTCGTTACTTCCGCCAAGGAAGTGCAGAAGGCGGTGCTGGCGCTGCACGACCCTCGTCGTCACTTTGACGCCCACACCACCTGCGTCGAAATCAACCGCCTCAAGAACGAGGCTGATGCCGTGCACCGGCGTGCTCTGGCGCAGCTCTTCGCCGAGTGCGCCGACGCGGTGACGATCATCAAGTTCAAGGAGTTGTACCAACTTATCGAGGAGGCCACGGACCGCTGCGAGGACGTGGCCAATGTCATCGAGAGCATCCTCATCAAGAGCTCATGAGTTCCTGCGAGAACTGCGGCCTTGAGAGCACGATGGAGGGTGCACCGTGCTGACTCTGATCGTCGGACTCGTCATTCTCGCGCTCATCTTCGATGTTCTCAACGGCATGAACGACGCAGCCAACTCCATCGCCACGGTGGTGGCGACCGGGGTGCCGCCGCCGAAGCTGGCGGTGCTCTGGGCGGCGTTTTTCAACTTCGTCGCCGCCTTCGGCTTCGAGGTCAAGGTTGCCAAGACCGTGGGCAAGGGCATCGTGGACGTGAGCGTCATCGACCAGTGGGTGATCCTGGCGGCGCTGGTCGGGGCCATCGTCTGGACGTTTACCTGCACTCAGATGGGCCTGCCCATTTCCGTTTCTCACTCGATCATCGGCGGCCTGGCTGGCGCCGGCCTGGCCAAGGCGGGGGTCGAGGCCCTGGTGCTCTCGGGCATCAGCCGGGTGGCGGCGTTCATCGTGCTGTCGCCGCTGATCGGCATGGCCCTGGGCTTCGTCCTCATGGTAACGGTGTACTGGATCTTTCAGAGCTTCAATGTGCATCGGCTGGACCGCGCGTTCCGGGTGAGTCAGCTCATCTCGTCGGGCGCCTACTCCCTGGGGCACGGCCTCAACGATGCCCAGAAGACCATGGGGATCATCACCGCCCTGCTCTTCTCGGCCGGCTATCTGAAGGAGTTCCACGTGCCAGTCTGGGTCATCCTCACCTGCCACGCGGTCATTGCGCTGGGGACCATCACCGGCGGCTGGAGAGTGGTCAAGACGATGGGCGTCAAGCTCACCAAGCTGAGGCCGATGCACGGTTTCTCCGCCGAGACGGCGGGTGCCGTGTCGCTCTTCGTGGTGTCGGCGATGGGCAGCCCGGTCTCCACCACCCACACCATCGCCGGCGCCATTGCCGGCGTCGGCTTGACCCAGCGGCTCTCCGCCGTGCGCTGGGGCCTGACGACTCGCATCGTCTGGGCGTGGGTGCTGACCCTGCCGGCGGCGGCGCTCGTGGCGGCCGCGACCTACTGGCTCGTCGAGAGGTGCGTCAACTAACGAGGGGTCGAATTGGCTACCTCGCCGCCCTTGGCGGCGATCTTTGCATGCGCCGCCGCGATGGCCTCGGGCGTGGTCACGGGTTCACCGGGGCGGTACGTGTAATACGGGAGCTGCTGCGGCCACGGCAGGGCGACGACGTGGTGCCACTCCTCCGAGCAGGGGGCGGGCTCGCGGCCGGCCGGCACCGCTTCGAGGATCACCCGCTCGCCACATCCGGGGTTGGCGCGCAGACCGGTCAGGGGGTCGACCGGCACGAGGGTGATGCCGGCCGGGACTGCCGGTTCCTCCCGGAGCACGTGCTCCGGCTGCGATTCCAGGTACCCTTTCATGAACTCGATCCAGGTAGGCAGCGCCGCTTCGGCGCCGGTCATGTTGCGGCCGATGCGCTCCTTCATGTCCCGGCCCACCCACACACCGACGGTGATGCGCGGGGAGTAGCCGATGAACCATGCGTCGGTATAGGCGTCGGTGGTGCCGGTCTTCCCGGCCAGGTAGCCCGGCAGGCCGGCGGCCTTGGCGGCGGTGCCCCGCTGCACGACGCCTCGCAGCACGTAGTCGGCCAGGTAGGCAACGTCCTCTCGCACTGCCTGGAACGGTTCGAGCCGGTGGGTGTGAAGCGGCTGGCCAGCCCCGTCCAGCACGCGGGCGATGAAGTACGGCTGCACCCGCTGGCCGCCGTTGGCGATGCCGGCGTAGGCGCCGGTGAGCTCCCAGAGCGTGAGCTCGAAGGAGCCCAGTGCCATGGTCGGGTAGGGGGCGAGCTTCTCGGCGATCCCGAGGCGGCGCGCCACGTCGATGATCGCCTCGCCGGTGGCCAGTTGCTGCAGCTTGACCGCCGAGGCATTGAGGGAGTGCTCCAGGGCGTGGCGCAGCGTCACCATCCCCTCGTAGCGGCGGTAGTAGTTGAGGGGGACGTAGGTCATCTCGCCGCGCTCGTCGGGGAAGAGGGCGGGTCCGTCGAAGAGGATCTCGTTGGGCGCGAAGCCGCGCTCGAAGGCGGCCAGGTAGACGAATGGCTTGAACGCCGAACCGCACTGGCGCTTGGCCTGGGTCACGCGGTCGAACTGGGAACGATCGAAGTCGAACCCGCCGACATGGGCGAGCACCGCGCCGGTGCGATTATCGAGGGCCAGGAGCGCCCCCTCGACGCGAGGTTCCCCCTCCAGGGTCACCGGCAGCGGCGCATCGGGCAGCATCTTGCCCAACCGCACCAGCAGCACGTCGCCGCGCCGGCACAGGCGAGTTAAGGAGTCGCGGTTCGTCCAGCGGGCGTCGGCGAGGGTCAGTGCCGCGCCGCGCCCGGCGATGCGCAGAGTGGCCTGCCGAGCGGACACCTCGGTGACCACGGCGTAGGCCAGCTCTCCCTCGCGCCAGCGCAGAAACGCCCATGACGGGTCGCGCCAGGCGTCGAGTTCCTCGACCCCGTCCGCCAGCAGGTTGCGCCGGGCGCCGGGCCAGCCCAGGCGGCGTTGCAGCGCCACAAGACCATTGCGCAACGACGTCTCGGCCAGCTCCTGCAGGGCGGGGTCCACGGTCGTCTCCACGACAAGACCGCCCTCCAGCATCACCCTCGTGCCGAACTGGTCCTCCACGGCGCGGCGGGCCACCTCGACGAAGTAGTCGGCGGCGGCGTGGCGATCGTAGTGAGGGGAAGCCCCCAGCGGAGCGGCCATGGCAGCGCGGTACTCGTCCTCGGAAATGAAGCGCTCGTCGCGCATGCGCGTCAGCGCGTAACTGCGGCGCAGCAGCGCGCGCTCCGGGAACCGGATGGGCGACTGGCGGTCGTTGAGCTGCACGATGCCGGCAAGCAGCGCTGCCTCAGCGATGGTCAGCTCCGCCGAAGGCTTGCCGAAGAAGAAGCGCGACGATGCCTCCACGCCGTAGCGGCCGTGGCCGAAGTACATTTGGTTTGCGTACATCGCCAGGATCTGGTCTTTCGAGAACTTCTGCTCGATCTCGATGGCCAGCAGCGCCTCCTTGATCTTGCGCTCCAGCGTCCGCTCGGGCGTCAGAAACAACGTGCGAGCCAGCTGCTGCGTCAGCGTCGAGGCGCCCTGGCTGTAACGCCGGGAAAACACATTGCGCAGAAAGGCGCGCAAGATGCCCTTGGGGTCCAGGCCGGTGTGAGCGAAGAAGCGCGCGTCTTCGGCCGCCACCACGGCGTTGCGGAAGACCTCCGGGATCTGATCGGGCGGCAGCGGCAGACGGCGCTGCAGCGCCAGCGTGGCGAGCAGCGAGCCGTCGCGGGCGCGGATCTGGGTGGCGGCGGCTGGGCGGTAGGTGGTCAGTGTTTCGACCGCCGGCAGGTTCACGAAGCGGGAGAGGCCGAGGCCGATGACGGCGCCGCAGGTGACTCCCAGCAGCAACCCGACCGCCAGCCAGCGCAGGAGAGATCGGCGCACGGCGTGTACGCTAGCGCGGCGCGCACCCGCGGCGCAAGGCGGGTGGAGCGGTGAGGAGGTGAGGATGTGAGGAGGTGAGAAGGTGAGGGCGAGGGGAGGGAGGAGCGCACCGCCCGGTTCGAGGCGGCAAACCTCGTCGTATCTTGTGGCCGGCGCCGTGGCGTGCCTGCGCTAAGCTGTTGGCAGGGCGGGGAGGGGAGGAACGCCGTGAGCAAGCCGTTTCGACTGGCAGCGCCGTTTCCGCCGGCCGGAGACCAGAGCCAGGCGGTGGAGCGCATCGTCTCCGGCTTCCAGGTGGGGCTGGCGGCGCAAACCCTGCTGGGCGTGACCGGCTCGGGCAAGACCTATACCGTCGCCCGCGCCATCGCCGAGCTCAACCGCCCGACGCTCGTCCTTTCGCACAACAAGACGCTGGCGGCGCAGCTTTTCCAGGAGTTCAGGACGTTTTTCCCCGACAACGCCGTCGAGTACTTCGTCTCCTACTACGACTACTACCAGCCGGAGGCCTACGTTCCCTCCTCGGACACCTACATCGAGAAGGAGACCTCGATCAACGAGGAGATCGACCGCCTGCGCCTCTCCGCCACCCGTTCGCTGTTCGAACGCCGCGACATCGTCATCATCGCCTCCGTGTCGTGCATCTACGGCCTCGGCGACCCCGCCGCCTACTACGGCATGCTGCTGCTTCTGGAGCCTGGCGGCGAGCCGGGCATGGACGCGGTGCTGCGCCAGCTCGTCGCCATGCAGTACGAGCGGACTCAGCTCGACCTGGTGCCGTCGGCGTTCCGGGTGCGGGGCGACGTGCTGGAGATCTATCCCCCTTACGACGATCACGCGGTACGCGTCGAGTTCTGGGGCAGTACGGTGGAGAGGATCAGCCGCATCGACGCGCTGCGCGGCACAGTGCTCGAATTGGTCGACGACCGCCTGCCCATCTACCCCTCCTCCCACTACGTGGTGTCGCGGCCGATCCTCGACGAGGCGGTGGGAGACATCCGCGCCGAACTGGATGAACGCCTGGCACAGCTCAAGGCGGCGGACAAGCTGGTCGAGGCGCAACGCCTCGCGCAGCGCACGGTGTTCGACCTGGACATGCTGAAAGAACTGGGGTACTGCCCCGGCATCGAGAACTACTCCCGGCACCTCACCCGGAGGCGAGCGGGCGAGCCGCCGCCCACCCTGCTGGACTACTTTCCCTCCGATTGGCTGCTGGTGGTGGATGAGTCCCACGTCACCGTGCCCCAGGTGCGCGGCATGTACTTCGGTGACCGTTCGCGCAAGGAGACCTTGGTGGAGTTCGGTTTCCGCCTGCCCTCGGCGCTGGACAACCGCCCCCTGACCTTCGAGGAATTCCAGGGGCGGGTCAACCAGGTGCTCTACGTCTCCGCCACCCCGGCGGCCTACGAACTGCAGCAGTCCGGGGACGACGTGGTGGAGCAGTTGGTGCGCCCCACAGGGCTGCTCGACCCGGTGGTGGAGGTGCGCCCTGCGCAGGGGCAGGTGGACGATCTTTTGGCGCGAATCCGCGAGCGCGTGGCGCGGGGCGAACGCGTGCTGGTCACCACGCTGACCAAGCGCATGGCCGAGGATCTCACCTCCTACTTCGCCGAGCTGGAGGTGCCCGTGCGCTACCTCCACTCCGAGATTGACACTCTCGAGCGTACCGTCATCCTCGCCGACCTGCGCCGTGGGGTGTTCGACGTGCTGGTGGGGATCAACCTGCTGAGGGAGGGGCTGGATCTGCCCGAGGTGTCGCTGGTGGCGATTCTCGATGCCGACAAGGAGGGGTATTTGCGCTCCACCACCTCGCTCATCCAGACCATGGGCCGCGCCGCCCGGCACGTCAACGGCACCGTCATCCTCTATGCCGACCGTGTCACCGACTCGATGCAGCGCGCCATCGACGAGACGCGGCGCCGTCGCGCCGTGCAGGAGCGCTTCAACCTGGAGAACAACATCGAGCCGCGCTCCATCATCAAGGACATCTCCAACCCGCTGCTGCAGCTTTCAAACCTCGATTACCACGAGATCGCAACCCAGGCGCCGCGACTCGCCGAGGTCGACGCGACCGATGCCGTCTCTCTCGCCAAGCTCATCGCCGAGCAGGAGCGGCGCATGAAGGAGGCGGCGCGGCGCCTGGACTTCGAGGAGGCGGCGCAGCTGCGCGACCGGCTCAAGGAGCTGCGCGCCCGGCAGATCTACAAAAGCTGAACAAGCGGGGCCCGGGGACGGAGATGGGCCGAGAAGCCAAAGACTCCACCGGGACTCGCCGGGCTCGATCGTGCACGCCCCAGTGGGCGGCGATCAGCGGGCCGACCGTACCCACCGCCGCGGGCAGCAGCGCTGCGGAATTCACCCTGGCAGCAAGACCCGACTGGAGTCCTGGCGTCGACCCCGGCTGCTCTTCCTTGGAGGACAGCGGTCGCGGCATCCGCCGCCGGGTCCCGGGCGAAGGCTCTTCACGCAGCAAAGATCTCCAGGGTCACCGTGGAGGAGCAGCGTACCTCGTAACGTGGCTCGTAGGCTGATGATCTGGCATTCTCAGGCGCTGGGACACGATAAAGAAACGCATCCCATCAGGTGAAGGAGAGATGATTCGATCCCTCCATGCGGCACGTATTTCGCGGCTCGTCTCAGAGTCTCGGCCCATCATCGCGCCCGCGGTGCCAGCACCCGAGAGTCGGTGAACGAAACATCCCTGGTGGCTCTGGCAGCTCTGCTCATCGTTCCCAAGACCGGCCGGGCGAGGCAGCTGGCAGGAGAAGGCGACATACCGCACATGATTCAGCGCGCCGCCTCGCCGGTGCGCGTCGACGGCGTGATCCAGGAGCGGGCCTGGGAAAAGGTGTGGAGCATGGATCTCGACTTCGAGGTGAGACCCGCCGGGAACGTGCTGCCGCCGGTCCGTACGCAGGTGCTCGTGACCTACGATGATGGCGCCGTCTACTTCGCGTTCCGTGCCTTCGACCCGCGACCGGAAGAGATCCGCGCTCACCTTTCCGACCGCGACAGGATCGGCGCCGACGACTGGGTGGCCGTAATCCTCGACACCTTCAACGACGAGCGGCGCAGCTTCGATCTCATCGTCAACTCGCTCGGCGTTCAGGCGGACTCGATCGAGACGGCGACGAGCAACGCTGAATGGGGCGGGATCTGCGACGCGGCAGGGCGGATCACCGCTTGGGGGTACGCCGTCGAGATGCGGGTTCCGTTCTCGTCGCTGTGGTTCCAGAACCGTGACGGTGGCCCCCAGACCTGGGGGTTCGACGCGGTACGCTCGTACCCGCGGCGCGTCCGGCCCCACATCGGTCTGTTTGGCCGCGACCGCAACAGCAACTGCTACCTCTGCCAGGCGATCAAGATCCAGGGGTTCGAGGGCGTGGAGCCGGGGCGAAACCTGGAGGTGGTGCCCACGCTCACCGGCACCCGCACCGAAGGATTCGCGTCGATGGCCGCAGCGTCTCTGGCGGTCAGCGATTCCGCGACCGACCTCGGCCTCACCGGCCGCTGGTCTGCGACCCCCAACCTTACCCTGCAGGGGACCCCAAACCCTGACTTCTCGCAGGTCGAGGCGGACGCGGTGCAGCTCGACGTCAACGAGCCGTTCGCGCCTCAGTTCGCGGAGAAGCGACCGTTCTTCATAGAAGGTCCGGACTTCTTCCAGACCCGACGGCAGGCAGTCTACTCTCGCACCGTGCGCGACCCGGCGTGGGGTGCGAAGCTTTCGGGGTAAGAGCAACGGAGACACACTCGGCGCCTGGGTCGTGCGCGACAACACCACAAACCTCCTGTTGCCCGGGCCGCAGGCGTCGAGCCAAACCCCGTTGGATGCCGCGTCGGCCGCGGCGGTGCTGCGCTACCAGCGTGACATCGGGAACCGCTTCACGCTCGGGACTCTGCCCACCGGCCTGAAGGCGGAGGACTACCACAACGGTCTGATCGGCCTCGACGGCGATTTCCGGCTCTCCGGCAAGGACCGTCTGGGGTTCCAGGTGCTCGCTGCCAGCACTCGCTATCCGATGGCTCTGGCGTCCGCCGCGGGGAATGCGGCCGCGAGCGAGATCGCGGATTGGGCCGGCGAGGTCGGCTCCACGCGCCAGACGCGGGAGTTTGATGCCTGGGCAACCTATCGTCGGGTGGGAAAGGACTTCCGGGCCGATCTCGGGTTTCCTCCGCAGGTGGGGTACACCATGGCTGATGCCGGCGCCGGCTACTCGTGGACGGCGCGCCCCGGGGGGTGGTTCTCCTATCTGCGGCTCGCCGTCGGAGCCACCGACACCCACGGCGAGGACAACGGCCTGCTCTATTCTGACGCCGAGGTCCGCCTCGCGTACGAAGGCCCGATGCAGTTCACTCGTTCATCCTGCTGGTGCATCGCCGCGAGGCGTACCACGGCTCGTAGTTCGACCAGAACGAGCTTCAGCTCCACACCTGCCTGCAGCCCGGCCGGGACACTTACACCTACCTGAACGTCTTCGCTGGCGACCGCGTGGACTACGCCAACACCAGGCTCAGCGAGCGGCTGCGGATCAATCCCGGCATCATCCGGCAGCTCGGCCGGCACCTGAGCGTGGATCTCTCCACGACGTGGGAGCGGCTCGAGGTGCGAGGCGACACGGTCTACACCGCCACTATCGCGCAGTCCGTGATCGCCTCCCAGTTCACCCCATGCGCCATGCTGAGAGGTATCCTGCAACTCGTAGACCATTCCTACAACACGGCGGCCTACGCCGACGGGCGCGACTCGAGGCGGAAGACGCTGTTCTCTCAGGTGCTCGGGTCGTCCAAGCTGAACCCGCAGACCGTCGTGTTCGTCGGCTACTCCGACGCCGCGGCGGGCAATCAGGAGGTCTCGCTTACCCGGACCTCGCGCACATTCTTCGCCAAGGTGGGGCATGCCTTGATGCCCTCAGTCTGCGGTACCGGACGTGGAGGGGAACCCAACGGCCGGCCCGCGATGTATCCGCGCGTCGTGCCGGCGCGGCGGTGGGTCCGCTGCGTCACTGTGCCCGGGCGGTTTCCAGCGGCAGTTTCAGCGATGGGTGGTTGATGGTGTCGGCGATCTCGTACGCGTGCTTGGTGAGGGTGGCGTCGTGGCTGAGAAGGGCGTCTTTGACCATGCCGGCAGCAACGTCCGCCTCGGCGGCGCCGTGATGGGTGGCGAGCACGCAGCCGACGCCGCCGAGGCCGACGAGAAACACCGCATTGACGCCCTTCTCGCGCAGCATGGCATCGAGTCGGGTGCGCTTGAAGGCGCTGGGGAAGTTCTTGATGATTCGGGCGTCGGCCTCCGTGACCCGCACCGTGTCGGGGAACTCGAACGCCTCGGTACCCGGGGCGGGCCCCCGACCGGGATCGGTGTGGTAGATGCGGACAACGGGGAACCCGTTGGCGCAAAACGGCGCGATGACGTGGTTGATCATCGGCATCCCCCGCTTGACGTCGTGTTCGCCCATGAAAGGCAGGTAGAGGTTCTGCACATCCATGACCAGCAACGCCGGTTTCAGCCTGGACGGAGCCGGAGTCTCGGCGCCAGCCGGCGACAGCGCCGGGGATGCCAGGGTGAGCAGCAGCACGCGCAGCACCGCCTTGACCTTCATGTCATGTCCTGCCGTGAACCCGTCTCGAACGCCGGCGACGGGTTGTTCAGCCTCGTACGGTGGACGCGTTCCGCGGGTTATGGGAGTTTGTACCGAGCCCCCATGACCGCCGGAGCGGGCCGCGCCGTGACTCGGAGAGCGTCACACGGCTCTTTCGCTATCGACGCCAGGTTGGCCTGGCGGATTCAGCGGTGGGCGAGCAGCGAAACCGCCGCCACCGCCGCCATGCCCAGCGCCGTCGCCAGCACGTCTCGCTTGCGGCAGCGGGGGTGCGACACCGAGGGCAGCAGGTCGCTGGCGCCCAGGTAGAGGAAAAACCCGGCCATGAGCAGCAGCAGGGTGGCCAGGTGGTGTCCGTCCAGCGGCAACGACATGCCCAGACCGAATCCGACCACCAGCAGCAAAGCGTTGCCGGCGAGCATGGCGATCGCCTGGCGACGGCGGTGATGGTGGGAGAGGACGAGGGAGACGGTGGTCAGGCCGTCGGCCAGCTTGTGCGCCGACAGAGCCAGCCCCACCGCCAGCGCCGCGGCGAGAGATTCCCGCTGCGCCGCCGCGAGGGCGAAGCCGTCCACCGCCGAGTGGATCAACAGCCCGATGGCGCCGTGCATGGCCAGCGGCGAGTGGACGTGCTCCACTTCGGGGCAGGCGGTGTCCATGCCGTGCTCGTGGGGATGGAGGACGTGCAGCTTGTCGGCCAGCATGGTGAGAAGAAAAGCAGCCAGCACCAAGAGCAGCCGGGAGTGGGGATCCTGCGCCCCATGCAGACCCTCGGGGATGAGCTCCAGCAGCGCCAGCGCCACCAGCGTGCCCGCCGAAAACGACAGGAAAAAACGCGAATGCCGCTCGAATCGCAGCGGCAACGCACCACCCAGCACGGTTGCCGCCACCACGGCGGTGAGCAGAGCAAGGCCGGTCCCCATGGAAAGTGTCATCATACGCCTCCTGCACCAGTCATAGCAGAGCTGTCAAGCAGGCGGGTGTGCGACGCAGCGCGTCGTCGCGCGGTAGACTGCCGGCGATGACCGAGGGCGTGCGGCTCGACGTGTTCCTCGATGTGGCCTGCCTGGCGCGGACTCGCTCCCAGGCCAAGGCCCTGTGTCTGGGCGGCAAGGTGGAGGTCAACGGCCAGCGAGCCACGGCGCACCGGCTGGTGCGGGTCGGGGACCGGCTGGAGGTAACCTGGCCGGGCGGAAAGCGGCGCCAGCTGATCGTTCGCGAGCTGGCGTCGGTGCACATCGCCAGGGCGAGGGCGCGCGAACTCTACGAGGACGTGACGCCGCCGGAGAGCGAAGAGGCACGCGAGCGTCGCGCTCTCGATCGTCTCGCCCAGCCGGAGGCGCCGCCGCGCGGTGCCGGTCGCCCGGAGAAGCGGGATCGCCGCCGGCTGGAGCGCACCCGCGGGCGCTGAGGGCAAGGCACGCACGAGGCGAGACGGCTCTGCCCGCCCGCTCACCCTTTCCGTCTCGCCTGTCGCGTCTTACGTCCTGCGAGCGGGCATGGGTGCCGGTGGAAGGGACGAGCTTTCTTGCCTCCTCCCTCCAGCATCACGAGAGCCCGCGGGGAGCGAGCGACGCCGTGGCGTTTCCCAGGTTCTCCCTGGGCACGCGGCTCGGTGCTGCGTGAGCTCGGGAGGACGGGGATCGCCGTCACCCGGCGCTACGGCGGTGTGGCCGGCCGGGTGCGCGCCCTCAGCCACGCCTCCGTCTCGGAGTAGGCCGGTCGTGTCGAGCGGGGGTGGGCGGGGGGGAGCGGTTGGCACCGTTGGGGCGGTCTACGAGCAGTACGGCGGGGAGGGCGCGCGGCCCTACCAGGCGGAGCGCCCGGCCGGCCGAGCTGCGAGCCAGGATGGGACAAGCCGAGCGCCGTCGCTTCGGGTGACTGCCGCTCATCCGTCTCGTCGCGCTCTCAATGGCCTGCCTGCAGGCCGGTGCACTCGCGGAGGCGTTTTTCAGGGGGCGCTCCCATCGGTCACGCGAGCTTCGGCGCGATGCTGCTACGCTGTGC
>JBBINC010000044.1:0-20828 GCA_037444085.1 Acidobacteriota bacterium | reverse complement strand
ATGACGGGTGTTCCCCCCGCCGAGGGTGGAAGAGTCCGTCGACGCTCACTGACACTGACACCGCCACTGACACTGGCACGGGCACGGTCACCGGCACGGGCAGGCACGACCCGCCCTGCCATCACGCGGGGGCTGGGTGTGCGGGTGGTTTGGGGTGGTTGGAGGCGGGAGGCGAGCGCGAATGGCGGCCAGACAGGAGTGTCTGGCCTCCCGCGCCGCGGCCAAGCCTGCACGACGCGAGCGCGTGAGTTCCCCGCACGCCCTCCCTGCTATGCTTACGCCCTGGTGCGCCGCAGGGAGGGGCCCGAGGCGACGTGGCACGCGCAAAATTCTATCTGACGACACCCATCTACTACGTCAACGATCTGCCCCATATCGGCCACATCTACACCACCGTGGTCGCCGACACGGTGGCGCGCTACAAGCGGCTGTGCGGATATGACGTGTACTTCCTCACCGGTACCGACGAGCACGGCCAGAACGTGGAGCGAGCCGCCCTGCGCCAGGGGGTCGCGCCGCGACAACTGGCGGACCAGGTGGTGGGACGCTACCACGAGCTGTGGACCGCCCTGGGAATCACCCACGACGACTTCATCCGCACCACCGAACCGCGGCATGCGCAGGGGGTCGCCGCGATCATCGCCCGCATCCTCGAGCGGGGCGACATCTACCTGGATCGCCATGCCGGGTGGTACTGCTCATCGTGCGAAGCGTTCTACACCGAAAAGGAGTTGAGCGAGGGCCGACTCTGTCCAACGCACGAGAGACCCGCCGAATGGCACGAGGAGGAGAACCTCTTCTTCCGCCTGTCGGCCTACCAGCAGCCGCTGCTGGAGCACTTCCGGCAGCACCCCGAGTTCATCCGGCCGGCGGCGCGGTTCAACGAGGTGGCGCGATTCGTCGAAGGGGGTCTGAAGGACCTGTCGATCTCGCGGGTCACCCTGAAGTGGGGCATCCCCTTTCCGGAACACCCTCAGCACGTCGTCTACGTTTGGCTCGACGCCCTCACCAACTACATCTCGGCCCTGGGGTTCGGATCCGGCAACCAGGACAGATTCGAGCGCTTCTGGCCGGCCGATCTGCACCTGGTGGGCAAGGACATCCTGCGCTTCCACTGCGTGTACTGGCCGGCCTTCCTGATGTCGGCAGGGCTGCCGCTGCCCCGGCAGGTGTGGGGACACGGATGGTGGATCAAGGACGACAAGAAGATGTCCAAGTCGGTGGGCAACGTGGTGCGTCCGGACGAACTGATCCGGCGATTTGGGGCCGACCCGCTGCGCTACTTTCTGCTGCGCGAGATGACCTTCGGCAGCGACGCGAGCTTCTCCGACGAGGCCTTCCTGCAGCGCTACAACGGCGATCTGGCCAACGGCCTGGGTAACACGGCGGCGCGCGTCGTGGCGATGGTGCGGCGCTACTTCGCCGGCCGCACGCCGGCAACCTCCTGCACCGACAACGCTGTCAAGAGCAAGGCCGAGGAGGTGGTGCGGCGCTACCGCGAAGCGATGGACGCCTTCGAGTTCCACCGCGCCTTGGAGGCGGCGTGGGAGCTTCTGGCGACCGTGGACGGTTACGTCAACGAGAAGGCACCGTGGACGTTGGCCAAGCGGGAGGGGAGCAGCTCGCCAGCGCTGCAGCGTATCCTCTATAACTGCCTGGAAGGTGTTCGACTGGTGGCCACGATGGCGGCGCCGGTGATGCCGCACGCCTGCCGCACGCTGCTCGCGCAGCTGGGGGAGGGGGATCCGCTGCCGCTGGATTCGGGGCTGCGCTGGGGTGGGCTGGCCACCGACCAGGCGCTGGGAGGAGAGGAGGTTCTCTTCCCCAGGGCCGACGCCGCGGAGCACTTTGCGGAGGTGAGGGTGAACGAACCGACGAAAGCCCAGGACGAGGCCGGCCCGGCCGCGGCGGCCGCCGCAGAGCCGGAGGCGCTGATCGGCATTGACGAGTTCGCGCGCCTGAAGCTGGTAGTTGGGACCGTCAAGGTGGCGGAGCGGGTGCCCAAGTCTTCAAAGCTCGTACGCATGGAGGTGGACCTGGGTGAGCCGGCGCTGCGCCAGATCGTCGCAGGCATCGGTACCCGGTACGAGCCGGAGGGCCTCGTCGGCCGGCAGATCGTGGTGGTGACCAACCTCAGGCCGGCGGTGCTCATGGGAGTGGCGTCCAACGGCATGGTGCTGGCCGCCTCGGAGGAAGGAACGCCGATCCTCCTTTCGCTGGATGCCCCCGTGGTTCCGGGCACCGCGGTGCGCTGAGAGCCAGACTGGAAGCGAGCGAACGCGGCGATGCGCAACCATCGAGCCTGCAACATCGGCCAGAGCGGCAGCCGGCGGCGGGCGTGGCTGGGAGCAGTCCTGCTGGTTGCCGGCCTCGCCGGCGTACTGCTGGTGTACCTCGAGGACAGCACGCGATGGTGGCTGGCGCCGCTCTTTCTGGTGTTCTGGGCCGGCGCCATGGGACTGCTGCAGGCTCAGGAGCACACCTGAGTGGCGCTCGCCGCGCTGGGAGCGCGGGAGGCGAACGGCAGAATGGAAAAGGAGACCGACAGTACGACCCTGCGTCGGGTGCGGCGGCGCTGCGTTGCCGTGGTCGCCGAGAGCGCGGCCCTGGGCGCCCTCTTGACCATCTCCGCGGCGCTGCTTCTGGGGTAGGGACAGGCTCATGATCGTCAGGTTGGCGTTCGGGCACGGCGCTCTGCCGCTGGACTTGCGGGGTCTGCGCTGTCATGCCCTGGAGCCTGCGGCACCGCGCGCCGCCGAGGAGCCCGCGGCGCTGGCCGCTGCCGCCCTGGACCATCCCATCGCCGGGCCGCCGCTGACCGAGCTGGCGCGCGGCAAGCGGCGGGTCACACTGCTGGTGCCTGATGCCACGCGCAAGGCGGAGTTGCCGGCCGTCCTGCCGGTGATCGGCGAACACCTGGCCGCCGCCGGGGTGCCGCCGGCGTCCGTCACCGTGCTGGTGGCCTGCGGTACGCACCCGCCAGCCGCGGCGGAGGATCTGGCCGCACTGCTTGGTCCGCTACCCGACGCCGTCACGGTCCTCCAGCACGACGCCCGTGACGTCGCCTCCCTTGCTGTTGCCGGCACCTTGGCCAGCGGGCTGACCGTGCGCCTTCATCGCGCGCTCCTGCAGGCCGACCTGGTGGTAGCCGTGTCGGCGCTCGCTCACCACTACTTCGCCGGGTTCACGGGCGGTCCCAAGCTGGTGTTTCCCGGAGCGGCGGGGTACGAAGAAATCCAGCGCAACCACGCTCGTGTCCTCGATCTGGGACATCACCCTCCGCGCCGGCACCCAGCCTGCGAACCGGGACGGGTGGCGGGAAACCCGGTGGCCGAGGAGATCCGCGCCGCCGCGGCGCTTCGCCCGCCCGATCTGTCCCTCACGATGATTCGAGGAAAGGACGGCAGACCGGCGTGGATGGCTGCCGGGCCGCTGGAAGCGGTGGTGGACGAAGGCGTGGCGCGGGTGCGCAAATGGTACGAGGTAAAGGCGGGTCCGTTCGAGCGACTGGTGGTCAGCGCCGGCGGCCATCCGTCCGATCACACCTTGATCCAGGCACACAAGGCCCTTGACGCCGCCTGTCGCTTCGCCTCCCCGGGGGCGGAGGTGCTCTTCGTGGCGGCGTGCACCGGCGGACCCGGGTCGCCCGCGATGCTTCCCTTCCTGGCCGATCCGGCTCCGGCGGCGATCCTTGCCCGGCTCGCCGAGGACTATGTGCAGTACGGGCACACCGCTCTCCGTCTGGTGGAGAAGTCCTCGCGCCATCGAGTGGCGGCGTTCACCGAACTGCCGGACGAACTGGTACGTCGGCTCGGCATGCACCCCGTGGCCGACCCCCAGGCATTGCTGGAGCGCTGGAGAGAAGCGGCTCCTGGTGCCGTCGTCGGGGTAATGGCGGCCGCTCCCGTGTACCCCGCCGCCTGAGGGAATGGGAGGGCGAGCAGGTGAGAGGGTGAAGAGAGGTTGATCTCTCCGCGAAAGCGTCCTACTCTCCGCACTCCCGCATTCCGGGAGCGGTGTTGACCATCGCGGGAGGTGAGCATGCCCATACGTCTCGTTCCCACAAAGCTATACCTGACCCGCGGCAACGGCATCCACCGCGAGAAACTGCAGTCTTTCGAGCTCGCCCTGCGCGACGCCGGCATTGCCGCCTTGAACCTGGTATCGGTGTCGTCCATCTACCCGCCGGGGTGTCGGATCATCTCGCGCAAGCGGGGGGAGAGCGAGCTGGAGACTGGACAGATCGCCTTCGTGGTGATGAGCCGCGCGGAATCGAACGAGGCGCACCGCATGATCGCTGCCACCATCGGCGTCGCCATCCCTCGCGACAAACGCATGTACGGCTATCTCTCCGAGCACCATTCCTTTGGGCAAACCGCCAAGGAAGCGGGCGACTACGCCGAAGACCTGGCCGCGTCCATGCTCGCCTCTACCCTGGGGGTGGAGTTCGACGAGGATCAGTCGTGGGACGAGAAGCGGCAGCTCTGGCGGATCTCCGGCAAGATCGTCACGACCCGCAACATCACCCAGTCGGCCGTGGTCAAGCCGGGAGGGAAGTGGACCACTGTCGTCGCCGCTGCAGTGTTGCTGTTCGAATAGGGACAAGCGGTGAGCGAGCGCCCGAGCTGGCAGAGCGAACGATCGACCGGGTCGCATCGTCAGGCCGGGGAGGCTGGAGCGCGGCGATGAGCGCTGAAGACCGCTACGCCCCGTACCTGAGCTTCCTCGGGCTGCCACTGCAGGTCAACCCGCTCGATACGGCGCGAGCGGCCGTGTTGCCGATTCCATACGACCTGACCACGTCGTATCAACCGGGGGCGCGCCGGGGTCCAATCGCCATTCTCGAGGCCTCAACCCACCTGGAAACCTACGATGAGGAGCTGCGCAGGGAAACCTGGGAGGGCATCGGGATTGCGACGTTGCCGGCGGTGGTGCCGGACACCACGGGTCCGGCGGCAACCATGGCGCGCATCGAGGCGGCGGCCCGCGAGGTGGTTGCCGCCGGCCGATTTCTCGTCGGCCTGGGCGGCGAGCATTCGGTCACGGCCCCCTTGGTGCGCGCCGTACGTGCCTGCCACGACCAGGCCGGCGTCCTGCAGTTCGACGCGCATGCCGACCTGCGTGACGAGTTCGAGGGCTCGCCCGACAACCATGCCTGCGTCATGCGCAGGCTGCTCGATACCGGCGTGCCCATCGCGCAGCTCGGCATTCGCTCGTTGACCGCCGAGGAGCACGCGCTGATCGGTGCGCGCGGCGTGTGCAGCGTGTTCGCCGAAGAGGCCGTGCGGCGGCCGCTCGATGCCTGGCTGCCGCGCCTCCTCGATGCCCTTCCACAGGACGTTTACGTCACCATCGATCTGGACGCCTTCGACCCGGCGATCATGCCCGCTACCGGCACCCCCGAGCCGGGGGGGCTGGACTGGTATCTGGCGCTGGACGTCCTCCGTGCCGTGGCCGCGGCGCGGCGCATCGTCGGTTTCGACGTCGTCGAGCTTGCTCCCATCCCGGGCAATGTGGCGCCGGACTTCCTCGCCGCCAAGCTGGTGTACAAGCTTCTGGGTTACGCCTTCCACCTTTCTAGGAGCCGCGCCAGGGGTTCTTGAATGGTTGGGGGGCAAAGGCGCGCAAGGGGAACCGCCCCCTGACGGCATTGTCCGCGTGCTTGGTGTATGATCATACATCTTTGACAAGGCCCGCGGCACCGGCGTATCGCCCGCCGGGTCCGGACGGAAGCAGACCCGGCCTCGGTTTGGGAGGACGGGCGAGGCGGTGAATGGAGGGGAGGAGCGATGTTGAGCGAGGCGCAGCGGCACGAGTGCCTTCTCCAGATCGAACGACTACCCCTGGCCCTCGAGGCGACGCTGCGAGGGCTGACGGAGGAGCAGCTCGATGTGGCCGTCGAGGATGGCGGGTGGTCGGTGCGCCAGCTGGTGCACCACATGGCCGACGTGCATGTCCACGGCTACGCCAACATGAAGGCGGTGATCGCCGAGGATCGACCGGCCCTCAATGGGCGGGTGACGCGGGCCTGGGCCGAGCTGGCCGATGCCGCCCTGCCGATCAGCGTCTCCATGTGGATCTTGCGCGGCGTGCACGGCCGCTGGGCACGCTTGCTGCGCTCGCTCCCCGAGTCGGCGTGGTCCAGGCCCGCTGTCACCCGTGACGGCACCGAAATCGCCCTCGACGGCATGCTCAAGATCTATGCGGAAAGCGGGCGCGCCAGCGTGGACAAGGTCAACGCGCTGCGCGATCGGATGGGGTGGTAGCAGACTCGCCGACCACCACCAACAGCGCGCCCGGCACGACCTCGATGGTGACGCCGGGGGGCTGCACGAAGTAGGGGTTGCCGTCCAGATGCGCCGGCAGAGGTTGCCGCGTGGTGATCTCAAGTTGCTCAAAGCGAAGCTCGTGCGAGCCCTGCCGTTTTCCTAGCCGGCCCGCCAGCGCCGACGCCAGGCGCGACAGGCGAGCGGGTACGCCGATCGATCCGACCAGACACCCGTCGAGCACCCCGTCATCCGGAACCGCCTCGGGCGCGAGCCGAAAGCCGCCGCCGGTGGTGGGACCGTTGTGCACGGCGAGGATGGTCAGGCCGCCCCGGTACGAGAAGCGGCCGTCCATGATCTCGACCGGCATCGGCCGATAGCGGAAGAGGGTGCCGGTGGCCGCCGCGAGATACGCGCCGATGCCGCGTACCACCTTGATGGCGGCGGCGTTGATGTTGATCGACCCCAACAGGCCGATTCCGATGGCGTTGAACACGACCCTGTCGCCCAGGCGCATGAGGTCGACGCGCCGCCGCCCCTCGCCGAGTGCGACGCGCACAGCGGCTTCGAGGTTGAGCGGCAACCCCAGCGTGCGCGCCGCGTCGTTGCCGGTCCCCAGCGGCAGAATCGCGATTCGCCCCCGTCCGGCATCGTGCACGCCCTGCACGACCTCGCAGATGGTGCCATCGCCGCCGGCGACGACGACGGTCTCCTCGCCGGCCGCCAGGATCTCCCGCGCCAGCGTCGTGGCGTGAGAAGGCGCCTCGGTGAAGGTGGTGGGCACGTCCAGTCCAGCGCGGCGGATGCGCGGCTCGAGCCGCCGCCAGCTCCGCCCGACCCTGCCGCCCGCCGCCGCCGGATTGACGATCAGGTGCACCCCCAGAGTATACCGCGGAGACCGTTACCCCCTGTCTTCACTTCCTCACCGAGCTGGAGCGGCCATTTTCGCCTCCTACTCCTTCAAATGCACGGTGCGACCGCCATCCACCACCAGCACGTGACCGGTGAGGGTGTCCGTGTCCTCGACGAGGAAGCGTACGGCGCGGGCGATTTCCTCCGCACCTCCTTCGCGGCGCATGAGGGTGCGAGCCAGCTGCCGCCGTTGCGCGACCTCGCTGGTGCCATCCGGGAAGAGCGCGACGCCCGGCGCGACTCCGTTGACCCGCACGGCGGGTGCCAGCTCGACGGCGAGGGCGCGGGTGGCTCCCTCCAGGGCTGCCTTGGACACGCAATAGGGAAGGAAGGACCGCACCGGGTAGCGGCCATGGATGTCCAGCAGGTTGACCACGGCCCCGCGCGCGGCGCGCAACAGCTTTGCCGCTGCCAGGGTCAGGAACACCGGCGACTCCAGGTTGGTCCGGAGCACCTCCGCCCAGGTGGGAAGATCGACCTGATCGAGGGGCGTGCGCGCAAAGACGGCGGCGTTGTTGACCAGGGCATCCAGCCGGCCGTGGCGCTCGCCGATGGTGGCCAGCAGCCTCTGGCGCTCCGCGGCCTCGCCCAGGTCGGTGGCAAGGGCTTCAGCGAGGAGTCCGCGTCCGGTCAGCTCGGCGACGAGTTCCTCCCCGGCCGCGCGGGAACTCCGGTAGGTGAAGACCACCCGCCACCCTCGCTGCGCCATCTCCAGCACCATGGCGCGGCCGAGCCGCGCGGCGCCCCCGGTGATCAGCACCACTCGCGCCGCGGCGTTGCTCACCAGGCTCCCTCGCGCCGGCGTTCGACCACCACCCCCACCGCCTCGGCGCCGGCCACCGCGGCGCGCTTGCAGATCCTCACGCGCACGCGGTTCACTCCGGGGTAGGAGGCGAGCAGGGCCGCGCTCAACGCCTCGGCCAGCGCCTCGACGAGGCGATAGTCGCGCGCCGCGGCCACGTGCCGGGCGGTCTCGGCCAGCGCGGCATAGTCCAACGCCATGTTGATGTCGTCGCTACGCGCGGCCGGACGGCAGTCGAGTTCGGCGTCCAGGTCGATCAGCAGGCGTCGCGCGACCCGGCGCTCGGCAGCAGTGACGCCGATCCGGCCAACCACCTGCAGGCCCCGCACGAAGACCACATCAGCCATGATTGAAGTGTAGCAGCGGGGGAGCGCTATTCTTGCCCTGTGCGGCGGCGGTGGATCCCCGTGGTGGCGCGGGTTGAGTGGCACAGCGCCGGCAAGGCCTGCTCGACGCCCGCGCGGCTGTGGTTCGGCGGCGAGCGGGTGGTGGTGCGGGTGACGGAACGGGTCTGTCTGGGTCCGGTGCAGGCGGGTGGCGCCATCGGCGAGCAGTTCTTCCTCGAAGATAGCCGCGGCCGCGTGTTTCGTGTCCGCGCCAGCCCGGGCGTGGTGGTGGTGGAACTCCTCGCGGTCTCTTGATGGGCCGCCTCGGGGCTCGACCCGCACCGCCCTCTGCTACCATGCCCGGCGATGGACACCCTGGTGCTGCGCCTGCCGGAGATCGTCAGCCAGCTCCTCGCCTTCGCGCTGGCGATCTCGGTGCACGAGTCGGCGCACGCGTGGATGGCCGACCGCTGCGGCGACCCCACCGCGCGTCTGCTCGGGCGCATCACCCTCAACCCCATAAAGCACGTAGATCCAATTGGTACGGTTGCGTTTCCGCTCATGCTGGCGGCGGTCGGCGCGCCAATCTTCGGATGGGCCAAGCCAGTCCCGGTGGTTCCCCGCAACCTTCGGGATGCGAGGCGTTCCGGGGCACTGGTAGCGGCGGCCGGGCCGGGATCGAACCTGGCGCTGGCCCTCGCCTCGGTGGCGCTGTTGCTCGTTCTCAAGTTCACCCTCCCCGGGTTCGGCCCGCTGCTGGTTTCGCTGCTGCAGTCGGGGGCAGCGGGCACGCCGGGTATCGCCGCGCCGCTGGTCTACCTGCTCTTCTCTCTCGCCCTCGTGAACCTGGTCCTGGCGATCTTCAACCTGATCCCGATTCCACCCGCGGACGGTTCAAAGCTGGTCATGGCTGCACTGCCCGGCCCGCTTGCTTGGCAGTACGCGCAACTGCAGAGCTGGGGCTTCCTGATCTTCCTGGCGTTGCTCTGGGTCGGCGCGTTCGGGTGGCTCTTCCGTCCATTCGTTACGGCGCTGATATGGATCCTGCTGGCCTAGCCACCGCGGAGGCCTCGCCCCGGCCGGCGGTGGTGCTGCCGGCGTTCGAGGGCCCGCTCGACCTGTTGCTCCACCTGGTGCGCTCCAAGGCCATGTCCATCTGGGACATCCCCATCGCGGAGATCTGCGATCAGTATCACGCGGCGCTGGCCGCCATGGACGAGCCGGACCTGGAGGTCGCCGGGGAGTACCTGGTGTACGCCGCCTGGCTGACGGCCATCAAGTCCCGCTCGTTGCTTCCCCGCCACGAGGGGGAAAGGGACCCACGCAGCGAGCTGGTTGAACGACTGCTGGAGTATCACAAGGTGAAGGCGGCAGCGACCGAACTGGCAAGTATCGAGGAGGTGCGGCGAGGCATGACAGCGGTTCGCATCGATCCCGCCCTGACACCTCTCGCGGAGAGCGGAGAGGAACTGGGCGACATTGACGTGGCGCGGCTCGCCGCCGCTCTGGTGGACGTTCTGCAGCGCTTCCGCCGGGACCATCCGCCGCACCTTGACCTGCCGCCCCTGCGCTTCTCGGTGCGGGCGAAGATCCTGGAGCTGTACGAGCTCATCGAGCGGCAGCGCAGCTTCCCCCTGCTCTCGCACCTGCTCACCCGGCCGGACCGCCTGGAGAGCGTGACGCTGTTCGTGGCGGGGCTGGAACTGGTCCGCCTGCAGGTGTCGCGCGTTCATCAACGCCTGCCGTTCGCGGAGATCTATCTCACCCCCACCGGCGTGCCCCTGCGAGAAGAGGCGCTGGGTGATGTCTGACGTCACCCACCTGGAAGCACTGTGCGAGGCGGTCCTGGCGGTCGCGGGCGAGCCCGTCGCCGTGGAGGCGCTGGTGGCCGTGGCCGGGGAAGGGGTGACGCCGGCGCTCGTCGCCGAGGCGCTGGACCGGTTGGCGGAGCGCTGCCGCGCCCCCGGCCGCGGCCTCGTGCTCGAAAGAGTGGCGGGTGGGTGGCGGTTGGCTACCCGGCCCGAACTTGAGGGGGCGATCCGTGCCTTCGCCGGCGAGCGGGCGCGCAGCCGGTTGTCGCAGGCGGCGCTGGAAACGCTGGCCATCGTCGCCTATCGGCAGCCGGTCACCCTCCCCGAGATCAATTTCCTACGCGGCGTGAGCTCGGCGGCGGTGGTTCGCACCCTGCTGGAGCGCCGCCTGGTGCGCGTGGCCGGCCGCAAGCCGGTAGTGGGAACGCCGTTGCTCTACCGGACGACGCGGGCGTTCCTGGTACACTTCGGCTTGGACGACCTGGCCGGCCTGCCCGCTCCATCCGAGGTCGGGATGGAGGACGCCGAGGAGGGAGTCGTTGGCCCCTGAACGCGTGCAGAAGGTGATCGCTCGCTCCGGCGCCTGCTCTCGCCGGGAGGCCGAAGCGTGGATCCGCGACGGACGGGTGACCATCAACGGGCGGATCGCCGGGCTGGGTGATCGCGCCGATCTGGCGCGCGACTCGGTGAAGATCGACGGCAAGCGCCTGAAGCCGCCGGAAACGCTCCGCTACCTGCTGCTGTACAAGCCCACCGGGGTGGTGACGACGGTCAACGACCCGGAGGGACGGCCATCGGTGGTGGAACTGGTCAAGGGCGCGGTCAGAGAACGCGTCGTTCCGGTTGGGCGCCTCGACTATCACTCCGAGGGGTTGCTGGTTCTCACCAACGACGGCGACCTGGCGCTGCGCCTGGCACACCCGCGCTATGGAGTGAACCGGGAATACACGGTCAAGGTGCGCGGGGTGCCGGCCGCGGACGCGGTGGAGAGGATCAGGCGCGGCGCGGTGATCGAGGGCACCCGAGTGGTTCCACGGGAGGTGGAGCTCCTTCGCCTCACTCCCGCGCAACGGAACTCGTGGTGGCGCGTCGTGGTGGGAGAGGGGAAGACGCACGAGGTCCGGGAGCTGTTCGGTCGAGCCGGGCATCCGGTGCAGAGGCTGATCCGCACCGCCATCGGCGCCTTGCGGGACGAGACCCTTCAGCCGGGGATGTGGCGGCAGCTGACCGCGGACGAGCTGGACCTGTTGCGCATGAGGACGCCGCGAGGAGAGGGGAGAGAGAGTCATGTCAAGACCGCAGGCCCCGGAATACATCAAGCGCCTAGCCGTCTACGTTCCGGGCAAGCCCATCGAGGAGGTGCAGCGGGAACTGGGCGTGGGCGAGATCGTCAAGCTGGCCTCCAACGAAAACCCGCTGGGGACGTCCCCGAGGGCACTCGCCGCGATTCGCAAGGCGCTGGGGGAGCTGCATCGCTACCCCGACGGCGGCGGCTACGCGCTGCGCCGGGCGATCGCCGCCCGCCACGGGGTTGACCTCGATCAGGTCGTGCTCGGCAACGGCTCCTGCGAGATCATCGAAATGCTAGCCCGGGCCTACCTGGCGGACGGCGACGAAGCGGTCATCTCCCAGCAGTCGTTCGTGATGTACGAGCTGGCCGTGAACCAGGTCAACGGCCGGCCGATCGCGGTTCCCACCAAGGGTGGGCGGGGACATGACCTGGCCGCCATGGCGGCGGCGGTCACCGCGCGCACCAAGCTCCTATTCATCGCCAACCCGTGCAACCCGACCGGCACGTACAGCAGCCGGGCGGAGCTGGACCAGCTTCTGAAGACGGTCGGCGAGCGCGTCCTCGTCGTCCTGGACGAGGCGTACTTCGAGTACGTGGCCCAGGACGACTACCCCGACGGTCTGGCCGACCTGCGCGCCGGCCACAACGTCATCGCGTTGCGAACCTTCTCCAAGATTTTCGGTCTCGCCGGTATCCGCATCGGTTACGGCATCGCGGCGCCGGAGGTGATCGCCACGCTGAACCGGGTGCGCTCGCCGTTCAACACCTCGTCGCTGGCCCAGGCGGGCGCCCTGGCGGCGCTGGACGACAGCGAGTGGGCGGCGCGCTCGCGCGATCACAACCTGCGCGAGATGGCGTTCTTGACCCAGGAGCTGACGCGGCGACACGTGCGCTTCACTCCCTCGGTGACCAATTTCATCCTCATCGAGTTCGACCGCGACGTCCGCGAGTTGTTCGTGGAGTTCCAGAGGATGGGCGTGATCATCAGGCCGGTGGGCGGGCCGGGACTGGCCGGGTGTGCGCGCGTCTCGGTCGGCCTGCGGGAGGAGAATGAGAAGTTCCTGCGTGCCCTCGACCGCCTGGTCGTGGAAGCGGGGAGGTAAGAGAGCATGTCCCGATTCACCGTCACCTGTCCGCACTGCACGTCCCTGCTCGAAGTCGATGGCGACGCCGCCGTGGTGGCCTCACACACGCCGCCAGCGGAGTCCCGTTCCACGACCACGTTCGAGGATCGCCTGAGCACGCTGGTCAAGGAAAAGGAGCAGGCAAAGGCGAAGCTGGCGGAAGCGTTCCGCGCCGAGAAGGCAGGCGCCGAGCTGCGGGAAGAGAAGTTCCGCCGCCTTCTCGAGAGTGCAAAGGACGAGGAGCCGAGCAAACCGATCAGGGATATCGATCTGGATTAGCCTCCCGTGGACGACTCCGAATCGGCCAGAACCACCACCGTCGCCCCCCAACCGCCCCGGTCGGGCGGGGCATCATACGCCTGCACCACAAAGGGCAACCGGCTCACCAACGAGTGGACGCGAGCCCTCTGGATCCCGGTCCCCCTGCCGTGGATCAGCCGCACCTCGCGCAGGCCGAGGTGGTGGGCGGCGTGCAGGTACTCCTCGACCACAGCCGTGACCTCACGGGGGCTGAAGGTGTGCAGGTCAAGGGTCTCCTCGATGGGGAGCTGGACTACGGCATCGGCGTCATCGCTCACGGTTCAGCTCCTCGCGCAGGCGTCGGCCCAGCACCCAGGCGCCTGCGCATCCCTCGAGCGCCAGCACGGCGCGCAGGAGTTGCTCGTCTCGCTGCCCCGGTACACCGACCAGCGCAACCACCATGGCGACAGCGATCAACACCATGGCCGCGATGAGCCACGGCAACTGGGTAGCATTCAGTGCGCGATGGCGATGCTCCCAGACGAGAATCAGCCCGATCCCCCAGGCGAGGATGACGAGCACCGGGACGGACAGAACGCCACGCACGTGTCAACGGTAGGTCGGGCGGGGCCGGGTGGCAAGGGCCCCCGGATCGCGGCTGGAGGTAGGCGATGAAGGTGTCGGTGGTCGTACCTGTCTTCAATGAGGAGCGCACGGTTCGCGAGGTGCTCGACGCCATCGCCACCGCGCCGTTCCCCCCGGAGGTCAGCGAGGTCGAGATCGCCTGCGTGGACGACTGCTCGCGCGACGGCACGGCGGCGATCCTGCGGGGCTACGCGGTGCCCGAGGGGCTTTCGCGGCCGACCACGTTCGCGTCGACGCGTCACCCCGTCAACCGCGGCAAGGGGGCAGCTCTTGCCACCGGATTGACCCTCGCCTCGGGGGACATCATCATCATCCAGGACGCAGATCTGGAGTACGATCCACGGGACTACCCAGTCCTGCTCTGGCCGATCATCGACGGCAAGGCCGACGTCGTCTTTGGCTCGCGCTTCCTCTCCGGGCCCCATCGCGTCCTGTTCTTCTGGCACTACCTTGGCAACAAGCTCCTGACCACCATCTCCAACATGTTCACAGATCTCAATCTTTCGGACATGGAGACGTGCTACAAGGTGTTCACCGCTGCCGTCAAGGAACGGCTGCGCGTGACCTCGTTGCGCTTCGGATTCGAGCCTGAATTCACGGCGCGCGTGGCCCGCATGAACGTACGCATCTACGAGGTTCCGATCTCGTACCACGGCCGCACCTATGCCGAAGGCAAGAAGATCGGCTGGAAGGATGGCATCGAGGCCATCTGGTGCATTCTCAAGTTCAACCTGTGGAATCGCTGAGGCGCCCTCGATCGAAGGCCGATACACCCCCAAGGTCCGCAGTCGTCTCTTGACACAGGCCGCCAAAGGCCTGAAATTGGACGCGTGGACGAGAACGTATCGAGCCCGTTACACGAGGTTGAAATTCGCGGGTTGATCCTCGACCCGGTGTCCAACAGTCCCATCGTGGTCCTCAAGAAACCGGGGGAGAGCGTGTTCCTGCCGATCTGGATCGGTGTCTTCGAGGCCAACGCGATTGCCCTGCGCCTGGAGGGAGTGCAGACCCCACGGCCGATGACCCATGACCTGCTGCGGACGCTCATCGATGCGCTTGGCGGCAAGGTCACAGCAGTGGAAGTCAATTCACTGGTGGAAAACACCTTTCATGCCACCATCCACCTCGTGACGGGTGCCGGCGCGGAGGTTCGCGTGGACGCGCGCCCGTCCGACGCCATTGCCCTGGCGCTGCGTTGCGAGGCACCGATTCGCGTTGCCGAATCGGTGTTCAGGGATGCTCATGCCCTCGACATGCGCGAGGGCGAGGACCAGGAGAAACAACTTCAGGAGTGGCTCGAATCTCTCACCCCGGAGCAGCTCGGCAAGTACAAGATGTGATTGAAGGCTCGGAGTTCGGGAGAGAATCTCGAATTTTGACGTCTTTCCATGGGAGGACACTCGAGCTCCCATCGTCCGCCCGGAGAAGTCGTGGATCCCTCCTCATTTCTTTGAAAAGCGGGGAAGGGGCGGTGGCCGGCAAGCGTCGAGTCGTCACGGGCGGCGAGCTGGCCGCGGGACGGCGCGCGGCGGCAGGTGTGGCGGCGCGGGCTGCCAGCGCTACCCCTGCCAGGATCCCCGCGCCCCTCGGTTGACACGTCTTCGCGGGGACGGATAGAGTGTGCGCGAACGACGGAGCGCCATGATCCTCGCAATCGCCAATCAGAAGGGTGGGGTAGGGAAGACCACGACGGCCATCAACCTGGCGGCGGCCTTTGCCCTCAAGGGCGTGCGCACGCTGTTGGTGGATCTGGATCCACAGTCCAACAGCACACTGTCGTTTCTCGACCCCCGCGATCTCTCCCTCTCCATGTACAACGTCATGGTGGAGGAGACCCCGTTGGCGCAGGTGATGATGCCGACGCACCTGCCCGACCTCAAGGTGGCCCCGGCGAGGATCGCTCTGGCCAAGCTGGAAGCGGCGCTGGCCGGCGAACTGGACGCCCATTTCAGGCTCAAGGACGCTCTAGCCCCGGTGCTCAGCGACTTCGAAGTGATCATCGTCGATACCCCGCCCACGCTCGGACTCCTCACCGTCAACGCCATGGTCGCGGCCGGCCATGTCCTCATTCCCATCCAGTCCTCGTACTTCGCTCTTGAAGGTACTGACGATCTGCTCGAAACCATCGACAAGATCAAGAGCCGGATGAACCCGGATCTACAGATCGTCGGTGTCGTGGTGACCCTGCACGACCGCCGAACCGTCCTTGGGCGCGACATTGTGGCGCAGATCTCCGAGGTCTTCAAAGACAAGGTCTTCAGCACGGCCATCACGCGCTCGGTACGCCTCGAGGAAAGCCCCGCGTACCGTCTCTCGGTCTTCGAACACGCTCCGGAGTCGTCTGGCGCAGCCGAGTACTACGCCCTGTGCGAGGAGGTGCTGGCGCGTGTCTAGGCAACGGGGGCTGCCCGCTGAGCGCAAGATGCGTCACGACAGCCATTTCGTGGAGATCCTGGAACATCGCTCGAATGGCGACGTGGGATTTCTCCTGGCGGTCGACGCGATTGAGACCAATCGGGAGCAACCCCGTTCCAGCCTTGGCGACCTCACCGAACTCGCGTCGTCCATTCGCGCCCGCGGTGTCCTGGAACCACTGCTGGTCCGCCCGATCGCAGGGAGCTCGAAGTTCCAGCTCATCGCCGGCGAGCGACGCTTCCAGGCCGCCCTCGAAGCCGGCCTGTCCCATGTCCCCTGCATCGAGCTTCGCCTGACCGATCAGGAGGCGCTCGAGGTCGCCCTGGTCGAAAATCTTCAGCGCAAGGACCTCACACCGTTCGAGGAAGCCGAGGGATACCGCACCCTGCACGAGAAGTACGACTATACCCACGAACAGATCGCCAGCGCGGTGGGGAAGTCTCGCACCACCATCACCGAAGGTCTCCGTCTCCTCGCCATTCCCCCCGCCATCCGCGACCTCTGTCGGCATGCCGACATCACCGCAAAGTCGATGTTGCTCCTCATCGCGCGTGCCGAGTCGATCGCAGAGATGGAGCGCCGCGTCCAGGAGATCGCCGAAGGGAACCTGGACCGGCATGCCGCCAGGCTCATGGCACAGTCCGATGAGGGCGGATCAGCGCCCGCGGAGCCCGCCGCCGACCCCGGGACTCCGCAACCCGGTGCCAACGGCGCCGACCCGACGAGCCAATCTCGCTTCAGGCCGCTGCAGATCAGATACCGGCCCGCGCCCAACTCGGCGGTGCACTTGTCGCTGTCGATCCGCCGGGCCGATGTCACGCGAGAGGACCTCATCGCGGCCGTTGAGGCACTTCTGACCGAGCTACGCGCCGGAGAGCTCGACGACCATCTGCCGAAGCAATAGGGAAGACGACGGCGAAGGGGCTCGTCCTCGACGGTAGCTCTCAGATGGTCAGATCACATATATAATTTAACATAATATTTCTTATCGGACCTTTGAGTATCCACCACACTTCGCGGATTTCCAGCCCCTGTCGAAAACCCTGTGCATGCCACCGCCCCTCCTGCAAGTCGTCTCTTCTTGTCTGCCGTGCCTTGTTACCTCTCGGCCAGATCGCGTACCATTCCCGCGATGCGCTTGCTCAAGCATCGTTTCATTCTCTCCCGCGGAATCCTGCGCGAGACCCTCCCGAGCTTTCTGCTGGCCACGGGAGTGAGCACGTTTCTGTTGCTCATCCGGGCGATCTTCATCGTTGCCGATCTGCTGGTGCAGCGCTCGGTGTCCCCCGCGGTGGTCGGACGAATGCTCCTCTTGAGCGTCCCGCACGTCCTCGTGCTGACCATCCCCATTGGCGTGCTGTTCGCGTCGTTGATAACCGTGGCCAGGCTGGCCGCGGACTCGGAGGTTGTCGCGTTGCAGGCGTCTGGCGTCCGGCTGGCGCGCATCACCCTTCCACTGCTGTTCTTCGGGGCGGTGATGTTTCTTGCCAACCTCTATCTCTCAGCGGCCGTGCTCGCCCCCGCCAACCGCAACCTCCAGCTTCTCACCTTGCGCATCGCCCTGTCCGGCTTCTCGGCGGCGGTGGAACCAGGCGTGTTCAGTGACGATTTCCCCGGGCAATTGCTGTACGTCAAGCGCATCGACCGCGAGACGCGGCGCTGGAAGGGTGTGTTGCTCTTCGACCTCTCCAATCCCATCGAGGAGCGCGTAGTGGTCGCCGACACCGGGGACCTCAACCTCAATCAGGCGGATGGCACCGCCTGGCTCAACCTGCGGGACACCACCTCCCATGTGCTGCGCCCCGACGACCCCACCTCCTACCAGCAGACCTCCAACCGCGAGTTGCGTATTTTTCTCGCGCCGCCCGCCACCGCGCCCATCGAACGCCGCCTCGGCGCTCGTCAGACGGACTCGGTGGATCTGCTGGCACGCTCCCGCGACCCCCAGGGACATCCGCTGGAACGCCAGGAGTCCCGCATCGAATTGCACAAGCGGGCGGCCATCCCCGCCGCTGCCCTGGTCTTCGCCGCCCTCGCCGTCCCCCTGGGACTGAGCAACCGCCGCGGCGGCAAGGGCTACGGCCTGACCGTGTCGGTACTCATCATCGTCGTCTACTACGTGCTGCTCAACAACGGTCAGGTACTGGCGGTCTCGGGCAAGGTGCCGGTGGGGCTGGGAATGTGGCTGGCCAACCTGGTGGGGGCGGCGCTTGCCTTCTTCCTGCTGGCGAGGATGTCGCGGCGCTTCGCGGTGGGGCGCCGAAGTTGGCCAGCGGCGACGGCGGAGTGGTGGCGGGAGCGGTTCACGCGCAGGTCGCAAGGGGGTGACGGGGCCGTAGCGCCCGGACCGACGGCGGACAATCCGGCCGGGTGCGAGAGTGAACCCGACGGGCGATCGGGGACGTCGTTCACGCCGTTCACCGGCATTGTCGACCGCCTCATTCTGCGCCAGTGCATCGGCTTTCTGGTCCTCGTCATACTGGCCATCTCGGCGATCTTCATCGCCGTCAAGCTCTCGGATACGGTGGACGATATCCAGCGCAACGGCATCGCCTTCGCCACCGTGCTGTCGTACCTGCTCTTCTCCCTGCCGCAGATTCTCCGTGACATCGTCCCGCTGGCGTTCCTCATCGCATTTCTGGGCACCGCCGCACTCCTCGAGCGACATAACGAGTCGATCGCGCTGAAGGCCGCCGGCGTGTCCCTGACCCGCGTGACCATCCCGCTGCTGGCGCTGGGACTGCTGCTCGGCGCCGGCCTCTTCGCCATCGACGACTCGTTCGTGCATCAGGCCAACCGCACCGCACAGGCCCTCGAGGACACTATCAAGGGACGAAGAGTGGCGCGCTCGTTCCGGGCGACGTACCACCAGTGGCTTTTCCTCCCCGATGGCCAGACGCTGGTCAATTTCATCCAGTACGACCCGGACACTGAAGCTCTGTTGCGCCCCTCGGTCTACGTCTTCGACGACAACCTCAACCTGCGTGCCCGTCACATGGCGGCTCGGGCGACCTGGCGCGACGGCGAGTGGCGAGCCGAGGGTGCCTGGTCGAGGAGCTTCCTCGCCTCGGGCAGTCCGGTCTTCGTGCGCCACGCGGATCAGGTCACCCTGCCGATCTCCGTTCCACCCACCTACTTCGGCCGCGAGTATCGCAAACCCTCACAGATGTCGTTCGCCGAGCTGCGCAGTTACATCCTCACCCTCCGCGCGGCGGGGTACAAGGTGGATCGGTTCCGCGTGCGGCTGCACGAGAAGGTCGCCTATCCACTGAGCGTGACGCTGCTGGCCTGGTTGGCGCTGCCCTTTGCCTTCCGCATCGGACGGCGCGGCGCCGTGATGGGAATTGGGCTGGCGCTGGTGCTGGGCATGGCCTACTTCGCGCTCACGGCGATCGTCGGCAAGCTTGGAGAATCGTCGCTCATCTCCCCTGCCCTGGCCGCCTGGACACCCACCGTGGTGTTCGCCCTTCTGGCCGTCAACCGGCACACCACCCTGCGTACATGAAGGCGGCCGGCGGAGGTCGGCATGCCGACCCCCCGGCCGCTCAGCCCATCAGGTTTTCCTGCTACGCGGCGGTGAGCACCGCCTCGATGTGCTGCATCGCCCAATCGATCTCTTCGCGGGTGATCATCAGCGGTGGCGCGAATCGGATGGTATTGACGTGCGTCTCCTTGCAGAGCAGCCCCCGCTCCTTGAGCGCCTCGCAGAAGCGCCGCGCCCCTCCCGCCGAGGGCTGGAGCTCGAACCCGATCCACAAGCCCTTGCCGCGCACCTCTTTGACGTGGGGAGAGGCGATCCGGCGCAGGCGATCGATGAAGTAGTCGCCCAGTTCCGCCGAATTCTCGATCATCCCCTCCTCCACCAGCACGTCGAGGGCGGCACGAGCCACGGCGCAGGCCAGCGGATTGCCCCCGAAGGTGGACCCGTGGTCGCCGGGTTTGAACACCCCCATCACCTCGTCGGAGGCGAGGATGCCGGAGATCGGCAGGCAGCCGCCTCCCAGCGCCTTACCGATGATCACCACGTCCGGCCTGATGCCCTCATGCTCGTAGGCGAACAGCTTGCCGGTCCGGCCCAGCCCCGATTGAATTTCATCCAGGGCGAGCAGCACGCCCTGGGCGGTCGCCAGCTCTCGCAAGCGCGCCAGGAAACCGGCCGGCGGGGCGATGATGCCGCTTTCCCCCTGAATCGGCTCGACGAGAATCGCTGCGGTGTTGGGCGTGATCGCCTGGGCGATGGCCTCCACGTCGCCATACGGCACGACCACGAAGCCGGGAGTGAACGGCCCGAAGCCGTCGCGGTACTGCGGGTCGGTCGAGAAGCTCACGATGGTCGTGGTGCGCCCGTGGAAGTTGTCCTCGCAGACGATAATCTCGGCCTTACCGTCGGGGATGCCCTTGACCTTGTATCCCCACTTGCGTACGGCCTTGACCGCCGTCTCCACCGCCTCGGCGCCGCTGTTCATCGGCAGAAAACGAGCAAAGCCTGTCATCTCGGTGATCTGCCGGCACAACGGCCCCAGCTGGTCGTTGCGAAAGGCGCGTGAGGTCAGGGTGACGCGATCCGCCTGCTCTTTCAGGGCCGCCACGATTCTGGGGTGACAGTGGCCCTGGTTGACCGCCGAGTATGCCGCCAGGAAGTCCAGATACTTCTTCCCGTCGACATCCCACACCCACACCCCGCGGGCGCGTTCGATCACCACGTCCAGGGGATGATAGTTGTGGGCGCCATGCTGTTCCTCGAGTGCGATCAGCTGGTTGGTGCGGCTTTCGCTTGACGTAGCCATGGGACTTAAGCCTCCGCAGCCCGCGGGAGTGCCGCGGGTGCGCTAAGCCTAGGTGATCGTTCCACGCCCCGCAACCCGCCGCCTCCGGCTCACCCTGGCGGCATTCTTCCTTGACGGCGGGTCCCACCCGCTCCCGGCCACGGTCACCGACACTGGCACGGACACGGGCACGGACACGGGCACGGACACGGGCACGGGCACGGACACGG
>JBBINC010000043.1:18348-20867 GCA_037444085.1 Acidobacteriota bacterium | reverse complement strand
CGGCCGAAGGTCGGATGGCTTCGCAGCGCACAGTGCTGCTTGCTGTGCTCGCTGCCCTTGGAGGCTTTCAGCGCTTTCAGTCGCTGCCGCAACTCGGTGAGCATCGCCTCGCGCTGGGCTCGGTCCCGTGCTGCCTCCTCGGGGTTGCGCACCAGCAGGTAGCGCCGCCTCGCTTCGCCGTCCCCGACCACCACCTCCTTGACCTCGACCCCCGAGACGACCTGCCTGTAGCGCCCGGGACGACCCAACACGCGACCCACGTCCTCCTTGCCCCCGCGAAGCCTCTCCCCGACGATGTAGTGCCCGCCGGCACGTTGCAGCGTCTTGAGGTTCTCCTCCGACACGAAGCCCCGGTCCAGCACCGTCACCACCCGACCGAGCTTCCACCCGATGAGATCGCGCTTCACCTCCGTGATCACCGACACGTCAGCCGTGTTCCCTGGCCACACCCACACCCGCACCGGGATCCCCTGGCGCGTCACGGCAAAACCGATCACCGCCTGAGGCCGATCCGGCCGGTGATCCTTGGAGTGCCCGAAGCGGCGAAGCTCGTCCTCCTCCTCCACCTCGAAGTACGTCGACGTGGTGTCGAAGAACAGCAGGTCCACCTCCAAGCTTAGGAGATCGGCCACCGCGCAGTAGACCTGGTGCTGCAGCTCCCCCGCGGCGTTGAGCAGGAAGTCCATTGCCCGGTAGAGCTGCTGCACCTGGACCGACTCCAGGTCAGGGACCGCCACCTCCTCGGCAACCCACTCCTCGATCGCGAGCTTGGACGACGGATCCAGCATCCGCTTGGCGAGGAGTGTCAACAGGAGGCGCTCGATCGGTATCTCGTTGGGGTGGGTCCTCAGCAGCGAGCGGACCACCTTGGCGATGCCGAGCTGGCGCCAGAGCTCGTTGAGCGCCCAGACGCCGCCCCAGGAGCGGCTGCCGAGGAATTTGACGGTTGACACATGGCTGTGCGTGCTCCGAGTCCGGCGTGAGGTGGGTCACGCTTTCGCGGGGAGGGCGGGACGGGGGCGTGAGAGGGGTCACTAGTCGTGCGCGCCCAAAAACTTGACCGGGGAGCCATGAGGGACGTACATTGGCAGATGGAGGTAGTTCATGGAGCGAGGAAACGTCCTGGTGCGTAGTTGTCTTGCGGGAGTTGCGGCGCTGCTGCTGGCCTCGGCGGCCGCAGCGCAGTGCGGGACCCCCCGGGGAGTGTACTTCGACGAGTTCGTGCTGGGCGGGGATAACCGCGACCGCACTGGTGCTCCGCGCATGTTCCCGCAAGTCAGCGCGTCTTTCAATGGCCGCGCCAACATCTTTGCCGGGGTGGGCAAGCGGGTGCACGTCTACGACCCCACCAGCCCGGTGAAACCGACGCTGCTGGTCGATGCGAGTCTTTGGACGGGCGGCGCCGTGTACCTCCACAACGAGTACCCGTTGCAGCACGTGGCCGTGCGCTCGGGCTACCCGTACGGCGTCGCCTCGTTCACGTCCGAGGGGTGGGTGGTGTTCCGCCTCACCTGGGACGCTGCCGGCAGGGTGACCGGCCTGACCAAAGTTGCCCAGTTCACCTTCCCCTCCGGCTCCGGCTCCCCGGACACCTGGATGTGGAGGGCTCAGCTCTTTCAGGTGGGCGGACGCTACTACGCCGTCGGCAAGTACCTGGGTCCCCCAGGGCAGCAGACCGGCGACGTGGCCATCGTCGACCTGGGCGACGGCACCGGCACGCCGCCGCTCACCCGCGTCGCGGTGCTCTCCAGCCTGCCGACGTCGTCGCAGTACTTCGATGTCGTCCAGGACGGCAGCTCCTGGTACCTCTACGCGTTCGGAGCGGCTTTCGGCTATTCCCAGGGGGCACTGTTCATCTACAACATCTCCACCCCGTCGGCGCCGTCGCTGGTCGCTACCATCAATGGATCTGCAACCCCTGGAGTGGCTTTCGCGATCAACGGCGGAGGGTTGTCCACCAAGCGCACGGCGATCGTCGAGGCGGGCGGCCGCAAGCGCCTGTACACCATCCCGGTGCGCCCGTCGGGCAACCGCAAGGTGTATGCCTTCGACATCGCCAACCCGGCGAGTCCCCAGCCCCTCGGCAGCGTGGATTTGCCCGATACGGGCTTCACCGAGGCCGTCGCCAGTGACGGCGAGTTGCTGGCGGTCAGCCTCGCCAAGGACAGCGGCAAGGCGCGCGCCCGCTACTTCGCGGTGGGTAACGACACGTTCACTCCGGTGGGTGACGGGCCGGCCTGGAACAGCTCCGATCCGGCGTACCCCTACGAGCTGACGACCGATGTGGCGTTGACACTGGTCGGTACCCAGTACCGGGCGCTGCGCGGGGCAAAGATCCGCGCCTACTGGGATACCATCGAGACGAGCTGCCTGTCCACCACCCCCAACCCGGGCATCACCATCACCCGCTTCACCACCCGCGGCACGCCGTCGTGCACCGGCGGCACGGGCATCGAGGCGCGCGGCTTCCCGGGCGACACCTTCACCCTCACCAACACCTCCTCTGGAACCTACACCTT
>JBBINC010000043.1:0-18248 GCA_037444085.1 Acidobacteriota bacterium | reverse complement strand
GGTGACCTTCTCCTGGGCCGCCTCCAGCGGTACGGCGCCGATCACCTACAACGTGCAGGTCTCCGCGGGGGGCATCGGCGCGGGCAGTTGCTCCACCACCTCCACGTCGTGCTCGGTGAACCTCACCGCGGCGGCCACCTACTCGTGGACGGTGACCGCCAGTAACTCCTGCGGTAGCACCGCCTCGGCCAGCCGCACCTTCACCATCGGTGCGCCGTGTACGGCGCCTTCCGCGCCGACACCGACCAGCCCGGCCTCCGGAGCTTCGCTCAACGCCGGCGGCATCACCTTCACCTGGGCAGCGTCCTCCGGGACCCCGCCCATAACTTACGCGGTGCAGCTCAAGGCCGGTCCCATCGGGGTTGGCGGGTGTTCCTCCAGCACCACCAGCTGCTCAGCGGCCGTGACCACGCCGGGCAACTACACCTGGCAGGTGACGGCGACCAACCCGTGCAACTCGCAGTCGTCCAGCGCCATCCCGTTCACCATCGTCTCCGCCTGCGGCACGCTCGGTGCTCCGGCCCTTACCAGTCCCGCCAACGCCGCCACGGTGAGCGGCACGGCGGTGACGCTGCAGTGGGCAGCCCCCACGCAGGGGCAGGCGCCGTTTACCTACGATGTCTTCGTCGATGGCGCCATCCGCGCCTCGAACCTGACCACCCTGCAGACCTCGGTCAGCGGGCTGTCGGCCGGTACGCACTCCTGGTACGTTGTGGCCAAGGACTCGTGCAGTCAGTCCACCCCGTCGGCGACGCGCACCTTCATCTTCAGCCTGTGCGGTGTGAGCGCCCCACAGCCCGATTTCGACTGGGCTCCCAAGGGGCCTGATCCCTACTTCCCGAGCCAGGAGCAACCGTACGCCGGCCAGGAGGTTACGCTCACCTACACCGGTCTGGGGGGACCCCCCGAGTACTACCGCTGGGCGGACTTCCAGCAGAACCCGTCCAAGGTCGTTGAGGGGCCGAGTCTGAGTCAGGTGAAGCACACCTGGAGTGCGGTGAGCGGCGCCACCTACCAGGACATGAACGTGCGCCTCAAGGTAAACAACTGCGCCGGCTCGCCCGCCGAACTGCTCAAGCAGGTGCGGGTCTACAAGGACACCCGTCCGGTGCTCGCGACTTTCGGCACGGTCGGCTCCCTCATCGCCGGCTCGCCGGCCACCTTCCGCGCCGAGACCGGGGCGCCGGTGGGTGATCCGTCCGAGTTCGACTGGGACTTCGGCGATGGCAACACCTTGAAGGGCACGGCGAGCGAGGTGCAGCACACCTACGCGTGCGGCCGCACCTACGAGGTGAAGCTCGTCACCCGCCGGGGTGCCACGACCTCCACCACCATGACCAAGCCGGTGGTGGTGGGGGGCAAGCCGTGCGCGCCGCTGGCGCTGGTGGTGCCCGACGTGGCGGTGAACCTGCAGTCGCCGTTCGCCCTCTGGCAGTCGCGGGTGCGCGTGTTCAACCCGGGAGCGGTGCCGCTGACCACCTCGATTCTGGCTCGCACCAGCGACAACAAGGTGTTCACCGGCAACGTGACGATCGCTGCCGGCGAGGCGGCGAGCCTCGATGACATCGTCATGCACCTCACGCCGATCCTCAGCAACACGGTGGCGACGATGTGGTTCACCGCCCAGGAGGGGGAGCGCCTGCCGCTCATCGGCGCCCGCACCTTCACCGAGCCGGCCGGTGGCGGCACCTTCGGGCAGGCGGTGCCGATCTACTACGTGTGGTTGCCCGAGTCGCTCTCCACCACCCTGTGGGTGGAGGGCGCCGAACACGACGGCACGCAGTCGGGCTTCCGCACCAACCTCACGATCATCAATCCGTCTCCCTCGGGGTGGGGCGGCGGCAAGGGGATCACGCTGACCCTGTACACCGAGAACGGGGAAACCTACAGCAAGCGGTTGACCGGCTTCGGGGCGCGCCAGTACAGCCGCTTCAACCCCATCACCGCCCTGTTCGGTCTGGACAAGGAAGAGAACCTCGGCTCGATCACGCTGAAGGTCGACGTGGACGCCGGGGTGCTGGCGCTGGTGGGGTGCTCGGTGAACGACAACCTCACCAATGACTCGTTCTTCCTCCTCGCCCAGCCAGACACGGACTGATCTGGTCTTCGATCGAACCGCTGCAACGGCCCGCCGCCCGGCGGGCCGTTGCCATCTGCGAGCGAGCGTCGTGTGTTAGCCTTGCGCCGTGGCGGCAGGCGAACTGGCGGTCGAAGTACGCGGGGCGGTGAAAAGCTACCCCGTGTTTCCGCGCCGGCGCCACCGCGCCCTGGCGCTGCTCGGCATCACCGGCGGCCTGCGCTCCGTGCGCGCCCTGGACGGTGTGGATCTCGACGCCACCCCGGGCGAGGCCGTGGGCCTGGTGGGCGAGAACGGTTCGGGCAAGACGACCCTGCTGCGCCTGGTGGCGGGGATCGGGCGGCCCGATGCCGGTAGCGTGACCGCGCAACCGCCGGTGGCGGCGCTGCTCGAGCTGGGGCTGGGCTTTCACGGCGAGTTCACCGGCCGCGAGAACGCCCTGCTGTACGGGGCGCTGGTGGGCGTGCCGGAGGAAGAGATGCGCCACCGGCTGGACGACATCCTCGCCTTCGCCGAGCTTGGCGAGGTGGTGGACCGGCCCTTGCGAACCTACTCCTCGGGGATGGCGGCGCGCCTGGCCTTTGCCGTCGCCACGCACGTCGAGCCGCGCGTGCTGGTGGTGGACGAGGTGCTGGCGGTGGGCGACGGCGCCTTTCAGCGCAAGTGTATTGAGCGCATGGTGCGCTTCAAGAGTCAGGGGCGTACGGTGCTGTACTGTTCCCACGCCCTCTACCAGGTGGCCGAGTTCTGCGAGCGCGCGGTGTGGCTGCGCCAGGGCCGGGTGGCGGCGAGCGGCGCGTCGCGGGATGTCATCGTCGCCTACGAGGACTACCTGCGGGCCGGGCGGCGCCAGCGCGGCGGAGCTGCCACCACGCCCGCCGGCGAGGCGCTGGCCCGCCTCACCGCCGTGGAGGTCCGCCCGTCGGGGCGGGAGGTGCAGCCGGGCGAGCCGCTGCACGTCGTGGTGCGTTTTTCCAGGCGCGAGGCGGGGCTGCCCGTGCACGTCGTGGTAGCGTTTCTGGAGGAGGGGGGGCTGTGTCTGGCCGACTGTTACACCCGCGCTGACGGCCTGCCGGCGCTGGTGGGGGAGCGCGATCAGGAGGTCGCCTTGCACCTGCCCGCCTCGCCGTTCCGCCGCGGCCGCCTCGACGTCATCGCCTATCTGTTGGACGAGAGCGGGCTGCAGGTCATCGATCAGTTCACCTGCAAGGGCGGGGTGCGTGCCGCGGCGCCTCGCTGGGAGCCGGGGTATCTGGTGGTGGAGCACGAGTGGACGGCGGGATGAACGGTGTCACCATCCGCGCCTTCGCGCCGGGTGACGAGGGGGAGGTCAACGCAGCGTTCAACCGCGCCTTCTCCCTGCGGCGAGAGGTGGCCGACTGGCGCTGGAAGTTCCCTCCCGGGCCGCCGGGCCGTTTTATCTGGGTCGCGGTCGACTCTTCCGGCCACGTCCTGGCCCACTACGCCGCCGTCCCGGTGCTCATGCAGGTCGATGGCCGGCGGATCCTGGCGGGCCAGGGGGTGGACGCCTTCGCGGTGCCGGAGTGTCAGGGTCAACGACTGTACAGCAGCACCGCGCAGGCGTTCCACGCAGCCTGCTGCGGCGAGGAGCGGCTGGCCGTCTCCTACGTCTTTCCCGGCCTGCGCTCGGCGCGCATCTTCGCCGATCGCCTGGGGTTCGAGCGCCTTGCCGACGCCGGCGTGTGGCGACGCTTGCCCGGGCGACGCACGGCCTGGTACACCGGCCACGAGGTGATCGCGGTGGCGCCCGACGAGAGGCTGGATGCGTTGTGGGTCGCCTCGGCTGCCCGCTACCCGGTGGCGGTGGTGCGGGATGCGGCGTGGCTGGCGCGCCGGTTCACCGGACGGCCCCGGGTGGACTACCTGCACCTGGCGGCGGTACGACGGAGAGTGGTGCACGCCTGGGCGGTGGTTCGCGTCGAGGAGCATCGCCTGGCGTGGGCCGAGCTGGTGTGGGACGGCGCCCAGGGCGGCGCCCTCGCCGCCCTGGATCGCGCGACCGTGGAGCTGGCACGGCGCGCTGGTGCCACCACGCTGGAAATGTGGCTGGAGGGGGACGAAGAGGCGGCGGAAGTGATCAGTCGGCTGGGGTGGCGGCGGCAGCCGCCGCCCGCCGCCATGCTGCTGATGGCGCGATCGTTCACTCCCGCGGTGGGAACCGGCGTCCTGCGCCGGCTGTACGTCACCATGGGCGACGCCGATCTGGTGTGAGCATGGATCTGGCCACGCTCGCCTGGGCGCTGTTGCCGGTCGCCGCCGTCCATCTGGCGGTGCGTCGCCGGCGGGTGCTGCTTCTCACCCTCCTGCTGGTGGACGTTGGTGTCGCGTTGCTGCTGGGCCGGGTGGCGGTGAGCGGCGCCGTCCTCGGGGCCGGTGTGCCGGGATCCGCTGCCTGGGGAGTGTCCGCCACCCACCCGGGCTCGCCCGAGCAGACCGATCTGCCTCTGCAGTTTCACGTCTGGTGGGAAGAGGTGCGGCGTCTTCTCCGCGCCGGTCAGCCCCCCTGGCTGAGCGACCGCATCGGCGGCGGCACCGGCCTGCTCGCCCACGGGCAGACCGGCCTGCCGTTCCCCCTGCATCTGCCGGTGTGGGTGCTGGGGGCCGAGCGCGGCACCGTGGTGATGGCGGTGTGGAAGCTCGTTCTGGCCGGCCTGGGTGTGGCCGTCTTCCTGCTCCGGCTCGGCGTCCGCCCAGCCGCCGTGATCGCGGCCGGGGCTGGCTGGGCGTTCAACCTGTACCTGCTGTCGTGGCTGGTCGTGCCGTTGGCCTGGGTGGTGGCAGCCTCCGGCTGGGTGCTGTGGGCGCTTTTCGGGACGCTGCGGGGCAGCCGGCGGGCGGCGGCGCTGGCGGCGCTGCTGCTGGGGGTGCTGTGCGGCTGGTCGGTCCACCCGGAAAGCGCCGTCTTCCTGCTCGTGGCCGCGGGGGCGATGGGCTTTGTAGTGGGGTGGGGGCGGAGGCGCAGGCTCAGGCGGCTGGCCGCTCCCATGCTGCTGCTGGGGGCGGTGGCCGGGGTAGGGGCGCTGCCTACCCTGGCAGCGATCCGTGATTCCTCCAAGCTGGCCGGGTCGACGGCCGAGCCGCTATACCCCTTCAAGTGGCTCACACCGCCGGTGAAGGCGCGTCTGGTGGCCCAGGCACTGGTGCCGTGGCGGGACGGTCACCCGGCTGATGGAACCTGGCGGCTATCTTTCCCGGCGGCGCCGTTTGCCGCGTCGGCCGGAACCGTGCCGCTGGTGCTCCTGCTGGCGGGAGGAGTCCGCCGGCGACACCGCCGCGTCGCCGGGGGACTTGCCGCGCTTGCCGTCGGTGCGCTGGTGCTGGAGTTCCAGCCGCCGCTGCTCACCTCGCTGCTCGCATCCCTGCCTGGCCTGGGCACGATGACCTGGGTAAGAGCAGCGTTCCTGCTGCCGCTGGCCGTGACCATGCTGGGGGCGCTGGGGCTGGACGCCTGGCTGCGCCGGCCGAGGTCGTCGCGGTCGTCGCGGCTGGCGCTGGCCGCGGGGGCAGTGCAGGTGGCGGTGGTGATTGCGGCGCTGGTGCCCGGACCGCGCCCCCTCCACCCGGCGGCGCTGCGCACAGCGTTTCTGCCCGGGGCGGTGGCCGCCCTGTCGCCGCTACTGCCCGCCGCGGGTGGCGCGGCGTTGCCGCTGCTGGCGGCCGCCGAGGCGGTGGCGCAGGGATGGGAGGTGCTGCCGGGGGTGGCGCCGCGCCCCCCCGAGGGTGAGGCGATCGAAGTACTGGTGAGTCTGGCCGCGGGGCAGGAGCAGCGGGTAATCGGTCTCGGCCCAGCCTTGCCGGCGAACGTCGCGGCACGCTGGGGGCTGGCCGACCTGCGCGCCCACGACCCGGTACGGCCGCGAACCCTGGCCCGCCTGCACGCTGCCCTGGGCGCGGAAGGGGCTGATCTCGCCGGGGAGGTGACGCGGCCGTGGGCAGGGCTCGCGGGGGCATGGGGGGTGCAGTGGTTGGTGACACCGCCGGCGGGCGTCCCGCCCGCGCCGGCGGCCTCGTGGCTGGAGGTGTGGCGAGGGGAGGGGGGCCGCATCTACGCCAACAAGAGGTCGCTGCCGATCGTGCGGCTGGCGCGACGAGCGCTGCCGCCTCCCGGAGATGCGGGCACCGGCGGCTGGGAAGACGTCGACTTCGCCACCACGGCGGTCGTGGAGGGGGCCCAGCCACGGCTGGGAGGCGAAGGCAGGCTCTCGGTGCTCGACCAGCGCCCCTACCATTGGCGGGTGAAGGTTCGCGCCGACGGAGAGGTTTTGGCGGTGCTGCATGTGCCGCGCGCCGCCGGCTGGCGGGTCATCCTGGATGGCCGGGAGGTGCCCATGCTAACGGCGAACCTGGGGGCGATGGGAGTGGTGATACCGGCGGGGGAGCACGTAGTGGAATGGAGCTACGCGCCCCCCGGGCTGGCCGGCGGCGTGGTGCTGACCTGCCTGGGGCTGGCGGGGTGCCTGTGGTTGGCGTCGAGACGGAGGCTCGGATGACGCGGCGACTCCCTCTGGAAGCCGAACTGGTCCCGTTCATTTCCGGCTTTCCCCCAGGAGCACGCTGGTTGGTGCTTGCACCCCATCCCGACGACGAGACGCTCGGTCCGGGGGCCACCGTGGCGATGGCTGCGCGCGCCGGTGTGCAGATCGAGGTCGCAATGCTCACGGACGGCGCGGCCCAGGGCGACGCCAGCGTGCGCGCCGGCGAGGCGCGGCGGGCCGCCGCCATCCTTGGCGTGACTGACCTGCAACTGTGGGGGTTGGCGGATCGCTCGCTGCGTCCGGGCGACGCGGCCCTCATGCGGCGCCTGCTTCGACTGCTCGCGACGAGCGCGGCGGACACCGTGCTGCTTCCCTCCCCGGTGGAACTTCACCCCGACCACCGCGCGCTCGCCCTGGCGGTGCAGCGGGCGGTGCGCCGTCTCACCCTGGGCGGCCTCCGACAGCGTGGCCCGCGGCACGTTGCCTGCTTCGAGGTGAGTGCGGCCCTGCTGCCAAATCTCCTGGTGGCGGCGGACGAGGGGTGGGAGGCAAAGCGGGCCGCCGCCGCCTGCTACGCCAGCCAGCTGGCGGTGTGGCCGTACCTGGAAGTGGCCGAGGGCCTGGGCGCCTTCCGTGCGCTGACACTGGCCGGCGCGCGTCGGGCGGAGGCGTTCCACGTCGTTGCCAGCCGCCAACTGGCTCGCTGGGGTGCGCAGCGCTGGGCGGCCTCGATGGGTTCCCCTGCCTGTATCCGGCCGTGTCCTGTGGAGGGGACGTGAAATACAGCGTACGAGTGCGCGGCCTTGGCTCGGGCCGGCACTGATTTTGCTTCTTCGAGGCGTGGAGGCGACGAACCATGCGCACTCGAACCGTGATTGGCGTGGTGATCCTGGGTCTGGCGATGGTCGCCACTCCGGTACTGGCCTCGTCCCCCCGCGTGCGCGTGCACCTGGGCTGGGGGTGGTGGTACCCGGGGTGGTGGTGGGGGCCGACGTGGGCGCCGCAGGGCCCCGCGCACCGGGGAAGCGGATGGACCGTGGTGGACACCGACGTGTCGCCGGAACAGGCTCTGGTCTTCCTGGACGGCAAGCTCATCGGCACAGCCGACGATTTCGACGGATTCCCCGATTTCCTCTACCTGCGCCCGCCGGGGCGCTACGAGCTGGAGTTCCGCCTTGGTGGCTACCAGAGCGCCACCATGGCCATCGATGCCGCGGAGAACCACTTCGTTCCCGTCGACCTGAAGCTCATCCGCATGAAGGGCGAACGGAGGGCGGCGTGGTACGACCGACCGCACAACCTGCCGGTGGCGAGGGTGTTCGAAAAGGACCGGCCGGCCGCCGAGCGCGCTGAGACGCCCTCCGCCCTTTCCGCGGTGCGCGCCGACCCGGCGCGCCCGGATCCGAGCTTGCGGCCCGACCTGACACCTGACTTCGAGGCACGGCCGGCGGCCGCTGGGGGAGTGCTGGTCCTTGTCGTCAAGCCGGATACGGCGGCGGTGTACCTCGACGGCCAGTTCGTCGGCACCGCAGCGGAACTCGGCCGCCTGGAGCGCGGACTTTCTGTTTCTTCCGGCCGGCATCTCGTCGAGGCGCTGGCGCCGGGATTCGCGGCGCGCTCGCTGACCGTGGAGGTCGAGGAAGGCGCCCGCCAGCAGGTGGTCATCGAGCTGGACACGGCGCCTGGCGAGGGGGCTGGACAAAACCGAACCGAGGTTCTATAATCCGTTGAGATTGCGGAAAAGGGAGGGCGGCGGTCAAGCATCCACTCTTGCAAACCACTCAACTTTGGCCTACCTGATGAAGTTCCTCTTTGATCCCACCATAAAGGCCAGTCTGAAATGACTTGAGTGACCGACCTCCCGCTTCTTTCCACCGCCGCCGGCACACACCGGCGGCGTTTTTCTATCCTTTTCGGGGGTTCGGTCGCCCCCCGCCCAAGTTCCGTCGCCTCGACCTCTCAAGCCCGCCTCGCCGAGGTGGTGGCGGTGCCCGTGCCTGTGCCCCGTGCCGGTGACCGGGGACCGTGCCCATGCCCGTGGCGGTGCCCGCGCCCGGCGGCCGTGTTCGTACCCCGCTCACCGCTTGTGCCCATTGTCCACAGGGACGTGAAGCCGCCGTGAAGGCGGCGGGAGTCGGCTCAGGCGCGCGGGCGGGAGGCCCACAGGTTGGCAAACCAGGTGGGCGGCAGGGCATCGACGCGATGGGTGATGAGAAAGGCGTCGAGGGGGTGGGCGAGGCCGCTCTGTTCGTCGAGCACGGTAACGGTGAGGCCGAGATCGACGAGCGCCTGGGGCAGCTCCTCGGCGGCTCGCCCAGCCGCCCGCAGGCACGCCGGGTTCCACTCGACCAGCAAGACCGCGGAGGGACTCGCGGCGAGCAGGCCGGGCATGCCGGCGAGGACGTCCAGTTCCGCCCCCTCCACGTCGATCTTGATGAGGTTCGCGGGCGCCCCAACCAGTGTATCGAGGGGTGCGACGTCGACCGCGATCCGTCCCACGGCGGGCGCCAGCGGATGGGCAAAGAACGAGTTGGTGTCACCCAGTTCGGTGAGCAGGAACTCGCGGGTGCCGGGCGCGGCACCGGCGGCACAGGGGTGGACGATGACCGCGGCGTGGCCCAGACGCTGGAGGTTGGCGCGCAGCAGTGCGAGGTTGGCCGGGGCCGGCTCCACGGCGTGCACCCTGCCGGCGGGGCGCACCAGGCGCGCAAACAGGAGGGTGTAGTAGCCGGCGTGCGCGCCCACGTCGACAGCCACCATGCCGGGCTTGAGGTAGCGGCGCACGCGGGCGGTGGTGAGGCGGTCAAACCCGCGCAGCGCCAAAGGGGCGAAGAAGCAGGTAGGGAGAAGCAGGGAAATGCCATTGAGTCGGGCCAGGGCAACCGGACCACGGGGCCGGTAAATGCGCCGGAAGATGGTGCGCTGCAACGACTCCGGCGGGTGGCCGCCGCGCGCGGCCGGGTCGCCCCCGCCAAGGCGGAGCAAGGTGGCAAGGACACGCAGGCCCGGGGCAGGGAGTCGGACGCCGATCAACGGACCGCCGCCAGCCGGCCGGCCGCCACCGTTTCCAGGCCGATGTTCAGCGCTGCGGCCAGTCGCCGCGAGGTGAGCAAGGCGGCGGCAGCTTCCAGGAGGATCTCGGCGTCGGCAGTGGCGCCGGTGCGGAGGGTCTCGACAATGGCCGTCGTGAGGGGGACCGCCGTCTCGTCCTGCTTGAGGCGCCGAGCCAGGGCGCTCAGAGCCGCGCCGTCGCCGGAAACGGCGGCGGCCGCCAGCGACACCAGTTCGGTGGTGTCGGTGTGGGCGAAAGTCAATGCGGCGGTGAGATCTCCTCCGGTCGCGGCGAGCCGTGTCCGGGCCTGATCGAGAGTCATCTCCAACACTGCGGCGAAGTGCGCCGCCGCTTCATCGCCGGTGGGGGGCGGAACGCGCACCGCGACGGTGCGCGAGACGATGGTGGGAAGGACGTGGCGCGGGTTGCCGGCGAGGGCCAGGAAGACGAGCTTGGGAGGAGGTTCTTCAATGGACTTGAGAAGGGCCACGGCCGCGTCCACCCCCAGCGGCGGCGTGTGCACCGGATCCAGGATCACGACCCGTCGAAGGCCCTCGAAGGGGTGGCGGTCGAGGGTTGCGGTGAGGTCGCGTACGTCGTCGATGGCGATGGTTCTCTTGGGGTCTCGGCTGCTGTCGTCATCGCCGCCCCCCCCGCCGCGCCGCTCGGCAGCCGAGCGCGGCTGCAGCAGGTGGACGTCGGGGTGGATGCCACGGCGTACCCGCTCGCATGAGGAGCAGGGGCACGACCGGCGGGGCGACGTGCGGCAGGTGAGCGCGGCGGCCAGCTCGACGGCCAGTGCTTCGCGCCCCTGCCCCGGCTCGCCCACCAGCAGCAGCGAGGCGGGCAAGGTACCGGTGTGCGCCAGTTCAAGGCAGCGGGCAAGCAGCCGCGTCACCCCGATCCAGGCGGCCGGCCGCAGCGCCGCTGGCGGGTACGACGGCGGCGCCGCCTCGCTCATGGCAGCGCCCCGGCGAGGGCGGCCAGCACCCGCGCGTGGACCTCGTCCACGCTCCCGCGGGCGTCGACCAGTTGAACCCGGTCGGGGTGGCGCGCCGCCAGCTGGCGGTATCCACCCACCACGGCCCGATGAAAGACGTCAGCCTCGTCTTCGAAGCGGCGGTTGGCGGCGTTGGTGGAGGGGCGGGAGCGCGCCCGCGGCAGCCCCACCTCAACCGGCAGGTCGAGGACGATGGTTCGGTCCGGGACGATACCGGCGCACGCCACCTCGTTGAGGCGTTCGACCAGTTCAATGCCCAGGCCGCGCGCTACACCCTGGTAGGCAACCGAGGAGTCGGCGAAGCGATCGGCGATCACCGTGGTGCCGCGCTGCAGAGCCGGTCCGATCACACGTGCCACCAATTGCGCCCGCGCCGCCTCGAGGATGAAGAGCTCTGCGGAGGCCGCAGGGTCGCTCGCGGGATCCAGGAGTACGGCTCGGAGGTGCTCGCCAAGGGCGGTGCCGCCGGGCTCCCGGGTCGCCATCACGGGGACGCCCTGCTGGCGCAGGTGAACCGCCAGTCTCTCGACCTGGGTGGACTTTCCGCTCCCCTCGATGCCCTCGAACGTGATGAAGCGGCCGCGCTGCACGGGTGGATTGTAGCCGCCTCTGCGAGGGTCGTGCGCCGGCCGCCGAGCGGTGCGGCGGGCAACCGGTCGCGCCGAAGGTGCGTACACTATGCCTGTGGCTGACCAGGCGCGGCGACTTCCGCAGGGCGTGGTGCCCATTCTGACGGTCGGTGTCGCCGCCTTCCTGATTGCCTGTCTGTCCTTGCTCGACATGTTCCTCCCCCGCCCCTACGACGGGGTCGTGGTGGACCCCAACCGGGGCGATCTGGTGATCCAGTCGGTGCGACCCGGTTCGGGTTCGGCGGAGGCGGGGCTTCGGCCCGGGGACCGCATCATCGGTCTGGCGCGACAGATCGTGCGGTCCCACGCGGACGCGGCACGGGCGCTGCAACAGCAGCGCATCGGCGATCGTGTGCCCTACCTGGTTGAACGGCACGGTCAGCTTCTCGAACGAGAGGTCCTGCTCGGCCCCCGGCGACTGGGGACAGGTTTGTACCTGTATGCCTGCTTTGCCGGATTCCTGTTCTTCTTCATCGGGCTGTTCGTCTTTCTGCAGCAACCACCCGGTTCGGAGCGGTCCCCGGCGCAGGTGTTCTTCATCCTGGCGACGCTGTTCATGCTGTTCCTGGTCTGCCGGCTGCGGCCGGCTTCCTACTCCTGGGTGGATCATCTGGTCATTACGACCGGTAACCTCTCCCTGCTCGCCTTGCCGGCGGCGTTTCTGCATTTCTTCCTCGTTTTTCCACGTCGTTTCACGATTTCGCTGGGCGCCATCGACGACGGCGCACGCAATGCGCGCGGCCTGACCGCGCTGGAACGATTCCTCAACTCGCCGCGCCTGATCACCCTCGTCTATGTTCTTCCGCCGCTGCTGTACGGCGCCAGCCTGGCGGCGGGCGCCCTGCTGGACATTCGTGTGCGCATGGTGTCGGGGGCGCCCCTGCCCTCGTGGGTGTTGATGGGGGACTACCTCATCCTGGGTTTACTGGCGCTCTTCGCCTCCATGCTGCGCGCCACCGAGGGCAGGGAGCGGCGGCAGATCGCCACGCTGTTCGCCGGCACGGTGCTCGGGGTCACTCCCTTCCTTGTCCTCGGGGTCGGCTTCCCCTCGCTGCTGCGAGACGATCGCTTTCTGCTCCTGGGCGTCATGCCCATGTTGATCGTGCCGCTCACCTTCGGTTACGCCATCGTGCGCTTCCAGTTCTTCAACATCCGGGTGATCGTGCGGCGTTCGCTGCTTTATACCCTCACCACGGCGGTGGTGGCGGTAGCGTATGCGGTGGGCATCGCCGCCTTCAACCTGCTGTTTCGGGACGCCTCCCTGGGCCGGTCGCCGTACTACCCGGTGGTGCTGGCGCTGGCCATCCTCGCCCTCTTCGACCCGTTGCGCCGGCGCCTGCAGGAGCCGGTAGACCGCTTCTTCTTTCGCGAGTCGTACGACGCGCGGCGCGCCATCGAGGAGATGGCCGAGTCGGTGGTGCGGGAGATCACCGTCGAGCGCATCGAGGAGATCCTCACGGCCCGCCTCGCCCAGGTGATGCACCTGGAGTGGGCGGTGTTGTTCGTACAGGAGGGTGAGAGCCTGATGGCGCGCGGTTCGCTCGCCGGCGCCATCGGCCCGATCCGGCGGGATCTCGTATTGGTGGAGGAGGTCACCCGCCGCAACGGGCCCCAGCGTCTGGTGCAGCTCGAAACCGTCAAGCTCCTGGAAGAGCGCTCGTCACACCTGCTCGGCCGGTTGGCGGCGGTGGGTACGCGACTGGTGGTGCCGCTGGCGGCGCGCGGGTCGCTGTACGGGCTGCTGCTGCTGGGCGGCAAGCGATCCGAGGCGGAGTTCCAGCGAGAGGACCTGCAGCTGGTGCGTACCCTCGCCAACCAGGCGGCGGTGGCGCTGGAGAACGCCGAACTGCTCAAGGAGCGAACCCGCCAGGCAGCGCTGGAAAAAGAGCTGGAAATCGCGCGGCGGGTCCAGTTCTCGCTCATTCCCGACAACCTGGTGTTGCCTCCCGGGTGGGAGGTTGCCGCCCACTGCGAACCCGCCCAGCAGGTGGGGGGAGACTTCTACGATGTGCTCCCCGGTCCGCAGCCGGGTTCCTCGGCATTGATTCTGGGAGACGTGTCGGGAAAGTCGGTGGCCGGCGCGATGCGTATGGTGGCGGCGCGCGAGGTTCTGCACACCGCGGCGCTGGCCGGCACCAGCCCGGAGGAACTGCTGGCCACCGCGAATCGGCGTCTGTACAACCCCCAGCCCCGACTCTTCGTGGCGCTGGCGTATCTCCTTGTCGATGGACATGGGAGTGTGCGCTTCGCGCTCGCCGGGCAGCCGGCCCCGCTGCTGCGACGCCCGTCGGGCGAGGTGGTCGAGCTTGTGGCACCGCAGCACCGGCTGCCGCTGGGAGCCCTGCGCGAGGGTGAGTGGGATCTTCGCGAGGCGACGCTGGAGGCCGGCGACATGTTGCTGTTGTACTCTGATGGTCTGACCGATGCCCGCGGCCGCAGTGGCGAGCCGTTCGGGGAGGAGCGGCTGGTGCAGCTCGTGGCCGACACTGCCGGCTCGCCGACGGCGACGGTCGCTCGCCTGCGCTCGACGCTGGCCTCGTACACCGCGGGAGCTGAGCCCTACGACGATATTACCGTGGTGGCAGTTCGCTTCGCGGGAGCGGCGCGTGCGTAGCTCGCAAGAGGGGTGGCGCCGCGCCCGTCTCGAGACGGTGCTGGAATTGTCGCTGGCGCTGGCCGGCTCGCGCCGGGAAGAGGAGGTGGTTGACGAGCTATGCCAGCGCGCCGTGGGGCTGCTGGATGCCCGCGCGGGGTTTGCCGTCTCGCTCCTGCCCGGTCTGGAGGTGGCCAGCTTCGCTGCCATCGGGTGGCCGCTGGAGCGCGGGCGCACCGGTTCGATCATCGCGTCGCAGGCGCTGCACGAAGTGCGTCGCGGCGGCGTGGCGCGGCTGCGGGGCCGCGTCTTCGATCTGTCCTTCGATGAACTGTTGGCTGCGGCGTGCATGTGGCAGGACGACCTGGTCGGGGTGGTGGCGGTGGCGGACAAGGAAGCGCGGCGCGGGCGGGTACCCTTTGACGACGAGGACGCCGTCTTTCTGCGCTCGCTGGCGCTTCTCGCCGCTCCGAGCGTCGCCTCGGCGCGCGCCTTCGCCGAGGTGGAGCGGCAGCGCCAGGTGCTGGAGGACGAGAACCGGGCGCTGCGCGCTTCGGCAGGAGGCGAGGAAGGGCTGGTGGGCGAGTCGCCGGCGATGCGCCGGGTGCTGGAACTGGTGCGGCGCGTCGCTGCGGCCGACGTGTCGGTGCTGGTGCGCGGCGAGTCGGGGACCGGCAAGGAGCGGGTGGCGCGCCTGATCCATGCGCTCTCGGCCCGCAGTCGCGGCCCGTTTCTCCCGCTGAATTGCGCTGCCGTGCCAGAGACGCTGCTGGAGGCTGAGCTGTTCGGCATCGAGGCCGGAGTCGCCACGGGGGTGACGGCGAGGGTGGGCAAACTCGAGTTGGCCCATGGCGGGACGCTCTTCCTCGACGAGGTGGGGGATCTGTCCCCGGTGCTGCAGGCGAAGCTGCTGCGCGTCGTGCAGGAGCGGGAGGTGGAACGGGTTGGCGGGCGCGGCGTGGTGAAGGTGGATGTTCGGCTGGTCACGGCCACCAACCGGAACCTCGAAACCATGATGGAGGCAGGGGAGTTTCGCCGTGACCTGTACTACCGGCTCAAGGTGGTGGAGCTGGCGCTGCCTCCTCTGCGCCATCGCCGCGAGGACATCCCTCTGCTGGCCCACCACTTCCTGCGCCTGCACGGGGCCCGCCTCGGGCGGCCGAGGGTGACGCTGTCGCGGGGAGCGCTGGAGGTCCTTCTGCGCCACGACTACCCCGGGAACGTTCGCGAGCTGGAGAACGTCCTGGAGGCGGCGGTGGCGATGTGTCCCTCTGCGCGGGTGGAACCGGGGGATGTGCGGCTGGCCCTGGGCAGGGGCGAGCCTCCCACTGGGGCCGCTGGCGACACGCTCGACGTGGTGGCGCAAGCTCACGTGCAACGCGTGTTGCATGCCCACCGCGGCAATCGGGCGGCAGCGGCACGGGCGTTGGGCGTCGACCGGTCGACGCTATACCGCATGCTCGCGAGGTGGAATGCAACACATGTTGCAGAACGCCACAAAGACACTGAAAACGTTGAAAGAGCGCGATTTCGACGTCGGAGGCGAGAATGACCGGACGCCTCTGTTGCATAACGCGACGTTTGAATCCGTTTCTGATCGTCCGGTATTCGAGTTTTCATATTTTCCCTCAAGTACTTAGAGATTTTGGCCTGAACTTTGCTTACGGTGATGATCATGACGCCGCTCACCGTTGCCAGCCGCCTTCTCGAGCCTCTCACTCATCCCTGGGCGGTGGTGGCGGCGACCGTGGCGCCGGCCGATGCCGCCGTGTGGGAGACGGCGGGTTCGGTTCTGCAGCTGTCCGTGCGGCTGTTGCATCTCCTGCTGGCGCTCTAGGTCACGGGGAGAGGGAGTCACGTCATGGATGACGGCAATCGCCGCCGCATCACCATTCCGCGCGAACCCCACGCGGAGCTGGCGGCCGTGCCGCTCATCGATCTGCTGGGAGAGCGGGTCGGATTCTCCCATGATACGCTTGCCGAGATCAAGCTGGCCGTGGTTGAGGCGTGCCTCAATGCCCTCGAGTACGGTCAGGGGGCGGTGGAGGTGGAGGTGGTGGCCCATGAGGGTTTGCCGTCGCGTCTGGAGATCACGGTCACTGACCACGGCGGCGGTTTCGACGCCCGCGTGGTGCCGCAGCCCGATTTGAAGACCAAGCTGCACGCCGCACGAAAGCGGGGTTGGGGAATCGAACTCATGCGCCATTTGATGGATGAGGTGGATGTGAAGTCCGCGCCAGGCCTGACCCGCGTTCGCCTGACCAGGAAGCGGAAGGAGGCGTGAGAGTGGAGACCTTCGAGCTCAAGCTGGCGCACCGCGATGGGCGGCTGGCCGTGCTGGAGGTGGGCGGCTACATCAATAACGAGGCCGGCGAAGCGATCGCCGGGACCGCCGGGACTCTCCTCGGCGAGGGCCACCAGGTTCTCCTCCTCGACCTTGGCAGCACGCGGATCATCAATTCCATCGGGATTTCGCTGCTTCTCGAGATGCTCGAGAAGATCATGGAGGCGGACGGCACACTCGCCTTCTGTGCGCTCTCTCCCTCCATCGCCAAGACGTTTCAGATCATGGGCTTGGCGCAGTACACCAGGATCTTTACCGACCGCGCCGAGGCGCTGGCGGCGCTGTCTTCGCAACCATGACGCTCGCCGAACGAGTATTGGCCCTTGCGGAGCGGCAGACCCGTGAGGGTGGGCGGGCCTTTCCCGAGCAGGTTCTCGAGCGCCTGATGGGCGAGACCGGCGCGAGCGGCGGCGCGCTGGGTCGTGACCAGGAGGTGATCGTCAGGCGCGGTGACGCCGATCTGCCGGGCAGTCGGGTTCTTCTGCCCGCCGGGCGCGACACGTTCTGGTTGGAACTGGCGGGAGGCAGTCCGCTGGACCCACCTGCCCGTCTGGCGGCCGGGATGGTCCTCGAGTCGTGGGTCGTGCGCGAGGAGCTCAAGAAGGCGCGGTTTGGCGAGCGCCGCCGCCTCTGGGAGGTTGAGTCCCTGCGCGCCATCGCCGAGGCGCTGGGAGGCACCCTGGAGCCCAGGCGAATCGCCGAGGAGTTGCTGTGGCACGCTGCGGCCCTCCTGGACGCCCGGCGCGGCGAGGTCTGGCTGGCGCCGGGGTTGACCGAGGAGGGGAGCGGCATTCCCCTGGGCGAACTGGTAGCGGTCGCGCGCGTGGGCGGGGAAGTCATGAGCGGCAGCGAGATCCAGGCGCTCGGAGAGGGCGGGCTCGTGAAGGCGGGGCGCCTGGCCGTGCCGATCTGCGGCCGGCGCGGTCGGCTGGGCCTGCTGGTGCTGGCGGAGCGCGAGGTGCGTGGAGGCATCGCGCCGTTTTCCGCCACCGACGCGGAGACCGTGGCGCTGTTCGCCTCGCAGGCGGCGGTGGCGCTCGAGAACGCGGTCTTGCACCGCCAGGACCTCAACCGCCAGCGGCTGGAGCGGGAGCTGGAGCTGGCCGGCGAGATCCAGCGGCAGCTGCTTCCGGCGAGGTTCCCGGTGCCGCCAGGGTACGAGGTTCTGGCCCGGGCGGACAGCAGTCGCGAGGTGGGTGGGGATGTGTACGACCTGGTCTCCACCGGCGAGGACGTCCTCATGATGATCGCCGACATCGCCGGCAAGGGCGTGCCGGCGGCGCTGATGGCCGCGTCGCTCCACGCCGCCGTGCGCGTCATGGCGAAGGGGTGTCCAGCTCCCGAGGACGTGGCGGCGCGCCTGCACGCCCACCTGCTCGAAGCGACGCCGGACAACAAGTTCGCGACCGTCTTCCTGGCCTGCCTGCGGTCAGAGGGAGAGTTGAACTACGTCTCGGCGGGACACAACCCGGTGATCGTCGTCAGCCGCGACGGCGGCGTGCACACGTTGGAGTCCACCGGGCCGCCCCTCGGGCTTCTCGAGGGCTCGACCTTCACGGCCCGGCGGACGGTTCTGCCGGCCGGCGCCTTGCTTGTTGCCTATACCGACGGGTTTACGGAAGCCCCGGCGGCCCTAGGAGACGATGACTACGGCCTGGAACGGCTGGCACGCTACGTTGCGGCGCATCGCCTGGATCCCCTGCCCGAGCTGGTGGATGGAGCCTTCCGCGATGTCGCCGCCTTTACCGGTGGTGCACCGCCCCACGACGACCGGACGCTGGTGGTACTGCGCCGGTCGGATATGTGAGCCAGCGCACCGCGCGCCAGCGCCCGAGATGCCATAATCCCCTTGGTTTTCCCCCTTTCCTTGCTCTCCGCCCCCTGCGCAGGGGGCGCTTTCATTTCGCCACCGCCGAGGCCCGTGACCGTACCTGCGACCGTGACCAGTAGTCGGTGTACTTTTGCCGCTGGGTTTCGCCGGCTCCCCAAGCTCTCTTGAGCTGGGGGCTCCGCTCTTAGCCCACCCAACCGCCCTCGCTCCAGCCCCCCGCGCCCCC
>JBBINC010000042.1:0-20895 GCA_037444085.1 Acidobacteriota bacterium | reverse complement strand
CCGTGTCCGTGCCCGTGTCGGTGTCCGTGCCCGTGTCGGTGTCCGTGCCCGTGTCGGTGTCCGTGCCCGTGCCCGTGTCCGTGACCGCGCCCCCTCCCGCCCCCATCCCAGGGACACCGCTCCCCAAAGGTGTGCTAGACTGCGTTCACTTCGCGTGGGAGCATCTGGGTGGGCCTGCAGTCGTTCAACAGGCTGAAGGACTCCACGCCAGCGGGAAGACGCCTCCGGGCCCGCGCGGGGCGCCGGAGGATAAGGAGGTGGGAGCACATGCTACGGCCGATCGTTGCTTTCGTCCTGCTGTTTCCGGCGCTGGGCGCCGCGCAGACCCTCCGTTTCGAGGTCACCCCAACGGTTGGATACCGGTTCGGTGGCGAGATGTTTCTCGAGGAGCGCGCCATTCGCCATCAGGACTACGACGTGGGCATCTCGTCCAGCGGCGCCTGGGGGATCCGCTTCGGCATCGCCACCAGCGCCGCAGCCCAGGTGGAACTGCTGGTCAGCCATCAACCGACCAGCTTCAAGGATACGCAGGGACTTTTCGGCGAAACTCCCGGCGGCTTCGTCGTTCCCGGCGACACCCACGTGCTTGATATGGATGTCACCTACTACCACCTGGGAATCGCATGGCACACCAAGGCCGGGCCGACGCGAGGCTTTCTGGCGGCGAGCGCTGGCGCCACCCGCCTGGTGCCCCGCCTCCCGCTGCCCAACGATACGCGCGCGTCGGCCAGCGTGGGGGCCGGCATCAAGCTCGATTTCAACGACACCCTGGCGGCGCGTTTCGAGGGGCGGTACTACTTCACCGACACCGACCCCAAGACGACGGCAACCTATCAGTTCGCCAACCTCGACTGCACCGGCCCCTGCACCTACACCTACGCCTACCCGAACTCCATGTCCCAGTTCGAGATTACCTTCGGGCTGGCGTTTCGGTTCTAGGAGTTGCCGAATCCCTGGCCGGGACGATCCCGAGGGTGTCGTTCTCGGCCTGGCGAGCAAGGGGCACGACCGTGGAGATGCTTGAAGAACGCGACGGGAACGTGCTGATCGTCGTTCCTGAGGGCCGCCTTGATGTCGGAGCCGCCGCCGACTTGCAGCTGCGCGCCATGCGGCTGGTGGAGGCCGGCGAACGCCGCGTCGTCGTGGACCTGGCGCGGACGACCGAGGTTTCCGGCGCAGGCTTGCGGGTCCTGCTCATGCTCTGCAAGCGGCTGGAGGGCCTGGGCGGCGCCATGGCGGTGTGCGGTGTGGCCGAGGACACGCGCCGCGCCCTCGCGCTCGCCGGGCTTGAAGGCTCGCTGCCGGTGGTCGCGGCGCGCGGCGATGCCGTGGCAGGGGTCCGAACGGCCGGCGGAGAGAGGGGCCGCGTCGAGCTGGTCACCGACCTGGCGGCCCGCCTGCTGGGTGCCGCTCAGCCCGGCTCCAAGAAGGCGACCAAGAAGTCGGGGGGGTGAGTGCGCCGCTGCCTCTCTCCCCGACTCTCCGATCTTCCCGGTCAGGAAATGGTGACGCGGGGCATTTCACGATGTCCGGAAGGTCATCTTCACGAAGCCGAAGCGAACCTCGTCGCCGTCGTGCAGCTCGACTTCGACGCCGGTGCGGACGCGCTGCCCGGCGACGAAGGTACCGTTGGCCGTGCCCATCTCCTCACGCAGGAAGAAACGACCCTCACGGTGGGCGATCCTGGCATGTCGCCGCGAGGTGGAGCGGCGGTCGTCAACGGCCTTCAGATCCACCTCCGGCTGGAAACCGGTGGCGGCATCGTACCGCCCGACGCAGGTGTCGCCGCTGGCAGGCACCGGGTACTCCCGTCCGGACGCCTCGTGGACCAGTCTCGCCGTCACCGCCCGCGACTCGCGCACGGGCTGCGTGGGAGGTTCAGCGACCGGGCCGCTCGCAGGGGCGGGTCCGTCTACGTGCGTCTCACCGAGCTGGCGCACGCGCTGGGAGAGCTTGCGCAGCATGCGGACGGGAATCTCGGGGTTGGAGTGGATCATGTGATCGAAGGTGGACTCGTCGATGCGCAGCAGCACGCAGTCGGTCTCCGCGCGGGCCGAGGCGACGCGCGGCAACCCCTCCAAGAGCGCCATCTCGCCGAAGAAGTCACCCTCCTCCAGCACGGCGAGACGCGCCTCGCGCCCGTGAACCTCCCTGAGAATCTCGACCTCTCCCTCCTGAACGATGAACATGGTATCTCCACCGTCCCCTTCGCGAAAGATGAACTCTCCGGCGGCAAAGCGGACCGAAAAGTCGCTGTCCTCGTCGACCATTGCTCCTCCACAGGAACGCGGCGGCGTGGTGCGCCCGGCCTGTTCCCGAGGCAGGCTATCGGACCAGCCTGCGCCGGTCAATCGGCCGCGCGGCAAGGACTGTAGACGTGGTACGGGAAGGCGCCGCCCATCTCTTCGGCTGTGCCCTACCAGGAGTGCTCCTGCCACCGCACCCGGACGCGTGCATGACGGCGGCGGCTCAGTTGGCGGCGCGCCTGTCGTTCGCCGAGTGGGGAGCACGAAAGACCGTGGTCATGGTAGGGCTTTCCGCTCGGCTGCAGGAGCTTCACCACAAGATTGAGAAGATCGCGCCGTTCGAGGCTCCCGTCCTGATCACCGGCGAAAGCGGCGCCGGCAAGGAGTCCCTTGCTCAGGCCATCTATCTCTTGAGCCCGCGCCGGGGCAAGCCGTACGTGGCCGTGAACTGTCCCCAGTTCCAGGAGGGGAACCTCACGGTCAGCGAGCTTTTCGGGCACCGCAAAGGCTCGTTCACAGGTGCCACCGCCGACCGCCGAGGGTGTTTCGAACTGGCCAATCAGGGGGTGTTGTTCCTCGACGAAGTGGCCGATCTGCACCCCTCCGCCCAGATGATGCTCCTGCGGGCTTTGGCCTTTGGGGAGTTCCAGCCCCTCGGTGCGGAAGAAACCCGCGCCGCCAACGTACGCGTCGTGGCTGCCTCCAACCGCACTCTGGACGAGCTGCGCGGCCAGGCGAGCTTTCGAGACGATCTCTTCTTTCGTCTCCGCTACTTTCATGTGCACGTCCCGGCGTTGCGCGAACGGGATGACGACTGGTCCATGCTCACCGCGCATTTTCTCCGGCGGCTGGAAGCGCAGTACGGGATTGCCAAGCGTCTCTCCGCTGCTTCGCGGCGTCTCCTCGGCGGTTACTCCTGGCCTGGCAACGTGCGCGAGCTGGCCAGCGTGGTCACCATGGGGTACGCCATGTCCGACGGCGAGACCATCGAACCCAAGGACTTCGCGTCCATGCTGGAGCAGCCGCCCGCTGCCCAGGCCTACTCGGGCACCGACCTTTTTCGACGCCTCGCGGACGGCGACGTCACCTTCTGGGAGGCCGTACACGCGCGCTTCATCGCCCGAGATCTCAACCGCGCCCAGGTGCGAGAGCTCCTCCAGCGAGGCTTGCAGCACTCCGGGAACTCGTACCGGGCTCTGCTGGACATCTTCCACCTGCCCGCGAGCGACTACCAGAAGTTCATGGATTTCCTGCGCCATCACGACCTCAAGCCGTGACCCAGCCGCCCCTCCTCGCGGTCGCCTTCGACCTTTACGGCACCCTGATGACGCTGGACCAGCCGCTCCTCCACCGCGAGGTGCCACCGCTGTTCGCCGTCCCGGGCCGGCGCTGGCTGGCGCTGGTGCGCAGCACGCTGCTCCGGCGTCCCTTTGAAGATACTGCTGCCATGGCGGCCGCCATCGCCCAGGCACTCGGCAAGCCAGGGCTGGCGCGCCGTTGCGAGGAGCTCCTGCGGGACGAGGTGGCCTCCGCCCGGCTACTGGCCGGCGCACTCGCGACGCTGGAGTTCCTCGCACGGCGGGGGTTCAGGTTGGGGCTCATCTCCAATCTCTCCTCAGCCCACGTGGCGCCGCTCGAATCGGCCGGCCTCACCGGGCTGTTCGACGCGATCGTGCTCTCCTGCCGGGACGGCGTGGTCAAGCCGGAGGCGGAAGCGTTTCGGCTGCTGTGCGAGCGGCTCGGCCTGCCGGCCGAACATGTGCTGATGGTGGGCGACTCCCTGGCCAACGACGTGCGTGCGGCGGCCGCCTTCGGCATGCGCGCCGCCCGCATCGGCGAGGGGGGGGAGGGCGAGAGCGTCCTTCCTTCGGTGGCCATGCTGGGGTGGCGGCGGCTGGCCGGCGAGAGCCCGCTGGCGCCGCTGCTCCTCCCCGGAATGGAGGTCGAGTCACCCGCCGGGAGGGTGCTCGTTGAGCGCCTGGAGCCGGTGGGCGACGATCAGCGCGGGCGCTACAACCTGGTCTGCCGGGTCACCGCGCGAGAGGCGGGCTCGACCCGCGACATCACGTTCTTCGCCAAGCGCTACCTGGATCCTGCCTCCGCTCCGGTGGAGGCGCTGGGTCATCGCCTGCAGGCCATGTGCGGTCTTGCCTCCTGTCGCGCGGTGCTGCACGGCGATGACGAACAGATCCTGCTGGTCTCCGCCGCCCCCGGGCGTCCTCTCACCGGGCCGCCCGATATCCCCGTCGCCTTCGAAATTGGCCGGCAGTTCGCCTTCGGGTACGTCTTCGCCAACGCCGACCTGCGGCCGCGCAACATGCTCCTGGATACCACCACCTCTCCGCCCCGGCTCACCACCATCGATCTGGAGCACATTCTCCTCAACCTCGCCATCGACGTGGAGCAGTTGCCGCACAGTTTAGATCCCCACGCCATCGATGCCCTCCCCCGCGAGCGCCTTCTCGCCCTGGTGAAGCGCCGGGTGCTCTCGCCGCGCACCCTGCCCCGGGCGCGCGGCGAGTTCTTCGATTCGCGCGCGGTTGGCGAGCAGATCAGGGCGGCGTTCTCGCACGGCTTCCTGGCGCAGTACGAGGTCGTGCAGTCGGAGAAGAAAGCCATCCTTGAGGTCGTCCGGGAGGGCGCCTATGCACCGCCGTATCTCCAGGTGGGAACGCGCTCCTACCGCCGGGCGATGGCCTCGATCGATGTGGATGATCTCTCCCACCGACTCCACGAAGATCCCCGGGGGGTGCTCGCCCAGCTCCTCGCTGCGCGGTGATGGAGTCACCACCCGACCCCATGGAGCCCTGACTCCATGCCCGGGCGAGGCGCCAAAGAAACGAGACGAGAACAGCAACTTCCTCTCATCTTCATTTCCTGGCACGATCCTTGCTCACTTCCATGCCGCGTTGCGCGCAACTCAACGCGGTAGGATCCCCGATCAGAGATCGGGAGAAAGGGAGAACGCAATGGCCGATTTGACTCGTGGAGAAGTGCAGGATCTGATCGCTGGTTTCGCCAGCAAGAACCCGGAGTACCGCCAGGCGCTCATCGCCAAGCCGCGCGAGGTGGTGGGAGCGCAGATGGGAGCGCAGATCCCGGCCTCGGTGAAGGTCACGATCATCGAGGAGAAGCCCGACGAGTTCCACGTCATCCTGCCGTATGTGGCCAAGGAGGGCGAGGAGCTGTCGGACGCCGATCTCGAGGCGGTGGCCGGCGGCGGCAAAAAGGGTGGCAGGACCTCGACCACATACACCTGCGACGTGCGGTCGAGCGGCTTCGGCACGCACGTGGAAGTCAACGCTCGCGTCTTCTAGACGGCTGACGCACCGGGACATCGATCAGCCCCCCGGCTCCCCGCGTGAGCGCCGGAGTCCGGGGGGTGTTCCACATGCCTGAGCCGCCTTCCGCTTCGCAGCGACCAGCTACCTCCCCCGGCCGCCCGCCGGACGGCGACGAGTTGATCGTCATGGTTGCGCTCCGCGCCATGACCCTGGACGAGCTGCTCGCCGGACCGCCAGGAGGATCGGGCAATGTGCTGCCACCAGCCTCTGCGCTCCTGGAGCGCTGGCGCCGCATCTTTGCCGCCGGCGACCGGGCCGCGCTCCAGCGCCGGTTGGCCTGGGACGGCCTCGACGAGGCGAGCGTCGCCGCCGCCCTGGCACAACCACCACGCCCGATCGCGCCGGCGTACCTGCGCCTGCTTCCCGAGATCCTGGCGCAGCCGCCGGCGCCGCCCGGTGCCGCGGAGGCGACCGAAGTGCCTTTCGCCCACCTGCTTGTGCCATGGTTACTGCACGCTCGCAGCCGCCTCGCCTGCCTCGCTCCCGATGCCGCCGCCTTGCTCGCGCCACAAGCTCTTCGCGCCGCCGAGCGCCACCTCCTCGAACAGCTTTCCGCCGCGGCCGCCGCTGCGCTGCACCAGGAGTTTCGTTCGTTCTGCACCGCGCGGACCGCAGCGCCGGCTCCCGCGGATCAAGAAAGCGACCGCCTGTACCGCGCCTTCGTCGACTCGATGCGAGGTCCCGCCCTGGCCGGTTGGCTCGGCGATTATCCCGTTCTGGCCAGACACCTGTGCCTGCTTTCCTGGCAGTGGAGCGAGAACATGGCGGAGATGCTCTCGCGTCTGGCTGGCGACATGCCCGCGCTGGCGGGCCAGCTGCTGCACCGCCCGCGCCCGGGGCCGGTAACCGCCCTCACACCCGGCCTTTCGGACCGCCACGACGGTGGGCGCCAGGTTGCGATCCTCGGCTTCTCCGACGGTTCGGAGGTGGTCTACAAGCCCCGGGACGTCACCCTGGAGGCGGCGTGGGCCGAGCTCGCGGCGTGGCTTGCGGCGCGCGGGTTGTCCTGCGCGCCGCCGGCACCCGCGGCCCTGGCGCGGCCGGGGTACGGCTGGGTACAGCGGGTGCGCTGCGAGGAGGTCCGCGACCCGGCGGACTTCGCCCGTCGCGCCGGAGCCCTGATCTTCCTCGCCTGGCTGCTGGGCGGCGCCGACCTCCACGAGGACAACCTCATCGCCACCGCCGATGGCCCCGCTCTGGTGGACGCCGAGGCGCTGCTGCAGCCCGTTCGGGCGGACCTCAACCAGGCGGCGGCGTCCTCCATCCTCGCCACGGGCCTTCTCACCTTCCCAATCGTCACCAGCGCCGGCGAGGTGGTGGACGCGGGCGGGCTGGTGGGCGGCCCGCGCCCGTCACCGCCCCAACGCCAGTGGCAGCACATCAACCGCGACGCCATGCGCCAGGCGACGCGGGCGGCTTCACCCGGGGAGGCCTGCAACCTCCCGCGCCGACACGGCGTGCCCTTCCCGCCCACGCGCTGCGCCGCCGAACTGGAGGAGGGGTTTGCGGCAACCCACCGTTTCCTCCGGGACCACCGATGCGAACTGCTGGCACAAGGCGGGCCGCTGCAGCGCTTCGCTTCCGCCGTGCCCCGCGTCGTCTTCAGACCCACCGAGTCGTACGTTCGCGCGCAACGGGCGCTCTTCGCACCCGCCTACCAGCGCCTGGGAATCGAACGCAGCATCGCCCTGGACGCCCTCAACCGCATCTTCGCCACCTCGCCGCAGCGCCCCCGACTGTGGCCGCTGGCCGCCGCCGAGCGCGCCGCCCTGGAGCACCTGGATGTGCCCCGCTTCACTCTCGCGGTCACCGCCGCCACCCTCGCCGCCCCCAGTGGCGAGGAGATCCCGCAGGTGGTCCAGCGCTCGGGATGGGACAGCCTGGGCGAGCGCCTGCGCACCCTGGACGACGCGCAGCTGGCCGAGCAGCGGCGCCTGCTCTCCGCCTGCGCCCGGACCCAGCCCCTGGCCGACGAGGGAGCAGTGGCGACCGACGACGACCTCGCCGCGGCCCGCGCCGCCTGGCGGGATGAACTCCTGGCCGCTGCAGCGGCGTGCGGCGCCGAGATCGACCGCGCGGTGTTCGCCGGCGCGCCCGCGCCCGATCTTCGCCCCTGGGCCGAACTCAACCCCCGCGACCTCTTCCATGGCCTGCCGGGACTTGCGGTGTTCTTCGCCGCCCTGCACCTCGCCACCGGCGAACCCCACTGGCGAAACCGCGCCATCGCCTGCTGGAAGTCGGTCCTTCCCGCACTGGCCGAAACCGAGCCGGCGCTCGGCGCCTGCGAGGGAGTGGGAGGGCGCATCTACGCGCTCGCCGTGCTCGCCGTCCTGCTGCGAGACGAGGAGGCGAAAGCGGCCGCCCGCCACCAGGTCGCCGCCCTCACCCGCGATGTCATCGCGCGGGACGCCAGGCTCGACGTCGAGGGAGGCGCGGCCGGGGCGATTCTCGGGCTGCTCGTCGCCTTCCAGAGGCTGGGCGAGGACGTTGCGGTCGATCTGGCAAGGCACTGCGCGCTCCATCTGGTTCAACGCCAGCGTTCCGACGGCGGCTGGGCCGCCGGCCACCGCGCTGCCCCCGGCTTCGCCCACGGTGCCGCCGGAATCGCCTGCGCCCTGGCGCGCCTCGCCGCGGTCACCGGCGATGCTCGTCTGAGCGAGTCGGCGCGGCGCGGCTTTTTCTTCGAGCATTCCCTTTTCGATGGAAAGCGACGGGAGTGGCGAGCACCGTCCCGGGACGAGGCCGGCGACACCAGGCACGTCTCCATGAACGCCTGGTGCAACGGGGCGCCCGGCGTGGCCCTCGCCCTGGCCACGTCGGAATTGCCCGACAGCGGCGCCGAGGCGGGTGTGGAGGCGGCGCTCGCCGCCACGCGAGGTGCGGGTTTCCCTGGACTTGATCACCTCTGCTGTGGTAGTTTGGGCATCATCGATGTGCTGCTGACGTGCGGACAGAGGCTCGGGCGAGAGCCTCTCATTCGAGCGGCAACCGCAAGGGGGGTTGTGGTGCTGAGACGGGCAGGCGGCAGTGGGGGCTTCGCGCTTCCCCCAGAGGCGATCGGGCCGGGCGTGGGGCTCGGCCTATTTCACGGCCTCGCCGGCGCCGGCTACCTTGCCCTTCGTCTCGCGTCGCCTGGCCTGCTGCCGTCCCTGCTCGCATTCCTCCCGCCCGGAGGACATGCGCCATGAACCTGGCGACCGCCGTGCTTGAGGCCCCGCTGGCGGCCGAGTTTGAGGGAATGACCTTCCCTGCCTACCGCCACCTGCTCGCCCTGGCTCCCGCGCCTACCCTCCTCCAGGAAGCCACCGCCCGGCGCGTGGAGCCGCTGGCGATCGGCGGGTTCTCGGGCGGCGTCCCGATCGCCCTGGCTCTGGCCGGTCTACCGCTGGAAGGCGAGGATGGGCCCGAGTTGCTCTCGCTGTACGTTGCGCCTCCCTGGCGGGGGCGCGGCGCCGGGCGGGGCGTGCTCGCCGCCCTGGAAGCAGTAGTCGCCGGGCGCGGCTTCGCTTCGCTGGGAACCGTCTTCACCGCCTCCGCGCCCGGCAGTCCGGCGTTCGCCCGCCTGCTCGCGGCTCGCGGCTGGACGACGCCGCAACCGCGCACCCTGCTCATGCGCTTCACGCTGGAGCAGGCGCAGCAGTTTCCGTGGTTCAACCGCTACCCTCTGCGCGACGGGTGCGAGATCTTCCCCTGGCGAGAGCTGACCGGCGCCGAGCGCCAGCAGCTCATCGATTCGCAGCGGCAGCGAGGGTGGATCGCCGCGGACCTGGTGCCGTGGCGGTGGGACGAACACGGATTCGAGCCCGTCACCTCAGTGGGCATGCGCTCGCCCGAAGGGGTGGTGGGCTGGGTGATCAACCACGCCATCAGCGATCGCACGCTGCGCTTCACCTGCAGCTACATCCGCAAGGACTACGGCCGGCGCGGGCGAATCCTGCCGCTCTACTCCGAGTCCATCAATCGCATGCGGGGAACGCAGTTCGCGCTGTGCTCCTTTGTCGCGCCAATGCACCACGCCACCATGGCGGCGTTCGTGCGCCGATGGATGGCGCCCTGGGCGGGAACGTTGCAGGAGACCTTGGGATCGACAAAGGCCTTCGCCACCCAGCCGGCGGCGACTTCGCCGCGGCCTGAGGACGGCCAGCTTGGGGGGCGGTCTGCCGGTGCATCCCAGCAGGAGGACCAAAGGAAATGAGGTGTCCCATGCGTCACACGCTTGTCGCCGCAATCATCGTGCTCGCGTCGGTCTCTCCGGCGATGGCGGGCGAGCCTCCGCTGCCGCAGACGGAGTACCAGCCGCCGGTGTTCTCCCAACCGACCGTCGGGTTGATCGAGGCCATCGAGCTCACCCTCGCCCACGACCCGGCGATCCTGCTGCAGGCGGAGACGGTGCGGCAGCGCCGCGGAGTAGCCCAGCAAGCGGCTGGGTTGTTCGACCTCACCCTGCTCGGCGAGTTCAGCTACGAGTTCGTGCAGTCGGAGCTCTCCAGCCGCGAGCGGGACGCGATGCAGAAGAAGCGCGATGACACCCGCAAGGACCTGGAGCAAACGGAGGACCGCCTGCGGGACCTGCAAGAACGCCTGGATGAGATCCTCGCCAGCCGCGACGCCCTCCTGGACGGGCGCGAACCGCCGATCGACTTCGGCGACCCGTTGCTGGAGGCGCAGTTCCTCCTCCTCTACCAGCGCTACCTCGACGCACCGCCCGAGGAGAAGCAGCAGATCCTCAACGACCTGCTGGCGATCCTGCGGTCGAAGGAACTACAGGTACGGGCCGACATGGCCGACGATCTGGCGCGCGCCGCCGAGGCACGTGAGAAGCTGCGCAACCTGGGCACCGTGCCGCGCATTCAGCGCTCCTACGAAGGTTCCCTGTCACTGCAACTGACCAAGTTCTATCGCAACGGCATGAGCCTGGCGCCGTTCGTCGACCTCTCCGGCGGCGGTCTCTCGTATCAGGGCAAGCCCAAGGACGAGGATTTCGGCGGACCCGGGGTCAAGGACTCCTACGACGCCCGCCTCGGCTTCTCGGTGGGCATTCCCCTGGGTCGAGGCCGCGGGCTCGCCTCCGCCAGTGCCGCCGAGCAGTCGGCGATCCTGGATGTCGCCGCCAGCATCGACGCTCTGACCCACGCCGCCTCGGCCAGCGTGCTGAACACCGCCCTGGCCTATTGGGACGCCGTGGCGGCGCAGCAGGCGTTCGCCGTGCACAGCAAGTCACTGGAACTGCAGGTGCAGCTTAAGGGGTTGGCGGAGCTGCTCATTCAGGCTGACGAACTGCCACGCATCGAGCTGGTGCGGGTCCAGGCCCGAGAGGCGGAGGTGCTGGCTCTGGTCGAGGGGTCCCGGCGAACGGCGCACGAGACCCGCCTCGCCCTGGCCCGCGCCATGGGCCTGGAGGTACGCACCACCGCCGATGCGCCCACCCCCGCTGACGACTTTCCGCCCGTGCCGGCGAAGGTGGAGCTGGCCTGCGCCAGCGCCACCGAACTGGCCGCCGCCTCCCTGGAGCGGCGCCTCGACTACCGCGCCGCCGTGCGCCTGCAGGAGTCGGGCAAGGTCCTCTGGCGCGCCGCCGCCATCGATCTGGCGCCGCGCGCGGATCTCAACTTCTCGACCTGGTATGCAAGTCTCGCCGAGGACAGCGACGTGCTCCAGGGACTGAAGGCCGTCGCCACCGGAAGGTGGGCGGGGCCCAGCGCCCGGGTCGGCCTCACCTACGAGCGACCGCACCAGAACAATACCCAGAAGGGCAAGCTGGAGCAGGCCGCCGCCGGGTTCCGGCAGCGTGCCATCACGGCCCGCGACCTGGAGCGTTCCATCAAGGCCGCCGTGGTGTTGGAACTGGCCTCCTTGCGCGAGGCGGCGCGCCAACTGGCTCGCATCGAGGAGGCCGTGGCGCTGCACCGCCAGGCGGTGGACAACGAGATGGAGAAGCTGCGCATGGGCACCGCCACGGTGATCGACACCATCCTCACCGAGCAGCGCTACGTGGATGCCCAACTCCAGCTCGTCGCCGCCCGGCAGCAGGTGGCGCGCCTGCTGGCCGGGCTTCGCTACCAGACCGGCACCCTGATCACCACCGGCGACGCCGGTTCCTTCGTCAGCCGCGACGATCTCGTGGCGCTGCCGCCGCTGGCGGAGTGAAGGAGGCCGAGGCCATGCGCTCACACCTCCGCCGATCACGCAGCGCCGCCTTGATCCTCGGCCTTGCCGCAACAGCCGGGACCACCCACGCCGGGCAGCGCCCGCCCGAACCTACCAACCCCTATGCTCCCGTCACGCTTTCCTCTCCCCGCCTGACTCTGCGGCAGGCCATCGACATCGCCCTTACCAACGATCCCAGCATCCACCTCGCGCGGGAGCGGGTGGCGGCCAGTCGCGGCAGCCTGCTGCTCGCGTCCGGCGCGTTCGATACCGTTTTCGCCGTGGCGCCCGCCTTCGAACACTCCACCAGCGTCGTGCCGCGCGCCGGCATGCGCAACCAGGAGTTGCTGCGCAACCTCTCCCGGGAAATCGCCGCCACCTTCCGCGCCATCGCCGATGACCTTCGCCGCCAGCTTGGCCTCGCGGGCTCCATCCCCCTCATCCAGTGCCCCCCTGGACTGATCATCTCCATCGGCGGCGAACAGATCTGCCTCTCCAGCCGGGAGCGGGCCGAGTGGGAGATCATCGAGATCATCACCCGCCGGCCGGAGTTGGAGCCGCAGCGACGAACGCTGGAGGAGGCGGCGCGGCGGCGCGCCGAGCAGATCGCGTTGATCCTCGATATCACCGCCCTGGCCAGCCGGGGACTGCTGCGCACCATGGGAGTGCGCGCCACCCTCGAGGATCGCACCTCGCTCCAGCTCGACCTCACCGCCGCCAAGCTCTACCACACGGGCATCGCGGTCACGCCGGTGCTCAGCTTCACCGGTACCAAGGACAATTACCGCGGCAAACGTCTGGATCCCACCTACGGCGGCAAGGGCAATCTGAACTCCTTCACCTCGATCGCGGGCTTGAGCATCGATGTGCCGCTGGGCAAGGGCCGCGGTATCGCCGCCACGGGAGCGGCCGAGCGTGCCGGCCGCCTGAACCTGGCCGCCAGCCTGGAGAGCGAGGCCCACACCGTCGCCGCAGCGACGCTGCGAACCATGCAGGCCTACTTCAACCTCGCCGCCGCCCAGCAACGGCTCGAGCTGTTCGCCCTCTCCGAGGCGCAGCAGACCAGGCTGGTGGCAATCGGTGAAGCCCTGCAGGCGGCCGGCGAACTGGCGCCAGCCGATCTGCTCACCGTCCAGGCTCGCCACGCCTCCACGCGCGCGGCGCTAGCGCAGGCGTACCAGAGCCTCGCGGAGGCGAGGATCACGCTGGCTTCGGTCATGGGCGTGGCTGTGGAGCGGATCGAGGAGGCCCCTCTGGCCTCCGAGGCCTTTCCTCCTCATCCGGAGGACGCCGAGGTGGACGGCTGGCGGCAGCGACAGGTGGCCCAGCATGCAAGCTCCAGTCGGGCCGATCTCAAGGCGGCGCAAAGGCTTGAGGACTCGGCCCGGGAACTGGCCGAGGCCTCCCGCCTCGATCTCCGCCGCGCCAGCACCCTGTCGTTCCAGGCCTGGTACCAGGGCCTGTGGGAGGGCAAGAGCCCCAAGGACATGCGCAACGTCCTGGTGGGGTGGGAGCGTGCCCTGCTGGGCGGCCAGGTGGGCCCCAGCGCCCGCATCCTGCTCACCGTCGAGTGGCCGTTCGCCAACAACGTCGCCCGCGGCCGCTACCAGGAGTCTCAGGCTCTCTACCACGCCAGCGCCATCCAGGCGCGGGATCTCGAACGGGTGACGTCCGGCCGCGTCGAAGAGCTCACCGGCACGGTGATGAGAGCAAGGGCGGAGGTGACGCGGAACGAGCAGGCGGTGGATTTCTACGAGCAGCTCATCGAGGCCGAGGTCGAGCGCTTCCGGCTTGGCGAGGCGACCGCCGCGGACGTCGTACTCACCGAGGACAATCGCATTGCCGCCGCACTGGCGCTGGTGACGGCACGGCAGCGCCTGGCCACGGCGGTGGCGCAGCTGCGCTTCGAACTGGGCACCCTGGTGCGGTACCACATCGACAACGACCGCGTGGTGGTGGAGGAGATCCTTCCCACCGCGGGATAGCCGGACGCCCCCCGTCCGAGGTGCATGCGAAGGAGGTCGGCCACCCATGCAAGGCAAGCTCTTCCGCAAGGCGGCGCTGGAGAAGCTCTCCTCACCAGAGCGGCTGGACGTGATGATGAAGGTCACCTCCCCCAGCGGATGGCTGGCGCTGGCGGCGCTGGGCTTCATCATCGTCATGGTGGTGGTGTGGAGCATCGTCGGCAGCATCGCCATCAAGGTGGACGGACGGGGGATCCTGCTGCGCGGCGGCTCCGTGTTCGAGGTCAACTCCATCGGCTCCGGACGCCTGGTGGAGGTTGCCCCGAAACCCGGCGACGTGGTCGAGGTGGGACAGGTGGTCGCCCGCCTGGACCAGCCCGAGTTGCGCCTGAAGATCGCCAACATGCGCGAGGAGTTGGCGGCGCTTTCCGGGCGGGGAGCGGAACAGCAGCGCGCGCAGGCCAACATCCTCGCCCGCTATCAGCGCCAGGCGGCCGAGTTGCGCGAGAAGATCGCCGTGCAGCAGCAGATGGTCTCGCGCGGCCTGCTCACTCGCACCCAGCTCATGCAGACGCAGCAGGAGCTGACCGCCACCGAGCAGGCGATGGCCAACATCCGCGCCACCGAGGCCGGCACGGGCCTGCGGGTGGACGAGGTGCGGCGCCAGATCGTCGAGCTTGAAAGCCAGCTCTCCTCCCAGTCCGAGGTGCGCAGCCCGTATGCCGGCCGGGTGCTGGAGGTCATGGTCAACCCCGGCGACCTGGTCACCGCTGGCAACCGCGTCCTCACCCTCGAGGACACCCAGGAGTCCATCCGGGCCATCCTCTTCATCCCCGCCGCCGAGGGGAAGAAGGTGCGCCAGGGAATGTCTGCCTTCATCTCTCCCTCCACGGTGCGCGCCGAGGAGCACGGCTTCATGCTGGCGCAGGTGCGGGAGGTGTCTGACTTCCCCCTCACCCCGGAGGGGATGGTGCGGGTGCTGCGCAACCAGGCGCTGGCGCAGGAACTGGCAGGCCAGGGGGCGCCCATCGCGGTGACCGCGGTGCCCATCATCGACGAGGCCACGGAGAGCGGCTTCAAGTGGTCCTCCTCCAGCGGGCCGCCGGTCAAGGTCTACTCCGGCACGATGTGCAGCGCCTCCATCCAGGTGGAGACCAAGCGGCCCATCTCCTACGTCATCCCCCTCGCCAAGAAGGCCGTGGGGCTGGGCTGAGGAGGGCGGCATGGCGGCCCAGCCCGATGAGACCCCGCGTGTCATCCCGCCGCCCCCGGCGCGGCGCGTCAAGTGTCCAACCATCCTGCAGATGGAGGCGGTGGAGTGCGGCGCGGCGGCGCTCGCCATCATCCTCGGCTACTTCGGCAAGATCGTGCCGCTGGAGGAGCTGCGCCTGGAGTGCGGCGTCTCCCGGGACGGCTCCAAGGCCTCCAACGTGGTCAAGGCGGCCCGCCGTTACGGGCTGCAGGCGAGGGGTCAGAAATTCGAGAAGATCGAGAGTCTGTATGAGCTCAAGTTCCCCTGCATTCTATTCTGGAACTTCAACCACTTCCTGGTGTTGGAGGGATTCGGCTCGAAGGGCCGGGTCTATCTCTCCGACCCCGCCGAGGGCCCGCGCGTCGTCACCCTCGAAGAGCTGGATTCCGCCTTCTCCGGCGTCGTACTCACCTTCGAGGCGGGGCCCGACTTCACCCCTTCCGGCGAGAAGCCGAGCATGGCGGCGGCGCTCCGGCGGCGCCTGGAGGGGAGCGAGTCGGCGCTGCTCTTCGCCATCCTGTGCGGCCTCTTCCTGGTGATTCCCGGCCTGGTCATCCCCACCTTCTCGCGGGTGTTCATCGACGAGTATCTGATCGCCGGCCGCCGCTCCCTGGTAACGCCGCTCATCGCCGGCATGGTTCTCACCGCCGCGCTGCGCATGGGACTGACGTGGCTGCAGGAGACCTACCTGCTCCGCATGGAGTCCAAGCTGGCGCTCACCACCTCCTCGCAGTTCTTCAACCACATCCTGCGCCTGCCGGTGTCGTACTTCGCCCAGCGGTTCGCCGGCGAGATCGGCTCCCGGGTGGAGATCAACGACAAGGTCGCCTCGCTCATCTCCGGCCGGCTCGCCACCACCGCCCTGGATTGCCTGCTGCTGGTGTTCTACGCGGGCCTCATGATGCTCTACGACATCGTCCTCACCCTGGTGTGCATCGTCATCGCGTTGACCAACATCGCCGCCGTCAAGCTGGTGGCGCGCAAGCGCACCGACGCCGCCCGGCGCCTGCTGCAGGACTACGGCAAGCTCACCGGCACCGCCATGAACGGCTTGCGCATCCTGGAGACCCTCAAGGCCTCCGGCTCGGAGTCGGAGTTCTTCTCCCGCTGGGCCGGCTACCAGGCCAAGGCGCTGCGCTCGCAACAGCAACTCGGCCAGCTCTCCGAGTTCATCAACGCCGTGCCGGCGACCGTCTCCAGCGTCACCACGGCGGTCATTCTGCTGCTCGGCAGTCTCAAGGTAATGAACGGCCAGCTCACCGTCGGCATGCTTGTCGCCTACCAGAGCCTGATGGCCTCGTTCACCAGGCCGCTCAACACGTTCGTCTCCTTCGGCTCGTCGGTGCAGGAACTCGAGGCGGACATGACCCGCCTCGATGACGTGCTTCGCTTCCCCGTCGATCCCCAGTACACCCGCGACGAGCGACCCCGCGCCGAAGTCCTGGAGCGCTCCGCGCCGGCGCCGCGGAGGGAGATCATCAAGCTCTCGGGCGAGATCGAACTGCGCGGCGTCGCCTTCGGCTACTCGCCGCTGGACCCTCCCCTGATCGAGGGGTTCGACCTGCGAGTCAGACCGGGACAGAGGGTGGCGTTCGTGGGGCGCTCGGGGTCCGGCAAGTCCACCGTGTCCAAGCTGGTGACCGGCCTGTACCGTCCCTGGAAGGGGGAGATCCTGTTCGACGGCATCCCCATGGACGAGCTGCCCACCGGTCTGCTGCGCAACTCCCTGGGCGTGGTGGACCAGGAGATCTTCCTGTTCGCCGGCACCATCCGCGAGAACCTGACGATGTGGGACTTCACCATCCCCATCCCGTCAATCACCGCCGCGTGCCGCGACGCCGCCATCGACCACGACGTGCAGACGAGGGTCGGCAAGTACGACTCGGTGGTGGAGGAGCATGGCGCCAACTTTTCCGGCGGCCAGCGCCAGCGCCTGGAAATCGCCCGCGCCCTGGTTGGCAACCCAACCATCCTGGTGCTGGACGAGGCCACCTCGGCGCTCGACCCCCCCACCGAGCTGTTGGTCGACGAGGCGCTGCGCCGGCGCGGCTGCACGTGCATCATCGTTGCCCACCGCCTGTCCACCATCCGCGACGCCGATGAGATCGTCGTCATGGATCGCGGCAAGATCGTGCAGCGTGGCACCCACGACGAGATGAAGGACGCTCCCGGCCTCTACCGGGACCTCATCCACTAGGGCGGCGGCGATGAACACCCCATCCTCGCCCACGCCGAACCGCCCCGCTGGCTTCGCCCTCATCGTGCTCGAAAGCGAATTCGAGGAGCGCGCCGGGCAGCGTATCGAACTTGGAGACACCCCGCTGCGCATCGGCCGCAGCGAAGAGTGCGAACTTCCGCTGCCATCCCAGACCATCTCCCGCCGCCACGCCGAACTCGTCCCCGAGGGCGGCGGCTGGACGCTGCGCGACCTCGGCAGCGTCAACGGCGTGTGGATGGGAGAGCGACGTATCGTCGAACATCGCCTGGGCGACGGCGACGAATTCCGCATCGGCGCCACGGTGCTGCGCTTTGAAGTCATGCCCGTTTCGGCGCCCGCCACCCCTCCCGCCAGCCCGGCGCCGCCGCCCGCCCAGGCCGACGCAGCGGCGCCGCCGGCGCACCGGCCGAGCGCGGCGATTGAACCCGAGCCACGCCCCGATCAACCGCCCGTAACCGCGGCACGGCCTGCCTCTCCGGCCCCCACGCCAACTTCCTCATCGGCGCCGCAGCCGGCGCCGGCTCCGGGAGCACCCGCCGCGCCACCCGAGCCGGCGCGCAGAGTTACGACGGCCGATGCGCCGGCGCCTCCCTCCACGCTTCTGCGCGAGGTGCTGGTGCGGGAGGGCGAGGCCATCGAAGCGAGCGGCAACCGCCCGTTCCTGCTCGCCTCCCCCGGCACGGCCTGGTACGTTGAGACCGGCAAGGTCGAGGTGTTCACCGTCGGCTTCGGCGCCGACGGGCAGCCGCGCGGCCCCCGCACCCACTTCGCCACCGTGGAGGAAGGCGAGGTGATGCTGGGGATGGACTTCGCCTCCTGGGGCTTGAGCTCCGCCTTCATGGCCGTCGGCCGCATGGGCACGCGGCTGCGCCGCCTGGCCACCGCCCGCCTGCAGCAGCTCGCCCGCCAGGACGAACTGGCGATCGATCTCGCTGCTCTGCTGGACCGGTGGATCGTCAATCTCTCGGAGAACCTCACGCGCGAAATCGCCCCCGGACCGGTCGCCGACGTTCCCTTGGGCGACGCCGGCGAGGCGGTCATCGAGAACCAGAAGGCCGCACGCCCGGGTCGGGGCGTGATGTGGATCGAGGTCATCGAGGGCAACCTGCTGTTCGTGGGCCTGGAGCAGCTCATCTTCGATCAACCCACGGCCGGTGAGCGCGCCGGCGCCCACTCCATGGCCGTCAAGCTGGGCGACCTCATCGAGCGGGCGCAGCGCCGCCGCTCCCTCTTCCCGCTCACCGGCTCTACCTGGGTGGAGGCCTCCAACACCCGCGAGGTCGCCACGCGAGTGCGTTGCGCCGCATCCGCCGGGGTGCTGGCGGACGCCGCGGCGTGGCGTGGCCTGGACCTTTTCCACCAGGTGTTGTGCCAGTGCGAGTTCATCAACAAGAAGCTCGCGGTGGTGGATGAGTACCAGCGCCTCAAGAGCAAGGCCGAGTACTCCGACGCGGCGCGCGACGCCGGCTACCGCGAAATCGCGTCGGTGATGGAGGAAACCAAAGCCGCTGCCCCGGCCGCCGCGAAAGGGGCCGATCCGATTCTCGCCGCCTGCTGGCTGGTGGGCGAGGCCATGGGAATGGTGGTGCGCGACCACCCCGAGGCGGCCAAGGGCGCCTCCTTCGACGACCGGGTGAACGCCATCGCCAAGGCGTCACGCTGCCGCACCCGCCCGGTGATGCTGCGCGACGACTGGTGGCGCGCGGATCAGGGCCCCGCCCTGGGTCGCCTCGAAGTCGGTGGCGCGCCGGTGGCGTTGCTCCCCGACGGGCCACGCCGCGTGCTCGCCGTCGACCCGCGGACCGGCGAGCGGACGCTCGTCACCGAGCAGGTGGCGGCCGGCATCTCTCCCCAGGCGGTGGTCTTCTACCGCCCCTTCCCGGATGGCGCCCTGTCGGTGAAGGACCTGATCCGCTTCGGTGCCCGGGGTTTGGCGGGCGACCTGTGGATGCTTCTCGGCATGGGCGTGGCCCTGGGCGTGCTGGGAGCATTCACCCCCTACTTCACCGGCCGTCTGTTTGACTCCGCCATCCCCCAGGCCGATCGCAACCTCCTCGTCCAGTTCACCTCCGCCCTGTTCATTGCCGCCTTCGCCGCCGCCGCCTTCAAGCTCACCCAGTCCATCGCCGTGCTGCGCATCCAGGGGCGCATGGACTACTCCATCCAGGCGGCGCTGTGGGACCGCCTTCTGAACCTGCCGTCGACCGCCTTCCGGGAGTACTCCTCGGGTGATCTCGCCGATCGCGCCGCCGGCGTCAACGAAATCCGCCGGCTGGTGGCCGGCGCCGGCATCGGTGCGGTGCTGGGGTCGCTGTCGTCGGTGTTCTACGTCGTGCTCATGTTCAAGTACAGCCTCGGCCTGGCCCTGCTGGCCATCGGCCTGACCCTGTTCTACGTGGCGTGCACCACCACCTTCAACTACCTGCAACTGCGCCAGCAGCGCCAGGAGATGCGGGTGAGCGGGGCGATCACCGGCATGGTGCTGCAGTTCATCTCCGGGGTGGGCAAGTTGCGCGTCGCCGGCGCCGAGAACCACGCCTTCCGCGTGTGGGCCGGCCTGTACGCCCGCCAGCGGCGGCTGGGCTTCACCATCGGCAAGATCAAGAACGCCGCCCAGGTGTTCTCCGCTGGGTTTCCGGTGGTCGCCTCGGCGGCGATCTTCTACGCCCTGGTGCAGCAGCAGGAAAAGGCGCTGGCGGCCGGCACGGCAGCCTCCATGACCACCGGCGACTTCATCGCCTTCGCCGCCGCCTTCGGCGCCTTCCTGGCGGCCACCCAGGCGCTCGGGGACGCCTCCCTCGACCTGCTGCGCGTCGTGCCCATCTACGAGCGCCTGAAGCCGATCATCACCACTCCCGCCGAGCTGGACGAGACGCGCGCCTACCCCGGGCGGCTGCGCGGCGAGATCGAGGTGTCCCACGTCTCCTTCCGCTACTCCGAGGACGGGCCGTGGGTGCTGGACGACCTCTCGGTGAAGATCCGCGCCGGCGAGATGGTCGCCTTCGTGGGCGGCTCCGGCTGCGGCAAGTCGACCCTGATGCGCCTGCTGCTGGGCTTCGAATCGCCGCAGAAGGGCTCGCTGTACTTCGACGGCCAGGACCTGGCGGCGCTCGACCTGCGCGAGGTGCGCCAGCAGATCGGCGTGGTGCTGCAGACCTCGCAACTCCTGCCCACCGACGTGGGCCGCAACATCCTGGGTTCCACCGGTCTCGGTCTACCCGACGCCTGGGAGGCCGCCGCCTTGGCCGGCCTCGCCGAGGATATCCAGGCGCTCCCCATGGGCATGCACACCTACATCTCCGAGGGCGGCGGGGGCTTTTCCGGCGGGCAGCAGCAGAAGATCCTCATCGCCCGGGCGCTGGTGCGCAAGCCCCGCATCCTCATCTTCGACGAGGCCACCTCGGCGCTCGATAACCGCTCCCAGGCGACGGTCACCGAGAGCATGGAGCGCCTGCAGGCCACCCGCATCGTCATCGCCCACCGCCTGTCCACCATCGTCAACGCCGACCGCATCTGCTACCTGGAGGGCGGACGCATCATCGAGGAGGGCACCTTCGAGGAGCTCATCACCCTCGGCGGCAAGTTCCACGCCCTCGCCAAGCGCCAGATGGCCTGAGCCGAGCCGACCGCCACCGGTGGGTCGCTGGCCCGGCCACCGGCACGGTCACGGGTGTTGCCGGCCATGCGGAACTGAGTGTTTCCGACTTGGCGCCGGTCATGGGGC
>JBBINC010000041.1:0-21398 GCA_037444085.1 Acidobacteriota bacterium | reverse complement strand
AGTGTCTGGGCAAGATGGAAGACGTGCAGAAGGGCGGCCGCACCGTGGTGTTCGTGAGTCACAACGAGAGTGCGATCCGACGTCTGTGCACGCGCGGAGCGCTGCTCGAGTATGGCGCACTCGTCTACCTCGGCGCCACGGACGCAACGTTTGCCGACTATCGCCGCCGGCTGGCCGGGGCGTCGCCGGCGCCCGGCGTCCGTATTCACGGCTCCTCGCTGGCGCGAATCGAGCGGGCGGTGCTGTTGCTGAACGACCAGCCAGCGGTCGCGATACCGGCGGGAACCCCATTTGACATCGCGGTTTCTTTTCGCGTGTTTGCGGACACGGCGGCCTGCCCAGAGTTCGTCTTGCGCGACGAGAATCACTTGCCAATCGGCTTCTGCTCCTTGGGCCTGCTGGACCTCTGGCCACCCGCCATGAAAAGCGGGTCTTGGGAAGCGCGGGTGCGGTTCGCCCCGGGATCTCTCGCTGCAGGGAACTACTCCATGGATCTGATGTTGGCGGAGCCGGATGTGCGATTTCTCGATTACCTTGAAGCAGCGCTGCAATTCTCGGTTCTGCAAGCGCCGATCGGGGCGCGCGGCTGGGTGTTTTCGCAACGACGCGGGCAGGGGGCTGTGTTGCTGGCCCCGCTTTCGGTGCATGGGCCAGAGCCGGTCAACGGGCAAGCGCGCAACCGCTGCAGGACCGGCGAAGGACAGCCTGAAGCTGGATTTTTGGCGGGGACGAAAGGTTAGGCTGCCGGGGGGTCTGCACGTGGAAGTTGAGTACGTCGTCGTGGGCAGCGGCTTGACAGGGGCGGTCATCGCTCGGCAGCTCGCCGACGCCGGCAAGACGCTGGTGGTGGTTGAGCGGCGGTCGCGTGTGGGCGGTAACTGCGCCGACCAATGCCATCCATCTGGGATTCGCTACCACCTGTATGGACCCCACTATTTTCGCACAAATTCGGCGATCATTTGGAACTTTGTTCTGCAAGCCGCCCACTTCTTTCCCTTTCGCGCGGCGGTAAAGACACTGGTAAACGGCGAATACTTCAGTTGGCCAATAGCCGGCAGTGTCGTACGCTCGTTGCAGCCGAATTTTGTGTCGGTCGCGTCTTTGGGAAAGACTCCGGCGAATTTCGAGGAAGCAGCGCTCACGATGATGCCAGAGGTAGTATACAGAGCATTTGTGAAAGAGTATACGGAAAAACAATGGGGTCGCGATGCCGCGCAGCTAAGTGCGGAATTATGTCGGCGATTCTCCATTCATTGGGATGATAGCCCGTACTTGAAGTCAAGACACAAATATCAGGGACTACCGCTGGAAGGTTATTCCTTTATGATTGAGAATCTGTTGAGGGGCGTGCCAGTTGTCCTGAATGCGGACTACCTAAAGCATCGCCGGTCTTTTCGCTGCACGAAGAAGGTCGTGTTTACCGGGCCGATAGACGAGTATTTCGATTTCTGCTTGGGAAGACTGGAGTACCGTGCGCAGCGCCGGCGTTTGCATATTTCTCGGAAGGCAGCGGATTCCTGCTACCTGCCGCGCAAGTTAACTATCCCCAGCACGTGCAGGGTCCGAAGATTCGTGAAATCGAATGGAAACGGTTGATGCATCCAGACTTTGCAGAGCGAATTCAGGGCTCTCTGATTACCGAAGAAACTCCGTTCGCTCCGGAGAACCCGGATGACTACGAATATCCCATGCAAGATCTGGCGAATAGGACGCTGTATGAGAGGTACCTGGATCTGGCGAAAGGGGAAACGGGGACTTTGTTCTGTGGCAGGCTGGGCGAGTACAGATACTATGACATGGATATGGCGATCGGCAGAGCGCTCTTGCTCGCGCAAAGGTTACTGAAAGATGCTTGAAAACAGCGAAAGGATCGTGGCGGTTGTAGTGACAAGAAATCGACGGCATCTTCTTTCTTGGTGTGTCGATTGTCTTCGTCGGCAGACGCGGCGTCCCGATGCCATTGTGGTGGTCGATAACGGCAGCGAAGATGATACTGCGGATTGGTTGGCCGAGCAGCCCGATGTGGATAGCCTTCATCAGGAGAATCGTGGCAGCGGGGGAGGGCAGGCGAGCGGGTGGCAACGGGCGCTGGAGATGGGTGCTGACTGGGTGTGGTGCATGGATGATGACGGGTACCCCGATGACCGGGCGCTTGCCGGGTTATGTAACGCCATGAGGCAAACCCGCGAGCCGTGGTTGAATTCCCTGGTGCTCGACTGCGAGAGTCGAAGCCGCCTGGCATTTTGGTCAGAGATCAGCTTGGCAGAGTTCGTCGCGCGAGGGCACCTGGTGGAGCATGCTGCGCCATTCAACGGTACGTTGCTGCACAGGGACCTGATCGAGAAAATTGGATTTCCTGCGGAGGCTCTGTTTATTTGGGGTGACGAGACAGAGTATTTTCGACGTGCACTGGGCGCGGGGATTGTGCCGCGCACGGTCACGTACTCGCGGTTTTTCCACCCGAGGAGTCGGACAGAAATCCCGCTGTGGATGTTGTCGCCGGAGGAATACGGACGGCACTATTACCGCATTCGAAACGCCGGTGCAAGGGTTGGGGAGGATGGTAGGGTGGTGTTGAATGGGAGAGAAGCGCGGTCACGGGCGATTCATGACCTGCGGATTCTGGCGAGGGAAATGTGCCGCGGTCCACTGCGGGGGTGGGCGTGGAGCGTGCGCAAGGCATGGGTGGCCATCTGCGCGGCGCGGGCTGCGTATCGAAATGAAATCGGTGTGCGAAGAGGATGATGGCGGTGTGCGAAGAAATCATCGCCACGGGGGGGATGAGGACGAGATCCTGCCGGCGGTGTAGTGCACCCTCGGGTTGGGGAAGGCCTTTGGTTGCTTTGGCGCGGGCCCTGGACGGGGTGGGGTTGGTGGCGCTGGGGACAGCGGCAAGGTGGTGGCCGGCCGGCCGCGGGGAGGGGGGCGCGGTCTGCCATGTGATCCACTCCCTCGAGCTGGGGGGCGGGCAGCGCCAGTTTCTGGATCTGGCGGTGCATGCCAGCGACGCGCAAGCGATCTTCGTTTCCCTTACCGACCGGGGCGGCCCGCAGACGCAGGAGGGGGGCGACACCCGGGTGGAGCAGCTGTACAGCAACTTCCGCCGCACTCTGCTGCTGCACGGCCTGGCCTTTTTCTTCCCGCAGACGGTGTGCACGTTGGCGCTGTGCCGCCGCCTCCAGCGCTGGCGTCCCGCGTCCACGTGGGGGTGGCTGTTCTTAGGGTACGTGGTGGCGGCGCCGGCGGCGCGGCTGGCTGGTGTACCGAGGGTGGTGATTCGCGTCGAGAACTTGTCGGCGTGGAAGACGTGGCCGCCCCACCGCCGGTGGTGGAATCGGTTGGCCGACCGTAACGCGGCCCGCCTGGCGGACGTGGTGGTGGTCAACGCCGAGGCGCTGGTGGAGGACTTCGCGAGGTGGGCGGGGGTGGCGCGGGAGAAGATCGTCGTCGTGCCCAACGGCGTGGACGCGGAGGGGTGGTTGGCGAGAGCTTGGCGGGACCGGCGGCCCGAGCTGGGGATCGCGCCTGGGGAGGTGGTTGTGCTGACGGTCGGCCGGCTGGCGCGGGAAAAAAACCAGCAGCTGCTGCTGCGCGCCAGCGCCCGCGTGCACGCGCAGGGTCTGCCCCACCATCTGATCCTCGTCGGCGAGGGGGAACGCGAGGGAGCGCTGCGGCGGTCCGCCGCCGAGCTGGGGCTCGGAAGGTGCGTGCACTTCGTCGGGGCGACCGCCACCCCGCACGATTTCTACCGCAGTGCCGATGTGTTTGCTCTGTCGTCGGCGATCGAAGGCTTGCCGAACGCGCTGTTGGAGGCGCAGGTGTTTGGCTTGCCGGCAGTGACCACCGCGGCCGCTGGCGCCGGCGAGGTGGTGGTGGACGGGGAAACTGGGTACGTGGTGCCGTGCGGCGAGGTGGAGCCGTTGGCGGCGGCGTTGGCACGACTGGTGGCCGACCCATCGCTGCGGCGGCAGCTGGGGCTGGCCGGGCAGGAGCGGGTGCGGCGGGAGTTCAGTATCCACGGATGGCTGCGGCGCATCCACGAGTTGAGCTTCCCCCACCAACCCCCAGCCGTCGGCGGGGCTGCCGGGGGCGCCCTTTGAGTTCTTCGCCGGCGGGTGCGCCTGCCGCCTCGGGCGCATGCCCGCGCGGCTGGACCCTGGGGCGGGTGGTGCGGGCGGCGTGGCGTACCCTGGATGGCGCGCTGCTGCTGGCGCTGGGGTGGGTGGCGAGGTGCTGGCCGCGGGGCAGGCGCGGGCAGGGTGTGGTGCTGGTGACCAACACGATGGCCATCGGCGGAGCGCAGCGGCAGATCCTGCTCTGGCTGCGGCACCGCGCCGCAGGGTACGCGCCGGTGCGGCTGGTGTTGCTTACCGGCGGTGGCGTGTGGGACGCCGAGGGGGCAAAGCTGGGTGTGCCGGTGGAGGTCGTCGAGGAGGTCATGGCGCCGAACGCCTGGGGTCGCTGTCTCCTGGCAGCACTGCCTCGCACTGCCTATGTCTGGGCGCTCTGCCGCCGGCTGCGGAGGCACCGTCCAGCCACCGTGTGGAGTTGGCTGTTTCTCGCCAACGTGGTGACCGCGCCGGCGGCGCGCCTGGCGGGGGTGCCGCGACTGCTGGTGAGCGAGCGGGGGTTGTCGCACTGCAAGTGGCGCAGGGCAGGAGGATCGTGGTGGTATCGCCGGGCCGAGCAAAACGCCGCGGCCTTGAGCGACGCCGTGGTGGTCAACGCCCGCGCGGTGGCGCACGACTACAGCCGCTGGCTGGGGCGCTCGCCCGAGAGCATTCGGGTCGTGGTCAACGGGATCGAGCCTCGGCTCTGGCCCGAGGCTCGGCGGCCGGCCGGCACCCCCGAAGAGCGCCGCGGGAGGCGCCAGCCGGTGGTGCTCTCGGTGGGCCGCCTGTCGCCCGAAAAGGCGCCGGAGCATCTGCTGCGGGTATGCGCTCGGCTCCTGCGGGAGGGGGTCGACCACCGTCTGGTGTTCGTGGGGGGAGGAGAGCTGTACGAGGCTCTCGGGGCGCTGACGCGAGCGTTGGGCGTAGCCGATCGGGTTGTGCTCGCGAGAGAGCAGCCGGAACCAAAGGAGTACTATCGCCACGCCGACGTGTTCGCGCTCTCCTCGGTGGCGGAAGGGATGCCGAACGCCTTGATGGAGGCGCAGGTGTGCGGCCTGCCGGCGGTGACCACCGACGCCGGCGGGGCGGGCGAGGTAGTGGTGGACGGGGAGACCGGATTCGTGGTGCCGGTGGGGGACGAGGCGGCGTTCGCGGCGGCGCTGAAGAGGCTGCTGGAGGATCCCGAGCTGCGGCGGCGCATGGGGGAGGCGGGGCGGCGGCGCATGCTGGAGGTGTTCCCGCTGGAGCGCATGGTGCGCGAGATTGATCAGGTGTTCGCCGAGCTGGGGGTCTTCCCACACGATGCCGGCGGAAATCGATAAGATGCGGGTGGCGCTGGTCATCACCGCCATGGGGTGCGGCGGGGCCGAGCGACAGCTCGCCCGCCTCGCCACGTTCCTGGCGCAGCGCGGCCACCACGTCAAGATCATCATGCTCCACGGTGGGGAGGTGTTCTACCCCGTGCCTTCATCGGTGGAGGCCATCCCCTGCCCGAGTGGCGGTGTCACTCCGCTGGGGCGGGGTTGGCGGCGCTGGCGCTGGCTGCAAAGTGTCCTCACGAAATGGCCGGCCCAGGTGGTGGTGAGTTTTATCGATGTCGCCAACGTCGTCACCCTGCTGGCGGCTCCCCGCCACCTGCCGGTCATCGCCAGCGAGCGGACCGATCCCCGCTGGCGCCGCCCCGCTGCCCCGTACCGGGCGCTGCGCCGGTTCCTCTACCCGGCGGCGGCGCGTCTGGTGGTGCAGTCGGATGAGCTACGCCAGTGGGCGTCGCGATGCACCGCCTCGGGCCGCGTGGTCGTGCTTCCCAACCCGGTGTTCCCGGTGAGAGAGGCGCCGCCCCCGGACGGTCCGCCCCGGCTTGTGGCGGTGGGCAGGTTGTCCCCAGAGAAGGGGTTCGACCTCCTCCTCGATGGGTTCGCTGGTCTCGCGCCGCGTTGTCCCGAGTGGTCGCTGGTGATCCTCGGGGAGGGGTCGGAGCGAGAAGTGCTGGCACGCAAGGTGCAGCGATTGGGGTTGGCGGGGCGGGTGCAGATGCCGGGGGCGGTGTTGGACCCGGCGTCCCATCTCCGGCAAGGGGACATCTTCGTCCTGCCCTCGCGCTACGAGGGCTTTCCCAACGCCCTCGCCGAGGCGATGGCCAGCGGCGTGGCGGTGGTGGCTTTCGATTGTCCATCCGGGCCGCGACAACTCATTCGCCCCGGAGTGGATGGCGTGCTGGTCCCGCCAGGCGACACGGGCGCGTTGGAGCAGGCGCTGGCGCGGCTGATGGGCGATCCCGGCGAGCGACGGCGACTGGCGGTGCGGGCGCCGGAGGTGGTGGGACGCTTCCCCGCGCAGGAAATCCTGGGGACGTGGGAACGGCTTTGCCTGGAGGTGGTGGCGGAAGCGCCGGCAGGGGTAGGCTAGGGGCATGTGCGGTGTGGCGGGGCTGTGGGATCGGCGGGGGCGCCTGCCCTCGGCGGCAGAATTGGCCGAGCAGGCGCAGGCCATGGCGGCGGTGCTCGCCCACCGCGGCCCAGATGACGAAGGGGTGTGGGTGGACGGCGCGGCGGGGCTCGCCCTCGCCCATCGCCGCCTGGCGGTGATCGACGTTTCCCCCGCTGGCCATCAGCCGATGCGATCTCGAAGCGGCCGGTGGGCGGTGGTGTTCAACGGCGAGATCTATAACTTCCGCGCGCTGCGCGAGGAGCTGGCGCAGCGAGGCCAGAGGTTTGAGGGCGGCTCCGACACCGAGGTCATGCTCGCCGCCTTCGAACAGTGGGGCCTTCCCGCGGCCTTGACGCGCTTCGTGGGAATGTTCGCCTTCGCCGCCTGGGATCGGCAGGAGCAGGCGCTCTGGCTGGTGCGCGATCGCCTGGGGAAGAAGCCGCTCTACTGGGCCGAGCTGGCGTGGGGTGTCGCCTTCGCTTCGGAATTGAAGGCGTTCTGCGCCCTGCCGGACTTCCCCCGGCGCCTGCAGAGGGCGGTGCTCCCTCATTATCTCCAGTTCGGTTACTGCTCGCCGCCGCAGAGCGCGCTGGCGGGCGTGCAGTCGCTGCTGCCCGGTACCTGGCTGCGCCTGCGGCGCGACGGCGAGGCCTCGTCCGGCCGCTACTGGAGCATGAGTGGGGCGATCCAACAGGGGGTCGAGCAGCCCTTCGTCGGTACCCTTGCCGAGGCGGCTGAGGCGTGCGAGGAGGTTCTCGGCGACGCGGTGCGGCTGCGGATGGTGGCGGATGTGCCGCTCGGAGCGTTTCTCTCCGGGGGGCTCGACTCGTCGGCGGTTACGGCGCTCATGCAACACGCCTCCCCCCAGCCGGTGCGGACGTTCAGCGTCGGGTTCTCCGAGGCCGCCTACGATGAGTCGGGCTTCGCCGCCTCCGTGGCGCACCACCTGGGCTGCGAGCACACGCCCCTCACGGTGACCCAGCGCGAAGCCCTCGAGGTGATCCCGCGCCTGCCCGAGATCTACGACGAGCCGTTCGCCGACTCCTCGCAGGTTCCCACCTTCCTGGTCGCCCGGGAAGCCCGCCGCCACGTCACGGTGGCCTTGACCGGGGACGGGGGCGACGAACTGCTCGCCGGCTACCGGCGCTACGGGGTGATTGCCGCCGCTTTCGCCCGCTACGGCCTCCTTCCCCAGCGGCTGCGCCGGGCCGCTGGATGGTTGCTGCGAGCGGTCACCGGCGCGTCGCACCCCTGGTGGCTGTATGGTCTGGCGCCGTTTCTGGGTGTGCGGGGGCGGCGGCTCGGCAACCTCAAGGAGCGCCTACGGCGGCGGGCGCTGCTGTTGGAGGCCCTGGACTGGGGCGCGTTTTACGACTGCCACGGCTCGGCCTGTTTGAACCCCGAGCCAGGCCTGTGGCTCCAAGAGGCGGGCGAGGGTTCGGCTCGTGCCCTGCCTCGGTTGGGCCCGAGGTCTCTCGCGCCAGTGCACGCCATGATGGCGCTCGACGCTGAGCAGTACCTCCCCGACGACATCCTGGTCAAGGTGGACCGGGCGAGCATGGCGGCGTCGCTGGAGACGCGCTGCCCGTTCCTGGACCACCGGGTGGTGGAGTTCGCGTGGCGTCTGCCGCTGGCGATGAAGTGGGACGGGCGGCAAGGGAAGCTGGTGCTGCGGCGGCTGCTCGCCAGGTACGTGCCGCCGGCGCTGTGGGATCGGCCGAAGATGGGCTTCGGGATGCCGGTGGGTGAGTGGTTGACGAACCAGCTGCGCGACTGGGCGGAGGACCTCCTCGATGCGTCGCGCCTCGGTGAAGCGAGCGTATGGCAGGTGCCGGCGCTGCGCCGCGCCTGGCGGGAGCATCTTGCCGGCGCCCACGACCACCGGAACCTGCTGTGGCCGGTGCTCATGTTCGAGGCGTGGCGGCGTCACTGGCGCGTCAGCTGAGAAGAAACGGCTGTTCGCCGCGACGCGATGGTGGGTGGAGAGTGTCTCGTCGTGCGTCGCGCCGCGGCCAACAGGGTGAGCCCGAGGGGCAGGCGCAGCACGGTCTCCAGGACTCGGGAGGTGCCGGCGAGCACGTTGGAGACGCGGACGCTCTGCTCGGGGACGGCCCTGCGGCGGAGCACGCGCCCGTACCACCACCAGCCGGCGATGCCCAGGACGAAGAGGTATCGCGGGGGGGCCACCAGCGCCAGCCCTCGGCTCTCGAGCAGCGACGACAGCCGCGCCCCCGTGTAGCGCCGGTGGTGTCCGAGGGCGGCGTCGATCGAGCCGAACAGCCACTGATGGGCCGGCACCTGAACGAACAGCGTGCCGCCGGGGGCCAGCCAGCCGGCGAGCTGACGGACGGCGCCCCGGTCGTCCAGGATGTGCTCGATGACGTTGAGGCAGACGATGGTGTCGAAGCTGGCCGGCGGATAGGTGAGGTCCTCGCCGAGCACGCCCGCGGCCACGGAGACTCCCGGGTCGTCGCCCAGCAGCTCGCGCACGGCGCGCACGTAGGAGGAATTCATGTCCACGCAGGTGAGGCGCGTGGCCAGGGGGCGCAACCTGGCGGAGTAGGTGCCGATGCCGCAGCCCATCTCCAGGACCCGGCCGCGCACGTGCGCGGCGAGGTGGGAGAAGATCCAGTCGTTGTAGCGGTGGATCTCGCGCACGTGGAGCAGGGTGATCGTCTGGTCCACGTTCTCCCGCGCCGGATCGGCGGTCATCGCCGCGGAGTATAGGCGATGGCTGCTACGATGAGACGTGACCCGCGCGCAACAGTCCGGGTTCTGGGGAGGTGCCGCTCTGGCGGTGTTCGCCGTCAGCGCTGCGCCGGGAATGGTGTGGGCGGACAGCGCCAAGCTCACCCTGTACGCGCTGCACTTCTATGTTCCCAGCTTCAACCCGGGGGATCACGCCGGCTGGACGGTGCTGGCGCGGGGGTGGCTGGCGCTGACCTGGTTCCTGCCGGCGGCGTACGCGCTGAACCTGCTCTCGGCGGTGGCAGGGGCGGTGGTGGTGGGAGGGGTTCACCGGCTGCTCTCGCGCTGGGGCGAGAGCCAGGCGGCGGCGCACGGCGCCGCAGCGGTCGTGCTGGTCTCGCACCCCCTGTGGTGGGCGGCGGCGGTGGCGGAGAGCTATGCGCCGGCGCTGGCGTTGGTGGTTGCCGGAGCGCTCCTGCTCACCCGCGGCACCGCGCGTTCGCGGTTCTCGGCGGGGCTGTGCTTCGGCCTGGCGGTGGCCGCGCATGCCTTCGCCGCGGTGCTGATCGTGCCGCTGGTGGCGGCGTCCCACCGCCGGAGTTGGCCGGTGCTGGTGGCCGGAGCGGCGCTGGGCGCCGCGCCGCTTTGGCTTGGCGTGTTCGGGGCTCCCGCCGATCCCCTCACCGGCTTTGGCCCCCGTGGCGGCGCCGCCTGGCGGTGGCACGTGTCGGCATTTCTCAATCCCCGGCGGATCGTCCTGGGAGCGATGTTGGTGGCGGCGGGAGTGGTGGGAGCGTTGGGGCCCGTGGGGCTGTGGGGGGTGGTGAGGCGTGCCCGGGAGGGTGGCGTATCGCGCCACCCCAGCCCCCGCCTGGCGGTCGCGGCGCTGTGTGCTCTCGCCGCGGTTCTCACCATGTACAGCCCGTTCCGGCTGCACCTGATGGTCGCCTTCCTGGTGGTGGGCGCGGTGCTCCTCGCCCCGCCGGTTTTGACCCTGCGCTGGTGCCTGGTGCATCTGGCGCTGCAGGCGGCGCTGTACGGTGGCGCGGCGGCCTCCGCCTCCCTGTGGGGACGCGAGGACCTGGGCGTCCGCCAGCTACCGGGTCGGCACAACGCGCGCTACTTCCTCTGGCCGCCCAAGAGCGGGGAGGCGAGCGCCGAGAGGTACGCCGGGGAGCTGTTCGCAGCCCTGCCGGCGGGCGCCGTGGTGCTCGCCGACTTCAACCCCGGGGCGGTGCTGCGCCTCGCCCAGGTGGTGCATGGAGCGCGCCCGGATGTGGACGTGATTCCGACGGCGATCGATGACGCACTCGCCACGCCGGATGCGGCGGCGACGCTTTCGGGGCGCATCGCAGACTCCCGTGGCGGCGGGCGCGAGGTGGTCCTGGCCGATGGCTGGCCCCCCTACTACCGCCTGGAGGAGCTGCGGGCCATGGGCTACGCCTTCTCGGCCTGCGGCCCCGGCCTGCTGGTGCGCTACGGTGCGGATCCCCAGTGATGCGGGACGAGAGGGCTATCATCACCGGCGCCATGGCTGCGCCGCGGATGGCTGCCGTCGTCGTCAACCACAACGGGGGGGAGGACCTGCCCCGTTGCCTCGAGGCCCTGGTGGGCCAGTCGGTGCCCGTGGATGTGGTGCTGGTGGATTGCGCCTCCACCGACGGCACGCAGGGTCTGGCCGCGTCGCCACCCAGGGGGGTGCGCGGTGTACCCCTGGAGCTCAACCTGGGCTATGCCGGGGGGTGCGCCGAGGGGCTTGAAGCGTCGCCGCACGCCGCGATCATCGGCTTCTTCAACCCCGACTGCTTTGCCGCGCCGGATCTGTTCGCCCGATGCCTGGAGGTCATGGAAGCGGAGGCGAGTGTGGGGGGGGTGGCGCCACGCCTGCTGCGGCCGGGGGGGCAGGCGCTGGACTCCTGCGGGCAGGTGCTATCGCGGTGGCTGCTGAGGGTGCGCGACCGCGGCTTCGGCGAGCCGGCCGCAGGGCGGTATCCGGCCCAGGCCGAGGTGCTGGCGGCGTGCGGGGCAGCGATGGTGTACCGTCGCGCGGCGCTCGAGTCAGCGGCCGTTGCAGGCGAGGTCTTCCCGCGGGAGTACTTCGCCTTCTGGGAGGATCTGGACCTGGGGTGGCGGGTGGTCAACGCCGGCTGGCGGGTGGTGTACGAGCCGAGTGCCGTGGCCGTGCATCGCCGCGGCGCCACGGCACGCCCGGGCCGCGGCCGGCTGGTGTTTCGCCGGCCGGCGCCGCTGCAGGCGTGCATCCTCGTCAACCGCTGGGCGACGCTGCTGCGCAACCTGCATGCGGTTGATTTCCTCACCCGTCTGCCGCTACTGTCGGTCGTGGATCTGGCCATGGTACTTGCAGTGTGCGTGCGGAATCCGGCGGTGTTGGGCCATCTGGTCAGGGGTGGACCGCGCCTGGCGATGGCGTGGAGGCAGCGCCGGGGGCTGCCGCGCCGCAGGCTTGAGGAGCTTGTGCGGTGAATCCGCTCCTGTTGCCCCTGTCGTTCGTGCTGGCGCTCGTACTGGCGCTGTACTTCTCGCCGGTGGCGAGGGCGGCGGCGCTGCGCTTCGGCATCGTCGACCGCCCGTCCACGCCGCTGAAGGAACAGCGCGAGCCGGTGCCGTACCTGGGTGGGTTGGCGGTATTCCTGGCGTTCGTCATCGCCCTGGGTCTGGTCCTGGAATTCGACCGGGTGCTGCTGGGTATCCTGCTGGCGGCCACCCTCACCCTGCTGGTGGGGTTGATCGATGACTTCGGCGTGCTCACCCCGTTCGCCAAGCTGCTCGGTCAGGGGGTGGCGGTGTTCGTGCTGCTGCGCTCGGGGGCGGTGATCGAGCTCATCGAGGTGCCCGAGGGCCTGCGCTGGCCGCTCGCCGCGCTGTGGCTGCTGGCGGTATGCAACGCGTTCAACATCATCGACATTCTTGACGGATTGGCGGCCGGTGTGGGAGCCCTTGCGGCGATCTCGCTGGGCATCATCGCCGTGGCCACGCGCCAGTTCGCCCTGGCGGCGCTGGCGCTGAGTCTGGCCGGGGCGTTGATCGGCTTCGTGGTGTTCAATTTCGCGCCGGCGAGCATCTATCTGGGGGATGCGGGAGCGCTGACGGTGGGGATCACGCTGGGGGCGCTGGCGCTGGCGCTGCCCATGACGGAGCGCAGCGAGGCCGGGTTTCTCGCCCCCCTGACCCTGCTCCTCGTTCCACTGGCCGACACCGCCTACGTGACGGTGCTGCGCGCTCGCGCCGGCAAGCCGTTCTGGCACGGCAGCCCGGACCACTTTCCCCTGCGCCTGCGCCGCGCCCTGGGCGGCGACGTGCGGCGCACGGTGCTGGCCTGCTGGGGCCTGTCTCTGGCCGGTTGCGCCGCCGGTGTGGCCGCCGTCGTGGCCCTCCCCTGGCAGTGGGGGCTGGCGGTGATGGGGGCGGTGGTCGGTGTGCAGCTGGTGGTGCTCGTCATCCTGGCGCGGTACCCGATGGATTCCAGATGAGCGGCGTGGTGATCGCCGGTGCCGGACTGACGGGGCTTTCGGCGGCGTATCACCTGGGCGAGGCCGGCGTGCAGGCGCGGCTGCTGGAGGCGCTGGAGCAGCCGGGAGGCGCTTGCCGTACCATCGAGAAGGACGGCTTCTCCTTCGACCTGACCGGCCACCTGCTGCACCTGCGCTTGCCCGAGAGCGTGCCGCTGCTGAAACGCCTGGGGGTGTGGGGGCAGCTGCGCCGGCAGCGCCGCCGGGCCGGCATCGCCCTGGCGGGACGGGTGACGCCCTACCCGTTGCAGATTCACACCCACCGTCTGCCTGCCGAGGTGCGGCGCGACTGTGTGCTCGGGTTCGTGCGCGCGGCCATGGCGCCGCCCGCTCGGGGGCGCGAGGCGGGCGATTTCGCCTCCTGGGTGTTGGGGCGTTTCGGGGAGGGGTTCGCCCGGCATTTCTTCTTTCCCTACAACGAGAAGCTGTACTGCACTGCGGCCACCGAGCTGACCACGGAGTGGGTGGGGCGGTACGTGCCGCGGCCCCGCCTCGAGGAGGTGATCGATGGGGCGTTCGGCCTGCACCGCGAAGCGGTTGGGTACAACGCCACCTTCTATTACCCCCGTCGGGGGGGCATCCGCCTGCTCGCCGATGCCCTGGCGACCCGGCTGCCGCAGCTGGAGTTGCGCCGGGGGGTGACCGCGGTCGAGCTGGGGCAGCGGCGACTGACCGTGGCCGGGGGTGCGGTGGTGCGGTGGGAGACGCTGGTGTGGACGGCGCCGCTCACCGCGTTGACCAGCCTGGCCTCCGACCTGCCGGCGGAGCTGACCGCTGCGGCGCAGGCGTTGCGCGCCGTGGCGGTTCTCAACTTCAACCTGGGGGTGCGGGGCGCGGCGCCCCGCCGCGAACACTGGCTGTACGTGCCGGAGGCCCGCTACCCCTTCTACCGGGTCGGGTTCCCCTCGAACCATGGAAATGTGGCGCCGGCCGGTTTCCACACGGTGTCGGTGGAGGTCTCGGTGCCGGCCGGGGCGCCGGCGCCGCCCGGCCTCCAGGAGGCCTGCCTGGAGGGTCTGGTCGACCTTGGACTGCTCCGCCGCCGCGAGGACGTGGGGTGCACCGCCACAGCGCGGCTCGACCCGGCCTACGTGGTGTACGACCGTGCTCGTCCCAGGGCGGTCGCGACGTTGCGCGCCGCCTTGCGAAAGTCTGGCGTGCTGCTGGCCGGCCGGTGGGCGGAGTGGAAGTACTCGACCATGGAGGACGCCTTGTGGGATGGGGCGGCGGCGGCGCGGCGGCTGGCTAGATGAATCCGACCCGCGTGTTGCACGCCATCACCATGCTGGAGCTGGGCGGGGCGCAGCGCAACACCCTCGATACGGTCGCACGCTTGGACCGCAGTCGCTTCGCGGTGGCGCTGGCGTGCGCCGACGAAGGGGTGCTGCTGGAGGAAGCGAGGTCCATCCCCCTCTGCTCCGTGGTGCCGATCCCGCACCTGCGGCGCGAGGTCCGACCCCGCTCCGACGTGCTGGCGCTGAGCGAATTGCGCCGGGCGATGCGCGCCTTCAGGCCGCACATCGTGCACACGCATTCGTCCAAGGCGGGGGTACTGGGGCGGCTGGCGGCACGGCTGGAAGGGGTGCCGCGAGTCGTGCATTCGATCCATGGCTTTGGCTTCGGGGCGCACCAGCCGGCGCCGGTGCGGGCGGCTTTCCTGGCGGCGGAACGCGTGGCGGCCCCCTGGACCGACGTGTTCATTGCGGTGTCCCGTCGCAACGCTGCGGATGGGGTGGCGTTGGGACTGTTCGAGCCAGAACAGGTGCGCGTGATCCGCTCGGGCATCGACCTTGGCTCTTTTCGCAATCCGTCCGGCGGTGCCGCGGTGCGCCGCGAACTGGGCATCCCCGAGCGGTCGCCGGTGGTGGCGCAGGTGTCGTGCTTCAAGCCGCAGAAGGCGCCGGAGCGCTTCGTGACGGCGGCGGCGAGGATCCTGTCGCGCTGCCCGGAGGCTCACTTCGTGCTGGTCGGAGACGGCGCGCTGCGCCCGCGGCTCGAACGGCTGCGCGGCGAGCTGGGGCTGAACGGGCGATTGCATCTGCCCGGGTGGCGGCGGGACGTGCCGGCGGTACTCGCCGCGGCGAGCGTGGCGACGCTCACTTCACGGTTCGAAGGACTGCCGCGGGTGGTGGTCGAGGCGCTGGCTGCCGGGGTGCCGGTGGTGGCGATGGCCGTGGAAGGTGTCGAGGAGGTGCTGCGGCACGGCGTCGACGGCTTCGTGGTGGGCGAGGGGGACGTGACGGCGCTGGCGGATCGGGTGTCGGCCCTGCTGCTCGACGCCGAGCTGCGCCGTATGATGGCCGCACGCGCTGGCGAGACCGTGGCGGAGTGGGACCGCGACACCATGGTCCGCCGGCAGGAGGAGTTGTACGAGGAGCTGCCATGCTGCCACCGGAACTGATCGCCGTTGCCGCGGCGTACGGGCTGGTGCTGGGCAGTTTTCTCAACGTCGTGGTGCACCGCGTGCCGCGGCGGATGTCCATCCTCAGGCCGCGTTCCCATTGTCCTGCCTGCGGCAGCCTGATTCGCTGGTTCGACAACCTCCCGGTGCTGTCGTGGCTGCTGCTTCGGGGCAGGTGCCGGCGCTGCGGCGCACGCATCTCCGTGCGCTACCCGCTGGTGGAGCTGGCCACCGGTCTGCTGCTCGCCGCGGTGGCGGACCGTTTCGGGGTGAGCGTGCAGGGGGCGGCTGCCCTGGTCTTCGGGGCGCTCTTGCTGGCGCTGGCGCTCATCGACCTTGAGCACTTCCTCCTGCCCGACGTGCTGACTCTGCCCGGCATTGCGGCGGGCCTGCTCTTCTCGCTGGCCGGCGGCCTGGTCCGACCGCTCGACGCGCTCGCCGGAGCGGCGCTCGGCGCCATGCTGCCGTACGCTGTCATCGTGCTGTACCGCCTGGTGCGCGGCGTCGAAGGGATGGGACTGGGCGACGTCAAGCTGCTGGCGATGATCGGGGCGTTCCTCGGCTGGCAGGGAGCGCTGTTGACCCTGTGCGTCGGGGCGTGCGCCGGCGCGGTGGTGGGGATCGGACTGGTGCTCGCCGGACGGGGCAAGGCGGACACCGAGCTGCCCTTCGGCACCTTTCTGTCGGCGGCAGCGCTGCTCGTGTTGTTCGCACGCGCGCCGCTGCTGGCGCTGCTGGGCTGGGGCCGATGGTGACCTCGGCGCTCCCCTCGAGGCGCTTCACCGAGGTTCGCCGGTTGATCGGCGCGACGCTGGTGCTGTTGCTGCTGGTCGTGCTGGTGGTGGTGCAGGGGATGTTGGCCATGGGCCGCGCCGCCAACCAGCAGGCGGCCGAGTCCGCCGCGGCGCTGGCGCAACTTTTCGGCACGGTGGCGGACGGTGAGAACCTCGCCGCTGTGGTGCGCGAACTGCCGGACGTCTGGGGCGGCGCGGCGGTGATCGAGAGGGGCCGCGTGGTTGCCAGGGGAGGCCTGGCCGGGCCGGAGGAACCGGCGTGGTGGCCGTGGGGCTCGCGGGAGCGGTGGGTGGAGTCGGGGTGGCAGGTGGCCGGGCCGGTGGCGTTGGTTGGCGAACGGGTCATGGTCGCCTACTTCGAAATGGGCGGTGGGCGCGCTGTGCGCGTCGTCCACCCGCTGCCCACGACGTCGCCGGCGCTGCGCTGGCGGTGGCGGGGCGCCGCCCTGGGTCTGGCCGTGGCCGGAGCCGGGGTGTTGCTGGCGTGGGGGCTGATCGGGCGGGCGCTGAGTCCCTATCGCGATCTCCTTGCCGAGGCGGCGCGCCTGGCGCAGCGCGCTCCGGATCGCGCCGAGGATCGCTACCTGGTGGAGACCTTCCGGGAAGCGGTGCGGCGCCTGGAGGAGTCCGAGGCACAACTGCAGCGGCGCGCCGACGAGTTGCAGGTGCTTGCCGATGTGCTCACCCGTTCGTCCGAGGTCGGAGTGGTGATCACCGATGCGGGAGGCGGCGTGCGCGCCGCCAACCGCGTCGCCGAGGAGCTGGTCGGCCCGGCTCTGGCGGTGGGTGAGCCGCCGCCTTCGCCGGCGATGGATGGCGAGGGACGCCGGAAGGTGGGAACGCGCTCGGTGGAGGTGCGCCGCCTCCCGCTGCCGGCGGCCAGCGGCGCGTCGCAGGGGGAGGTGGTCTTCCTCACCGACCGGACGCAGATGGAGTCACTGGAGCGCGCTCTGGAGGAACGGGAGCACCTGGCCAGCCTGGGCGAACTGGCGGCGGGGCTGGCGCACGAGGTACGCAACGCCCTCGCCACCACCCACGGGTACTTGCGCCTGCTCAAGGATGCCGGCGAGGACCGGCGGACTCGCTACGAGGAAGCCATCATCGCGGAGATGGAGAGCCTCGACCGGCTGGTCGATCGCTTCCTCTCCTTCACCCGGCCCCACGAACTGCGCCGGGAGCGTTTGGCGCTCCGCGAGGTTCTCCTGGAGGCAGCCGCCCACGTCGGCTTTGCCCACCCTCGTCTGCGGGTCGAGGTGCGGGGGGATGAAATGACGGTGGCGGCCGATCGAACGGCGCTCTCGGTGGTGTTCGAGAATCTCCTCCGCAACGCCGCCGAGGCGCGCGATGACGCTCAGGTGGTGATCCGCGTCGAGGCCGCCGCGGAGGGGGCCGTGGTCGTGGTGGAGGACGACGGTCCCGGGATTTCCGCCACGATGCGCGACACGCTGTTCTCGCCGTTCGTGTCCAGCAAGCCGTCGGGAGGGCTTGGGCTGGCGCTCTCCCGCCGGCTGCTGCGCTTGCTGGGTGGGGACCTGTCGCTGGACAAGGAGTTCGCCAGCGGTGCCCGGTTGGTGGCATGGCTTCCTCGGGAAGGGGTGCCGCAGTGACGCTGCCGCTGCTGGTGGTGGAGGATCGGCGGAGCCTGGCGGCGATGCTGGAAGAGACGCTGGTGCAGGAGGGCTACGCCGTGCGCGTCACGCTGCGGGGCGACGAGGCCGTGGCGCTGCTGCGCTCGGGCGAGCGCTTCCTCGCCGTGCTCACCGATCTGAAGCTTCCCGGGGCGGACGGCATCCAGGTCCTGGCGGCGGCGCGCGCCGCCGACCCAGACCTGCCGGTCTTCCTCATGACCGCCCACGCCACCGTCGCCACGGCTGTGGCGGCGCTCAAGCAGGGGGCGCGGGACTACTTCCAGAAGCCCCTGGACATGGACCGCGTGCTGGCGGCGCTGCGGGCTGCCGCACAGCCGCGCGAGGCGCTTCTGGCGGCGGTGGGGGATGCGGGTGCACCGGTCCTGGTGGGGACCACGGCGGTATTCACGGCGGCGCTGGCTGCTGCCCGGCGAGTCGCTCCCACCGAGGCCACGGTGTTGCTGCTGGGGGCCTCTGGGACGGGCAAGGAGCTCTTTGCCCAGACCATCCACTGGTATTCGCCCCGTCGGGGCGGCCCCTTTGTGGCCTTCAACTGCGCCGCGGTGCCGGAGACGCTGATCGAGGCGGAGTTGTTCGGCTACGAGCGGGGCGCCTTCACCGGCGCCACCGCCCGGCACCTGGGGAGGCTTGAACAGGCGCGCGGCGGAACGCTGCTGCTGGATGAGATCGGCGAAGTGCCGATGGCCGTGCAGGTGAAGTTGTTGCGCGCCCTGGAGGAGCGGGCGGTGGCCCGCCTGGGGGGCACCGGCACGGTGGCGGTGGACGTGCGCCTGGTGGCGGCCACCAACCGCGACCTGGAGGCGGCGGTGCGGGAGGGAACGTTCCGCAGCGACCTGTTCCACCGTCTCAACGTCTTCCCCATTCATCTGCCGAACCTGGCGGAGCGGCGGGAGGACATCCCGGCGCTGGCGGGTCACCTTCTCGCCCTGGCTGCCGCCCGCCATGGGCGCCGCGCGCTGGCGCTGCGGCCGGCGGCGCAGGGGGCGCTGGTGCTGGCTCCGTGGCCGGGCAACGTGCGGGAGCTGGCCAACGCGCTGGAACGGGCGGCGATTCTCACGCCCGGGGAGTGGGTGAGCCTCGCCGAGCTGGCCCTGGATCGCGCCGCGTGCCTGGAGGGGTGGCGGGACACGCGGGCGCAGGCCGAGGCGCGACGCGCGGCCGGCAGCGAGGTCGAGGAGCTGGCGGCGTTTCTGGGCGTCAGCGCGGCCGAGCGCTAGTTTCCCGTCTGTGCGGCGGTCGCGATCGCCTCCGCCAGCATGTCGTCCTGCTCGGGAAAGACGGCGCGCAGGTCAAGAACCACGCGCGCCTCGTCCACCCTGGCAACCACCGCGGGAACACCCCGGCGCAGCGCCGCGGCCGTGCGGCGCGCGTTCCTCGGGAGTTCGATCCCCCACGAGGGCAGGGTCTGGTCGGGAGTGGTGCCGCCGCCGAGGACGGCGCGGCACGGCGCGGCACGGCAGTCGACGCGGGCGGCGGCAAGGCGGCGCGCCAGACGGCGGGCGCGGCGCGCCAGGTCTCCTTCGGGGGTGGCGAGCAATCGGTAGAGCGGCACGTCCAGCCAGCGCTCGGCGAGGTAGGCGTCGAGGGTGGCAGCGAGGGTGGTGAGGACGCTCTTGTCCGGGCGCAGGGCACGCCGTAGCGGGTGACGGCGGAGCGCCTCGATGGTCGCCGCGCGCCCCGCCAGGATGCCGGCCTGGGGCCCGCCGAGCAGCTTGTCGCCGGAGAACAACACGGCGTCCGCGCCCTGCGCGATCAGCTCCTGCACCGTGGCTTCGTGCTGCAGGCCGAAGCGCCGCAGATCCAGGTGGCAACCGGACCCCTGATCCACCCACACTGGCAACCCGCGCCGGCGTCCGAGGGCTGCCAGTTCGGCAAGCGCCGGCGAGGTGGTGAATCCGGAGAGGTGGAAGTTGGAGCGATGGGCGACGAGGATGCCCGCCGTCTCCTCCCCGATGGCGGTGTCATAGTCTCGGAGGTGAGTGCGGTTGGTGCACCCCACCTCTCTCAGGCGGGCGCCGCCGGCGGCCATGATCTCGGGCAGGCGGAACGAGCCGCCGATTTCGATGAGTTCGCCCCGCGACACGATCACCTCGCGCCCGGCCGCGTGGGTGGCGAGCAGCAACACCAGCGCGGCGGCGTTGTTGGTCACCACGAGGGTGTCCTCGGCGCCGAAGTAGCGGGCGAGCCGCCCGGTGACCGGAGCGAGACGCTCGCCACGGGCGCCGGCGGTCAGGTCGTACTCCAGCGCCAGGTACGGCGGTAGCGGCGCCGGCAGGCGCGGCGCGCGCCCCAGGTTGGTATGGATCAGCACGCCGGTGGCGTTGATCACCTCCGGGTAGGCTGGCGCCACCACAGGCTCGAGGTGCGACTTGGCGAGCGCCACCAGTTCCTCCACACCCGGTAGCCTCGCCCCGTCGCGTACCGCCCGGCGAGCGTCCTCCACCGCTCGGCGCACGGCGTCCCGGCAGACCCGGGGGCCGTGGCGGGAGAGGGCATCCCGAAGGTCAGGGTGCGCGAGGATGCGGTGGACGGCGGGGATGGCAGCGCGTTCGTCGGACACGCCAGCGATTGTACGTGCTCTCCGCGATCGCTGCGCGGGTGCCCGGGCGCTGCCAGGGCGGCGCGGTTTGTGTATCCTTGAACACGAAGATGATGAGGGACGAGGGCAACGTCGCGCGCCTGGAGGGCTTGTTGGAGCAACTGGTGCGGCGCTGGGAGAGGTTCGTGTCCCGCGATCCCTCGGTGCCGGTACCACCGGAGCGCGAGCGGGCTCGGCTGGAGCAGCTCCTGCGCGAGGTGTCGCGCGAGGAGGGGCGGACGACCGCCGAGCAGTTCCGCCTCGAGCAGCTGCAGCATCGTTTCTCGACGCTGTCGCAGCTCTGGCAACGGCACGTGCGCGACCGCGAGGAAGTGAGGCGGCCGGGAGCCGCCGCCCCCGAGGCGCCCAACGCCGCCCCGGCGGCGCCCGTACACCGGGATGAGTTCGGCACGTTGTTCGCGACGTACGCTGCCGAGCTGCTGGTGCTGGGCAAGAAACCGAATCTTGACTCGGCGGCGTTCAGGAGGGCACTCGAGGGGCAGCGGCGGCAGTTGGAAGACAAGGGGTTCGAGGTGGACGGCTTCGAGGTCACCCGCTCCGGCGACGATGTCAAGGTCCGGGCGCAGGTGCGGCGCAGGAGGTAGGGATGAGGCGGGTCCTGGTGGCAGTGGTGGTCACGGCGGTACTGGCCGCCGCCGCACACGCGGCGGTTTTCGAGCGCTTTCTGGCCCCGGACGATCCGCGTGACCAGGCGATCGCGCGCTACCTCGCCAAGGAGAAGGACGGGCGGGCGCGCCCCGCGGATCTGGCGGACCTGGGGCTGCTGCTGCTGGAGAAGGGGTTTCCCAAGGACGCCGAGCGCTACCTGAAGAGGGCCTTGAAGGCCAGCCCCAAGAATCCCGACATTGCCTATCGGCTGGGGATCGTGCTGCAGCGCCAGGGGCAGGAGCGCGCCGCAGCGCGTGCCTACGGGAAGGTGATCGGCTGGGAGCCCGGGTTTGCGCCGGCGCAGTTCATGCTCGGGCTGGCGCACGAGCGAATGGGTCATCGGCGCGCCGCCATCCGCCACTACGTCAAGGCGTACCGGCACTACCCGCAGCTCGCCGATCCCAAGCACAACCCGCTCGTGGTGACCTCCAGGCTGCAGCTTGAGGCGAGAATGCAGCATTACAGCCGGGTCACCCGCGAGGACGGCTTCTGGATCGGCTACATGGATCCGGAGACGGTCAAGGCGATGCAACTCATCACCCCTCGA
>JBBINC010000040.1:0-22280 GCA_037444085.1 Acidobacteriota bacterium | reverse complement strand
AGGCGGACCGCCTGCTGGTGGTGGGCCGGGATGGCACGGTGCACCGCTCCGTGCCTCTCCCCCGCCGTGCCGCGGCTCTCGTTCGCGACCCCGCGGGACCGCTCATCCTCTACGAGGACGACACCCTGCAGCCGTGGCGCGAGCTGGCAGGGGCGGCAGCGGCGCCGAGCCCGTGAGCGCCCGGCGCCTCCTCGCTGTGGCCGCCTTGCAGCTGCGGCTGGGCCTGCGCCCGCTGGTGCGGGTCGGGGGGGCGGTGATCGCGGGGCTCTTCCTGCTCCAGACGGGCGTGCAGCTGGTCTCGGGCGAGCGGCTGTCCTGGGTGGGCGCCTGGCCTCTGGTGCTGCTGGTGCTGCTCGTACCCGCCTTCTTGGCCGGCGTGGTGCGCGGCGGCGACGAGGAGCGCGCGCAGGCGGTGCTCTGCCCGATGGTCATGGCGCGGCGTCGTTTCGTGCTCATGGGCGTACTCGCCCGCACCGCCATGCTGCTCGCCGTGACCGGGCTCTTGATCGGGCTTGGCCGACTTGTCGCCGAGCATGGCGGAGGCGAAGACGCGGGGGTGCGCCAGCTGCTGGCGCTGCTGTGGGTGGTGGAACTGGCCACCCTGACCGCGGCGTTTTCCTTGTTCATACCCGGCGAAGCCAACGCCCTGGCCACCCCGGTGCTGCTGGCCGGGGGGTTTGTGGCTCTGCTGGAGCGGGGAGTCGAACCGCTGCCCTGGCTGCTGGCTGGTCTCTTTCCCATCGTCGCCCTCCCCGGCCAGCTGGGCACCGCCGCCGCCGGCGCCGCCGCCCTCACGGCGGCCGCGGCGGCCGTGCTCGCGCTGGGGGTGCGCGAGCAGCGATGAGCGCGCCGCCCCCCCTGCTCGAGGTGCACCACCTGCTGCGCTGGTACCGCCGCGGCCTGCGCTGCCGCCACACCGCCCTGCACGGCGCCAGCTGCTCCCTCCACCCTGGTGTCGTCAACGCCCTGCTGGGCCAAAACGGCGCCGGCAAGACCACCCTGCTGCGAATTCTCCTCGGCCAGCTGCGCCCCCACGGCGGGCAGCTGCGCTGGCGCTCCCCCCGCCCCTCCTGCCGCTACCTCCCCGAGGAGGGCTTCCTGGCCCCGTCCCTCAGCGCCCGCCAGTGGGCGGCGGCGCTAGGTGCGCCGCCGGCCGAGCTGGAGCAGGTGGCAGCGCTTGTGGGGGCAGCGAGCCTGCTCGACCGCCCGGCCCGCAGTTTGTCCAAGGGCGAACGGCGTCGCTGCGAGCTGGCGCTGGTGTTGGCCGGTCCCGCCGAGCTGTACGTGCTGGACGAGCCCGCCAGCGGCCTGGACCCGCTGCACCTGGAGCACCTCAAAGGGGTGGTGCGCACGCTGGTGCAGCAGGGCCGGACGGTGCTGTTGAGCACGCACCTGCTGCGGGAGTGGGAGGAAACGCTGGAGCACGTGGTGCTGCTGCACCGCGGACGCGTGGTCCGGGAAGATGGGCTGGCCTCGCTGTTGGCGAGGCACCGACTGTGGGTGCCCACCATCGCCTCCCCACCACCTCTTCCACCGGCGGCTTTCCTCTTGGCCGGGCGAGCTGTCGCACCGGTGGACGTGCCCCCGCCGGCGGGGTGGAGCGCGCAGCCGGCCACCCTCGCCGACGTGTTCCTGCTGGAGACCTCCGATGACCGAACTCCTCTTCGCACTTCTGACACTCTCAAGTCTTCCGCCTGAAAACCTCCCCACGGTCCTGCCGGTTCGCGGCCCGCAAGGCGGGTTGAGCGACCTGCGCGTCTGGGCCGAGTCTGCTGCCGGCGAAGTGGTAGAGGAGGTCCCCACGCAGCGGGGGGAGGACGGCCTCTTGCGGGGAAAGCCCCCCGCCAACCCACCTCCCAAGACGCTGTGGGTGCGCGGCGCGAACACCGCGTTTGCGGCCGCCCCTTGGCCTCTTCCCTCCGAACCGCTGCAGCTGTCCCCGCCAGGGGCCATCCAGCTCACCCTGCACGGTTTTGAGCCCACCGACCCGGCCCCCGAGACGGTGGCCGTCCGGCTCCTGTGGACGCCCCTCCCCGACGCTCCACCGCGGCCCGTCCCCGCGCGGGCGTACACTGTGCGCTGGGATCGCGCCCAGGGCTCGCTGCGCCTGGAGGGTCTCCCCTTCGGCCCCGGGCAACGTTACGACCTTGAACTTTCGAGCCCGGGGTACGCGCCCGTGCAACTCTCCCGCGTCGACCTGTGGATCGCCGAGCGCGTTCTTGAGAAGGTCGAGCTGCGCCGGGCGGAACGGCTCTGCGGAACGGTCCACATCCCGGATGGGCTGGCCGAGGACGAGCGGGTGCAGGTGGAGCTGAGCTGGGCCGAGCATCAGCAGCGCGTGCGCGCCGACGCCAATGGGGCCTTCTGTTTTCCCAACTCGCCGCTCGCCGTCATCGCCACCCTCCGCGCCTCGAGCCTCTACCGCTCCAGTCCGCCGGTTGACGTACGCACACCCGCCGACGGCGTCACTCTCGCGTTTCCCCACCTTCAGCTCCTGACCGGCGAAGTGGTCGCCTCGGACGGGGCTTTGATCGAGGAATGCCACCTCACCGTGGCGCCGGACCCGGGTTTCGAGCTGCCTCCCGAGCTTGCCGCGACGCTTGCTGCCCAGCGCGTGCAGGCGTCCTGCGAAGGCGGGCGGTTCCGCCTCCCCAGGCCGTGGCCGGGCACGGCACTGCTGGTGGAGGCCGCGGCCCCCCCCTTCCCGCCCGCCCGCCTGCCAATCCCTGAAGGGGCAGCGGGCGAGGAGCTGCGGGTGGTGCTTTCCGCTGGCCGGCGGGTGGAGGGACGGGTGCGCGAGGCGGAGCGGGGCGCCGCTGTCGAGGGGGCGAGAGTCACCCTCGCCTGCCCGGGCTGCGCGCCCGTCGAGAGCCTCACCGACGAGGGCGGGAGCTTCACCCTCTCCGGGGTCGCCCCAGGGGAAACATGCCAGGGCCGGGTGGACCACCCCGACTTCCCCTCGCTTGCAGAGAATGTGCACACTTCGGCAGAGGAGCCCACGCGGTGGGACGTTTCCCTGCGCCGTGGAATCCGGGTTCGCGGCCGCATCCTCGCTTCACCCGACGGCGCGCCCGTGGCAGGCGCTGTCGTGCGCTTCGCCGGACCCAACGGCGCGCGTTCGACGGCCACCAGCGAGCGCGACGGGGGGTTTGTCACTGGCCCACTGGCCAGCGGCACCTGGGGGATCCTCGTGGAAGACCGCGGTTCCACCGCGGCCACCGCGGAGCTGGTGCTCACCCCCCCTGCCGAACCGGCCCCCCTGACGCTGTGGCTGGAGCGCGGCCTGGAAGTGTGGGGGAGCGTGGAGGGGCTTGCGCCCCCGGGAGTAGGGGCGGTGGTCACCCTGGCCGGCGAGGGTCCTCGCACCGCCCGCACCACCACCGGCTGGGGTGGCGTGTTCCGGGCCCGCGGGCTGGCCGGGGGGTGGACGCGCTACGTGGTCCATCACCGGTCGCTGTCCGCGCCGTGCGCCGGGAGGATTTGGATCCCCTCCGACTCCTCCCGCCATCCGGTGGAGCTGTCGTGCACTCCCCCGTCCGTCACTCTCGACGTGCATGGGCGCGAGGCCAGCGGCCAGCTCGCCACATCGGTAGCGCTCCTGGTGCAAGGCGAAGACGCGAGCGCCCGTACCTACCTGTGCGAGGTAGCCAACGGCCGAGGTCGCGTGGAGCTCGTGCCAGGGACGTACCGGATCCTCTACTACTCAAGCGCCAACCGACAGCTCATGCAGCTGTGGCAGGGACCGATCCTCTCGGACCGCACCCTCGAGCTCGCCTTGCCGGCTTCCACCCCTTGAGCGGTATCGCCCGACCCGCATTGTGGTAGCATCGGCCTGGATGCGGCAAAGCCCAAGGGAGGTGCCCATGACGTCGACCGCCGACAGGAGGGAGCAGCACGCTCAGACGGAGCCGGAGCTGAAGCGGCTTTTCGAGGAGCACCAGGCGCGCGAGCGCCGCCTTGAAGAGCTCAAAGCCAAGGGGTGGCTGACCCGGGAAGAGGAGCAGGAGGTCAAGCGCATGAAGAAGGAAAAGCTCCAGCTCAAAGACCAGATGGAGAGCTTCCGGCGCGCTCAGTTGCAGTGAGAACCCGCTTCGTGCCCTTTGCCCCCGAAGGCTACCCCTTCGTGCTGGTTCCCGTTGTGGCCGGGCTGCTGGTCTGGCTGTTCGGGTACCACGTCGTCGCTGCCGTCTTCTGGGTCGTCGCCCTGTTGTGCATCAGCTTCTTCCGTGATCCCTGGCGCTCCTCCGACGCCGGGACGAATGCGATCCTGGCGCCCGCCGACGGAAAGGTCATTGCCGTCTCGCAGGCGCCGCCAGCTCTCATCGCCGCCGGTCTCCCCTGCCAGGTTTCCATCTTCATGTCGCCCCTCAACGTGCACGTCAACCGCGCCCCCATAGGCGGCCGCGCGACCGAAGCGCGCTGGTCGCCGGGGGCCAAGTGGCCAGCCTTTCGAGACAAGGCGTCACATCTCAACGAGCACGCCTTCGTGCGCCTCGAGGGCGACGCCGGCATGGTCGCCTACAAGCAGATCGCCGGTTCCGTGGCGCGCCGGGTGGTGTGCGACCTCAAACCCGGTGACCTGGTGGAGCGCGGGCAACGCGTGGGCATCATCAAGTTCTCTTCTCGGGTTGACCTGTTTCTTCCCGCCGAGGCCCGGCTCGACGTGGCACCGGGACAGCGCTGCCGGGCCGGCGTTACGGTCGTGGCTCACTTCCCGCCGTCATGAGCGAGCGCCGCACCTATCGTCTTCGCCGGCCTCACCGCCCCCGCGCCGAGTCGCTGCGGCGCGGTATTTACCTCATCCCCACCCTGTTCACGGTCGGCAACATGCTCGCCGGCTTCAGCTCCATCCTGTTCTCCCTGAACGGCCGCATCGAGACCGCCGCGTGGTTGATCCTCCTCTCCGGAATCCTGGACGGCCTCGACGGGCGGGTGGCCCGCCTGGCCAAGGTGACGTCGGAGTTCGGCAAGGAGTACGACTCGCTCGCCGACGTGGTGAGCTTCGGGGTTGCTCCGGCGGTCCTCGTCTACCAGTGGGGACTGTGGGGCATGGGTCGATGGGGCTGGATGGCGGGGTTTCTGTTCCTCGTCGCCGGCTCGGTGCGGCTGGCTCGCTTCAACGTCAAGTCGGCCTCCGAGGACTCGTCGCGCTTTACCGGCCTGCCCATCCCGGGGGGAGCGGGCGCGCTCACGATGATGGTCCTCGTCGCCCCGGAACCCGTGGTGAACCGCCCGGTGACCATGGCGGTGTGGGCATTCGTGCTGACCATCTCGTTCCTCATGGTGTCGACGGTCCCATACCGCTCGTACAAGGATCTGAACCTGCGCCGCCGCTTCCCGGCCACCGCCTTCTTCCTGATGGCGGCGGTGCTGGCGGTGATCGCGGTCTGGCCGGTTCCCACGCTCGCCTTGCTCGCCGTGGTCTACCTGCTGTCCGGTCCGCTGGAGAGCCTGCGGGGCAGGTCCGCGCGTGCCGCCCCGCCCCCGCCCAAGGAGCCGTCCAGTGCTGAGCCAGACGCTGAGCATCCTTGATCCCACCTCGCTGCTCGGCCGGGAGGTCGTGGACGGTCTCGCCCACGAGCTGCCCGACGTACACCGCCGCCTGTTTCACACCACCGGCGCGTCCGAACACCTGATCGCCGAGATCGGTGGCGCGGCTGGCGTCGTGGCGCCTCTGCAGTCACTCGACGAGCTGGCCGGGAGCGCGGCGGTGATCGTCAGCGACGCCATCGACGAGGAGCTCGCCGCCGCACTGCTCGACTGGCTCGCCCGACATCCCGAGGTGGCGCTCGTCGATGCCAGCCAGCCGGGCATCGCGGGTGAGCAGGCGCTCACCGTGCTGGACAAGGCTCCCCGGCGCCGCGGCCATCCGCGCTGGTATCACCTGCTCGACCCCTCGCTGGCGGCTCCCGCGCGGTTTCTGCAGGCCCTCACCTCGCTTCGCCCGACCCGCGCGCACGTCACCGTGTTTCGCTCCGCCTCGGGGTTCGGCAGCGCCGCAGTGGAAGAACTCGCTGTGCAGGCGGCGGCCCGGCTCACCGGCCTGGCGCCTGCCGCCCCCAGGGTACTTCCAGCGGTGCTCGCCTTCGATCTTGCCCCGGCCGAAGAGACGGCGCAGGCGCTCCTCCGGCACCAGTTCGCCGGGGTCGTGCCCGACGTCGAACTTCACCTCCAGGCAGTGGAAACCGGCGTCTTCTTCGGGCACGCTGCTTCGTGCTTCGTTTCCCTGCGGGATTCGGCGACGGAGCGCCGTATCCGCGGCGCCCTGCGCCAGGGCGGCCTGCGCCTCGCTCGCCGCAACCAGTCGGTGCGCCCGTCCGACCTGGTGGATGACGACACCGCCACGTGCGCTCAGCTCATCGTCGCGGACACCCGGGTGAGCGGCTGGCTGGTCGCCGACGGTCTGCGCCTGGCTGGCGCGACCGCGGTCGTCCGCGTCGCCACCGACGCCATGGCGTTTTGACCCGATGACTGCAGTTGGATCTTGCTACCAGGGCGGAGGATCTGGCGGTGATCTCCGTGCCCCGGGCGGACTGCGACCGCGGCCACTCGCCTAGGGGAGACGCAGATCCATGGTGCGCGACGAGCCGTCACCCAACCGCACACCGGCCCGCGCAGAGAACTCCCTCGGCCGTACAGCGAAGCGGATGCGAGCACCTCCGAGCCTCGCCTCGGGGCCCAGATAGTTGAGAAAAAGCCGCACTGCGTTGGCGCTCCCCGATACCGTCGCGGTCCAAGCGTCGCCCGCCACCCTCCCGAACTCCAAGCCGGAGAACTCGCCAGGCTCCACGTCCGCGACCTGACCGCCGGCGAAGCGGACCTCCACCCAGTTGCCGGTGGTCGCCACGGCGCTGGCGTGGGGCGAGTCGTTGATCACCGCCAGCTCCAACGACGCCCCGCTCCAGCTCCCCTGCAGCAGCGGCCGCGGCTCCGGGGCGCCTCCCCGGAAGTAGTCCACGAAAGCCTCAAAACTCATACCCAGAGAGGGAGATGACCTCGGCAGCCCGACCGTATCCCAGCCCACGAGCGCCCCCCGCTGGGGACGCAGCAGCAGCCGCAGGTCGCGGTGGAAACGACTGGTCTGCACCACCTGCACCCGTACGGTCGCACCCCCCGGCAAGGTCGAGGTTCCCCACTCGGCAGGGCGCTTGAGGGAGAACACGTCGCCACGCGTCCCGGGCCGGTAGGTCGCGACGCGGGCGCTGGCAAGGGCAGCGAGCGAGGCGCCGCCCCCGGGGTCCGGTTCGGCCAGCGGGCGTACCACGATGGCCGCCCCGTACGCGTCCGATCGTTCGGCGATCGCGTCCAGAGCGGCAAGATCATCGTGGATGGTGGCGAAGGGCCACCCCACCGCCTCGGGGTTGCCGAATGCCACCGCCACCGGCACCACGCCCGGCCATCCCTGGGCGGGCAGACGTTCGGCCAGCAAGGTCGCCGGAAGTGCCAGCTCGACCGTCTCACGACCGGCCCGCGCCACGGCCATGGCGAAGCGGGGCAGCCCGGGCCAGTAGCGGCGGGCCGCGAGAACAAGGCCGACCCCACCCCCCGACAGCCCCCGGCGCGCTGGCGCCGCCTGCGCCAGAAAGCTCTCGGCGTCCCCGGCCGCCTCACCCGCCCCCTCGACCCAGACCAGCGCCACCGCGCGCCAGCCAGCCAGGCCCGTCGTCACGCCGCCGGGCACCAGCTCCAGATCGCTCCTCCGATCGGCGAGAGTGACCGTGCCGAGCGGCATCACCAGCGCGTCAACGCCCAGCTCGCGCACCACCGCCAGGTTCTCCGCCGGCGGCACGCCGTCCAGCAGCCAGACCCGATGGGAGAGGGCTCGTGGCGCCTGCCCGGGCGCGGCGACGGCCAGCAAGGCACCAAGCACGCCCGTAGCCAACGCCCTTCGTCCCATGACCGGCATGCTAGCAAACCGGCGCAACGCCGCCACCCCCCACCACGCCATCCGGCGCGGACGGCAACACGACCTTCACCTCCAGGCCCTCGCCGGTGTTTCTCGCCGCGGCGCGACCGCCGGCCCGCTGCGCCACGCGCGACACCACCGCCAGGCCCAGGCCTGAGCCCTGGGATTGCGTCGAGAAGTGCGGCTCGAACAACCGCCCCAGGTGCTCCTCGGGGACGCCGCCACCGCTGTCGCGGACCGCCAGCACCACCTGGCGCGCAGAGCTGTCGATCTCGACCACGATCCTCCCCGCCACGTTCTCCATCGCCCTGGTGCTGTTGTCCAGCAGGTGACGCAGCGCCCGCGCCAACCAGCGCCGATCGGCGAGCACCGCGCCGCCGGCGCTGCCGATGATCTCCATCCTGATTCCGCGCTGGTGCAGCACCCGAGCGTACTCGCCCACCACCTCCCCGGCCAGTTGCCTCACGTCCACCACTTCTTGCTCCCAGTGCTCCAGCGCCACCAGGTTGGAGAACCCCTGCGCCACCTCGGTCAGGTGCTCGACGCGCTCCAGAATCTGACCTGCCGCCACCTCCGCCACCTCCACCACCGCCTCTTCGCCGCGACCCAGAGCCGCCTGAAGCTCCTCGGCCCACAGGCGAATCGGAGTCAGGGGGTTTTTCACCTCGTGGGCGGCAATGCGCGCCAGCTCGGCCAGAGAGGCGAGGCGTTCGGCACGCGCCACGTCAGAGAGATCCTCCATGACCAGCACCACCCGCCGCTGCAGCGGTGACGACAGGGGAACGGCGTGGAGTCGCCACGCCTCGTCGGCACCACCCGCAGGTCGCAGCACCTCGGTGCTCGGCTCGCCGTCCAGAGCCCGCCCGGCGCGCGTCTGCAGGGACACCGCGAAGCGCTCTTCCAGCCCGGTCAGGTCGTCGGCCGCGCCCAGCATGGCCCGCGCCGCCGGGTTGGCGAGCTGCACCTCGCCTCCTTCTCCCGCCACGATGACGGCCGCAGACAGGGCGCCGAGCACGCTCTCCAGGAGGTCCCGCTCGCGGCGCACCTCCTCCTCGCGGCGCTGCACCCGCTCCGCCATGGCGGCGAACCCCCGCGACAGCGCCCCCAGATCCTCGTCCCGGGCCTCTGGAAACCCCCTTGCCACCCGACCCTCGGCCAGGCTGCGCGCGGCTTCCACCAGTCGCTGCAGCGGGCCCGCCAGGCGGCGGCCAAGGCCCTCGCCGATGACCAGCGCCAGGACCACACCCCACACCCCCAACACGGCAAACCACTCCGAGGGCGACGGGCCCACCCCCGAGGCGGACACCTGCATCCCCAGCACCCCCACCACCAGCGGCTCCTCTCCGGCGCGCAATGGTGCGAACACCGAGGTCTGGTTTCCTCCCAGAACCACCGGCTCGCGCCAGCCCCGCACCGCGCGCGTGTACGCCTCGGCCGACGGCAGCGACGGCACCACCCCGCGGGCGAGCAGATCCGGGCGCGAGCAGAAGGCAATCTCGCCGCCCCGATAGACCGCGACCACCCCGTTGAGGTCGCGCACCAGCCAGGCCATCTCCCGCTCCCACCCCATGGAGACCAGCGGCCGGCTCACCGCCCGCCCGAGCTCCAGCCGCACCAACTCCCGCTGGCGCACCCACTGCTGCGGCAGCGCCTGGGCCAGCAGCAGCACCGGCAGGGCTGCCACCCCCGCCAGCAGAAAGCGCAGGCGGCCGACGAAGGTACGCCGCTGCCGCCACCACGCCGTGAATCGCTCCCGCTGGTCCCACAGCGCCAGGGGGGCCAACCCCCACAAGGCCAGCGAAGCGACCAGCAGCACCCACTCGGGTGCCGGCCGGCGAACCCACGGCACGGCCAGGACGACCTCCCCGTGGGCGCGCAGGTAGGCGAGGAACTGGCGCTCTCCCACCTGCACGCGGCCCCACGAACGACCGGCGGCCATGGCGCGCCCCACATGCGCAGGCGACAGCGGCCGGAAAATGCCGCCGCGAGCCACCGGCGCGCCCCCGCGGTCGAACGCCGCCACCGGCACACCAACACCACCCTCCCCCAACGCCGCCAGCACGTCCTCCGGAAAGGCAGGTGCCAGCACGGTGATGCGCCAACCTCCCGGCAGCGATCGGCTTGCCAGTTCCTGTGGAGGAGATGCATCCTGAAACGGCACTGCCCCCCAGGTTCCCTGGCGCTCGCCATCGGAAGAGGTGAGCACCAGCGCCGCACCTGGCAACGTCCGCTCGAACTGCAGCCACTGCGCCAGCCGCCCCAGTACCACCACCTGCTCAGGCGGCGGCAGGCGAACCAGCTCCGCCGTGGCCGCCTCCGGCAGCGCCTGGAGCAGCGTCCGGGCGGGCCGATCGGCGCTCTCCCGCCGCGCCAGTACCGACTCGGTGGTACCCGCCAGCAGTCGCCGCTGGCCGCTCTCGGCGCCCGCGACCAGGAGAATTGCGGCAACAGCGGCGGCCAGATGGCGGTGCGCCAGTCCGAAGCCCGCCACCGCCGCCACGCCCGCCGCCAGCAGGAGCGGATCGGCTCGCAGCGCCCCCGCCGCGAGCAAGACCCATGACCCGGCCACGATGGCCGCGGGAACAGGCCGGCGAACGGCTGGCAGGCGCGCCAGCAAGGCGGTCCACGCCATCGCCGCGCTGGCCACCAGAAGGCCAGGAGCCACCGCTCGCTGCGCCGGCGCCACGACGCCGAGTTCGGCCAGGATGCCGGCCTGCACCCAGGCGAGCATCCCTACCGCCGGCACAGCCGCCCAGTACGCCCACCACACCCCTCGTACCCGGCCCGCCACCCACGCCAGCAGCGCCAGTGCCGCCACCAGCCACCACTGCGGGGGTAGCCACCCAGCCGCCAGGACGCCCGCCACCACAGCCAGCAATGCGGGCAGCCGCCACCACACGTTGGCGGTGGCAAGCACCATGAACAGCAAGACAACCATGGCACCGCCGGGAGCGCTCCACAGCTCGGGGCGCCTCCGCGCCACCTCCACCCCCAGGCGACCCACCGCAGAGGACAGCGGCACGACGGTTCCTTCCCCCGCCCGCAGTCGCAGCAGGGCGGCGCGGCCGGCCCACACCCCGAGCGTGCGGCGGCTGCCGGCATCTGCGAAACCGCTGCCAGCTACCACCGCGCCCACCGGCCGTCCGCCCTCGTACACCGGTTCCCGCCACCACAGCCACACCCCGTCCACCGCCGCCTCCACGGCCACCGTCCGCTCACCCAGCAGGCGCAGGCCAACCGGAGTGCGGCGCGCCGACTCCGCCCAGGCGACCGGCGCGCCCCGATCGTCGGCCAGGATGAGCGTGTCCAACGATGGCGAGACGCTGGCGCGCACCTGCTCGGCGCGAGCGAACAACTCCTCGGGCTGAGCCTCGCCGCCACCACCCACGAGCAGTGTGCGGAGATCGCCCCGCTGCGCCTCGCGCGCCAGGGCGTGCCCGATCTCGCTGACCTGGCCGGAAATCGCGGCGGCAGCTCGCGAGGGAGTGATGGCTACCGGCGCCAGGGCGTCCACGGCCAGAGCGGCTACCACCACCGCCGATACCAGCCCGACACGGCCTCGCGCTGAAGCCCCACGCCAGGCCAGGGCCAGCGCCGCAATGGCCAGCGGCACGCGCCAGAGCAAACTGGTGATCGCGAGGTCGGGCCAGGGGCCGGCCGCCAGCGCCGCGGCGAGGCACGCCGCCAGCGAGGGTGGGCTCAGGCGGTCGGGAGCATGGGGATCTGGACGCCCGTGCGGCGGGCGCATGCCGATGCCTCCTCGTAGCCGGCGTCCACGTGGCGCATCACGCCGGTTCCCGGATCCGTGGTCAGCACCCGCTGCAACCGCCGGGCGGCGCCTTCGCTGCCATCCGCGACCACCACCATGCCGGCATGGATGGCGTAACCTATCCCCACCCCGCCGCCGTGGTGGATGGAGACCCAGGTGGCGCCCGCGGCGGTGTTGAGAAGAGCGTTGAGCAGCGGCCAGTCGGCGATGGCGTCGGAGCCGTCCCTCATCGCCTCCGTCTCGCGGTTGGGCGAGGCCACCGATCCGGAATCCAGGTGATCACGGCCGATCACGATGGGGGCGGAGATCTCACCCCGAGCCACCAGCTCATTGAACCTCAAGCCGGCCCGGGCGCGCTCACCGTAGCCCAGCCAACAGATTCTCGCCGGCAACCCCTGGAAATGCACTCTCTCTCCCGCCAGGGTGATCCAGCGGGCCAGCGAGGGGTTATCCGGGAAAAGCTCGAGGATCGCCTGGTCGGTGCGCCGGATGTCGGCCTCCTCGCCGGACAGGGCCGCCCAGCGGAACGGCCCCTTGCCCTCGCAGAACAGCGGCCGAATGTACAGCGGCACGAACCCCACCACCTCGAAGGCGTTCTCCACTCCTGCCTTGAGAGCTTGCCCGCGCAGGTTGTTGCCGTAATCAAAGGTGACGGCGCCGCGGCGCTGCAACTGAAGCAGCAGCCGCATGTGCTCGGCCATGGTGCGGTAGGCCTCCGTCTTGTACCGCTCGGGGTCGGCGGCGCGCAACGACAGTGCCTCGGCGAAGCTCATACGGTTGGGCACGTAGCCGTGAAGTTCGTCGTGAGCCGAGGTCTGGTCGGTAAGGACGTCAGGGACGACGCCCCGCTCCAGCAGCCGGGCGAGCAGGTCGACGGCGTTGGCTGCCACCCCGATCGAAACGGCGTCTGCGCTCTCGCGAGCGGCCAGGGCGCGGTCGATGGCCGCGTCCACACCATCGCACTTCTCGTCCAGGTAACCCGTGGCCAGCCGTTTGTCGATGCGCCCCTCGTCCACCTCGGCGGCCAGAAAGGTCGCCTCGTTCATGGTCGCGGCCAGCGGCTGAGCGCCGCCCATGCCTCCCAACCCGGCCGTCACCACCAGCCGCCCGCGCAGCGTACCGCCGAAGTGCCGGCGCGCCGCCTCGGCGAAGCACTCGTAGGTGCCCTGCAGGATCCCCTGCGTGCCGATGTAGATCCACGACCCGGCGGTCATCTGCCCGAACATGGTGAGGCCGAGTCCCTCCAGGCGCCGGAACTCGTCGGCGGTGGCCCAGTGGGGCACCAGGTTGGCGTTGGCGATGAGCACCCGCGGCGCATCCTCGTGGGTGGTGAAGATCCCCACCGGCTTGCCGGATTGCACCAGCAGCGTTTCGTTCGCCTCGAGACGGCGCAAGCTCGCCACGATGGCGTCGAAGCACTCCCACGACCGCGCCGCGCGTCCGGAGCCGCCGTACACCACCAACTCCTCGGGGCGTTCCCCCACCTCCGGGTCGAGGTTGTTCATGAGCATGCGCAGCGCCGCCTCCTGCGGCCACCCCTTGCAGCTCAACTGCGTCCCCCGTGGTGCGCGCACCACTCGCGGCCTGCTCATCGTTCTTGCCTCCTTCTGCCGTCCCCCGCCGGTGTCCGTGGGACAGACCTATGCTAGCGCGACTCTGCAGGCGAGGAAGGGCCGGCGCGACAACGTCGACACGCGGCGGGCACCGGCTCCGGCCGCGCTCAGCGCGGCCGCCGCGACCCGCTCACGCCACCGCGGGGCTGACCACAACAGCACGCTGCCTCCCCCGCCGGCTCCGCACGCCTTGCCAGCCATGGCGCCGGCGGCCGCGCCGGCCTCGATCACGGCCTCCAGTTCCGGCGTGGACACCTCCGGCGCCAGCAGCCGCCGCGCCCGCCACTCGGCGGCGATGGCCTGTCCGACTCCCGTCTCATTCCCGGCAACGAGGGCGGCACGACACTCCCCCGCCGCCGCGGCAATGGCAGCCAGCGCGGAGGCCGTCTGCCCGTCCCCGTCCACCCTCCTCCGGTACACCTCCCAGTTCACCATGCCGGAGTGGTGGCAGGCTCCCGTGGAAATCACCGTCAGTCGCCGCTCGACCCAGTGGTGGCGGCGCCGTAGCCGCTGCACCACCTCGCCTCCGGGCGCCAGGTGCACGGCCAGCGTGCCCCCCAGCAGGGCCGGGTAATAATCCTGGCAACCGGTGGGGGTCTGCAGCACCCCCGCCTCCAGGTCCTTCAGCAACGCCGTCAGCCTGGCCGGCGCGGCGCGGCGCCCGCCCAGCGCCAGGCACGCGCGAGCCAGCGCCACCGCAAACACCGACGACCCACCCAGCCCGGATCCCACCGGCAGCTGTTCGCATACCTCCACCTCGACGCCCCCTTGTGGAAGCAGGGCGAACGCGACCGCCGCGGCCAGATGGCTGGTGGCGAGGTCGCGGCCCAGCTCCACCGCCTCACCCCCCGGGCCGTGCAGGCGCACCACGCCAGGCCCGGCGCCGCGCCACGCCCGCACCTGCACCCCCTCGCCCAGCGCCGTATTGACGGTCACGGCGCCTGGGTGCAGGCAGTACAGCGGCCAGAGGTCGAGAGTGCCCCCGGCCAGGTCGGCGCGCCCCGGCGCGAACACCTCCACCTCCGCCGGGGCGCCCGCGCGGCTGCCACTCATCGCGCGTGGCGCGCGCCAGGGCACTCCCACCTCGCAGGGAAGCATCGTTCAGCCATCGGCTTCACGAGGCCCGGCAGCCGCCGCCAGCCGGGAGGGCTCCACCTCGCCCGGCACCTCCAGCAGTACCAGCAACGCCCCGGCGCGGGCCGCAAAGGCCGGCCGATCCCTCTCGGCCAGTGGCGGCGCCGGATCCTGTCCCAGGCGCATGGGGTTGAGGTACGAACCGTGCCGCATCACCCGGTAGTCCACGTGCGGACCGGTGGAAAGCCCAGTGGAGCCCACATAGCCGATCACATCGCCCTGGGAGACTCGCTGGCCGGCCGAGATGCCCCTGGCGAACCGGGAGAGATGCAGGTAGCCGGTGGTATAGCCGCCGGCATGGCGTACCTCCACCGTATTGCCGCCACCCCCCTTCCAGCCCCGGAAGGTGACCGTGCCATCGGCCGTCACCATCACCGGCGTCCCCTCCGGCGCCGCGTAGTCCACCCCCCAGTGGGGCATGCGGCGGCCCAGGACGGGGTGCAGCCGACTGGTCGAGAAGCGCGAGGTGACCAGAGACAATTTCAACGGAGCGCGGAGGAACTGCTTCTTGAGCGGCCGTCCGTGTTCGTCGTAGTACCCGATCCCCCCGCCGGCGGCGAAGCGCACCGCGGTATGGCGCCGCCCACCGGTGCGGTACGACGCCGCCAACACCGGCCCGTACGACACCGTCCGCCCGCCGGCGCGCAGGCGCTCCACCAGCACCGCGAAGGCGTCCCCGCGCTGCACCTCGCGGTGGAAGTCGATGTCCCACTGAAAGACATCCGCCAGGGCCAGCGCCAGGCCGTCCGTCTCACCGGCGCTGAGGACCGCTTCAAACAGGGACGACCGCACCTCCCCCGCCACGACCACCGGCTCTCGCTCCACAGGCCGAGCCTCGCGGCGTCCGGAAACGCCGCGTTCCGTCCTCTCCAGTACCACCTCCGACGACCAGTCCGGCGCCAGGCGCAGCGATCGCAGCACCCCGTGCAAATCCCAGCGTGCCTCGGCCGCGAGGCCGACGGGCAAGGCGCGCAGATCGAGCAGGCGGCGCGCTTCCTCGGTCCACTCGTGCGCCTCCTGGGAGCCCAGCCCGAGTCGATCCAACAGCCGGATGAGCGTCTCCCCCCGACCAAGAGCGGCCTGGCGAACCACCTCGGGCCTCGCCAGGGGAACAACGACCGGCGCCTGCCCGGCTGGGGGGGCCGGTGGGGCCGCCGAGCGCAGCCACACCGCCGCAGCGGCGGCGGTAATCAGAACGCCGGCCAGTGCAGCCCCTCGCCTCGAGAGAGTCACTTCTCCACCCAGCTGTCCAACAGCGCCCGCACCTCGCCCAGGGCCGGGCCCGCCTGCGCCAGCACGGCGCCGTCCGCTCTCACCAGCAGCACCACCGGGGCGCGGGAGAGTTTGAACCGCCTCGCCAACTCGCCGCGGGCATCCACCACCCGCGGCCAGGTGAGGCCCCGCTGCGGCAGCCGCGACAGCCCCTCCGTGGGCTCGTCCTGGAAGAGCACCACCACCCCCCGCCAGCCACGCCGGCGGGCTGCCTCCTCAACCTCCGGCAGCACCGCGGCGAACTCCTGCGCTCCCGGCAGCCAGGAACTCCACAGCACGACCACCGCCGGACCCGGGGTGAGCACCTCGGCGAGCGAAAAGGGCGCTCCCGCCGGGGTGCGCAGGTCGGCGGCGGGGAGCGCAAGAGCGACGATCACCGAGACCGCAGCCGCGTTCATCGCCGGCCAGTCTAGCAAAACACGAACCCGCGGCTCGACGGCCGCGGGCGCGAGGGGTTCCGTGGAGAAATGATCTCAGTTGAGTGACGCCGCGCCGGCGAAGCCGGCCTCCTCCTTGCGCAGCATGCCGTCCACGTCCAGATCCTCCGATCGCAGGCGCTGCGGCCGGGCATGGATGTAGTTGTAGCGAACGCCGTAGGATAGAAGCGCCTTCTCAAGCAGGCGGCGGCCGCGGTAGAGGCGGGACATCACCGTGCCCACCGGGATCGCCAGGATCTCGGCGATCTCCTTGTAGGCGTAGCCCTCGATGTCGGCCAGCAGCACCACCACCTTGTAGTTGTGCGGCAGCGAGATCACCGCGCGCCGGACCTCGCCGTCCAGAGAGCCGTCGATGAGCTCCTGCTCCGGTGTCGGGACCGCAGCGCCACCAGTGCTCAGCAGCGCGGACTCGAACGTCTCCTCCAGCTCACCGAACTCCACCTGGGCTGGCACCAGCTTTCGCCGCCGGTACTCGTTGATGAACGTGTTCTTCAAGATCTTGAACAACCACGCCTTGAGGTTGGTGCCCTGCTGGAAACTGTCGTAGTGGCGAAACGCCTTCATGTACGTCTCCTGCAGCAGGTCCTCCGCATCGTCGGCGTTGCGGGCCAGGCGCAGGGCAGTCTTGAAGAGCTGATCGCGGAAGGGAAGGTCTGCATCGAAGTTCCAGAAACCGTTCTGTTCCATGGCGACCTCCATCTCGCGAGGTACGGTATCTGAAAGCGAGACCCTGTGTCAAGACCCTGGTGACCGCTGCCACCCGCCCCGCCGATCCCCTCCCTCGCCGCCTGCGCCTGCCCGCACGCCTCCCAACGCACCGCGACCCGCCTCCAGAGGCGGGTCGGATGCATCCGCCGCCGGACCAGCGCGCCCTCCCGACACCGTCGATGGGGGGCTGCCCAGCGGCACCACGCCGTGCCGGCGCGGTCTGAGAGAGGCTCTACTTGCCCAGGATGATGAAGGCGATGACCAGGGCGTAGATGACCAGGGACTCGATGAACGCGAGACCCAGCAGCATGGTGATGCGGACCGGCCCCGCAGCGCCCGGATTGCGCCCCATCGACGTGCAGGCGGAAGCCACCGCACGACCCTGCCCGAAGGCGCCTCCAAACGCCGCGAAGGCGATGGCGAACGCGGCGGCGGCAAACTTGGCCACGTCCCGCATGGACGACGTCGCACCCTCTTCGACGCCCTCGGCCGCCAGCGCCGGCGCCGCCATGCCCAACAGCGCGAGTCCCAACACCACCAGCACTACCTGCTTCTTCATCGACCGTATCCTCCTTCCTCCTGCGAGGTCCTTTCGTGTCTTTCTAGTGTTCTTCGGCCACTGCCTCCGAGATGTAGACCGAGGTCAACATGATGAAGATGAAGGTCTGGATCGTCGTCCCGACGATGCCCAGGCCCATCATCGCCCAGGGAATCACGAACGGCACCAGGGCGAAAAAGATCCCCTTCGCCGTGTGCTCACCGAAGATGTTGCCGAACAACCGGAGGGCCAGCGACAGAACGCGCGCCAGGTGCGAGATGATCTCCACCGGAAGCATGAGCGGGGCCAGCCACCACACTGGGCCCATGAAGTGCTTCAGCCAGCCGATGACGCCGTGGTGTCCGACCGCAACGATGTTGTAGAACAGAAACGCCGTGATGGAGAGGGCGAAGGTGGTGCTGGTATTGGCCGTCGGCGGCTGCAGGAAGAAGATCAGGCTGAAGAAGTTGGAAATGAAGATGAAGAAAGTCAAGGCGGCGATGAAGGGCACGAAGCGCGCGCCGGCGTGATGGCCGATGACGTCGTTGCACATGTTCCGCAGCGAGGTCACCAGCACCTCCAGAACCTGCTGCAGGGTGGACGGCTTCTCCAGCGACAGATGCCGCCTGGCGACACCCAGGAGCGTCGCGATGGTCGCGACGGCCAGCAGCGCCATGACCACGTGGTCGGGTAGCCAGATGCCCTCCTCGCCAGCCACCCCCATGGCTTCCTGCCACCACTGGGGAGGAGCCCCGAAGAGCATCGAAATCAGCGCGTTGACCGGATGAAACAGGAAGGAGACGTGATGTTCCACCTCACCCTTGCCTTTCCGCGGGCTTGCCGCCCACCCCCTCCGACAACCCCGCGCTTGCGAGCGCTATCACATAGCACCCCACGCCAAGCGCCACCGCCCAAACATCCACGTACCTCTTGAGGCCGTACAGCACAGCGAAGAGGACCACCCACAGCACCCATCTCCCGGCCAGCTGCATCACCGCCATCAGCGAGAAACGGGGCTGCCCGGGTTGCAGCACCCTGGCAAGCGCCCCCTCCAACCAAAGCCCATTGATGATACCCACGGCGGCCGTGGCGGTCAAGACGATCGCCGCACGCTCGTAGCCCAGTGCCCAGACGGTGAGTGCGGCGGTCACCGTAAGCCCCGCACCGATCACCGCTGCGCGCCGCGCCACCACCTCTAGTTCCCACCCTTGCCGGCGCTGCGGTCCTCTTCATCCCCCACCCGAGCGGCAATGCGAAACGCGTTGAGAAAGCCCGCCATCACCCCGAAGCCAGAGAAGATCCAGGTGAGCCAGGGCTTCGTCCCCAGGGCATCGTCGAGGAACTTGCCCCACACGTAGCCGATGGCGATGGCAATGGGGAACGCCAGCCCGACCGAGGAGGCGTCCGCGGCGCGGCGCAGCGCGGCGGCTCGGCGGCGCCGCTCCTCGCTCACGGCAGCGTCACGCCCACCAGCGCCGCCGTCGCCCGCGCCGCCGCCGCAAAGGGCGCCGGGTAGACGCCGATCACCAGCACGAACACCCCGCATGCACCGATCGCCCGGGCTGTCCACCGTGCCGTCACCACCTCGGCCCCCTCCTCCTCGGCCGGCTCGCGCAAGTACATCTGCATGGCGATGCGCAAGTAGTAGTACAGCGACACGGCGGACATCAGCACCGCCACCACCACGAGCCAGACGTAGCCGGCGTTGACCGCGGCGGCGAACACGTACAGCTTGCCCATGAACCCGGCGGTGGGCGGAATCCCGCCCAGAGATAGCAGAAACAGCAACATGCCGAACGCCGCCAGCGGCTGCCGGCGGGCCAGGCCGGCGTAGTCGGCCACCGTCTCACCCGCGTAGCCGCGGGATTCCAGCAGAATGACGAAGCCGAAGGCGCCCAGGTTCGACACCAGGTAGACGAGCATGTAGAAGAGAACGCTCTGCACCCCCAGCTCGCTGCCCGCCAGAAGTCCCAGCAGAGCGTAGCCGGCGTGGGCGATGGACGAGTAGGCGAGCATGCGCTTGACGTTGTCCTGGGTGAGCGCGGCAAGATTGCCCCAGATCATGGTCGCCGCCGCCGAGCCGCCCACCAGCCACACCCAGTAGGGCGCCAGGGACTCCAGCCCGCCGAGGAACACCCGCAGGAACATGGCGAACGCCGCCGCCTTGGGTCCCACCGACATGAACGCCGTGATCGGCGTGGGTGCGCCCTCGTACACGTCGGGCGTCCACATGTGGAACGGCACCGCCGCCACCTTGAAGAGGAAGCCGCAAGCGAGCAGCGCCAGCCCGGTCAGCAGCGCCGGCGTGTTCTCGCCAGCGCGCAACGCCGCGGCCATGGCCGCCAGATCCAGCGTCCCCAGCTCGCCGTAGAGCAGCGACAGCCCGTACACCAGCACGCCGGATGACAGCGCCCCCAGCACGAAGTACTTGCTCGCCGCCTCGTGGGACTTCACCTCGCGGCGGAAGTACCCGGCCAGCACGTAGGTGGACAGGGCCATCAGTTCCAGGCCCACGTAGATCGACGCCAGGTTGGTCCCGGAGGCCATGACCATCATGCCGACGGTGGCGAGCAGCACCAGGGAGTGGTACTCGCCCGGTCGATAGTCGTGCCTGGCCAGGTAGTCGAGCGACATCAGGACCGCCAGGGCCGCGGTGAGCAGGAACAGCACCTTGAAGAACACCGCGAAGTGGTCCAGCACGAACATCCCGGAGAAGAACACCCGTCCCGCATCGCTGGCGTCGACGGCGATCTTCAGGGCAATCGCCGCCGCGCCCACCGATGCCACGGCCAGCACGGCGAGACCGCCGTGCCGGCGCCCGCTTCCCGCCACACCCGCCAACAGCACCACCAGCGCTGCGGCAGTCAGGGTGAGTTCCGGCAACAGTGCGACGAGGTCGGCGCCAATGTCCATGCTCAGTGCTCCCCACCGTGTCCGTCGCCTTCAGCCCCCTCCTCGCCCCCCTGCGCCGGCAACGGTGGCACCACCGCCATGGCGCGACCCTCCAGGTAGTCCGGGTCGACGACGCGAACCACCCGCTCGATGGACGGCTCGAGCATGCGGAAGAACGGCTTGGGGTAGAGCCCGATCCAGAAACACAGCACGATGAGTGGGATGAGCGTCCACTGCTCGCGCAGGTTGACGTCCTTCAAGCCCTTGTTCTCCTGGTGCGACAGTTCTCCGAAGAACACCCGCTGGTACATCCACAACATGTACGCGGCGCCCAGCACGATGCCGGTGGCGGCCAGCACCGCCCACCACACGGAGCGGTTGAACGCCCCCACCAGGATCGTCAACTCGCCGATGAAGCCGTTCAGGGTGGGCAGCCCGATGGAGGCCATGGTGATGATCATGAACATCATGGCGTATACCGGCATGACCTTGGCGAGACCGCCGTAGTCGGCGATCATGCGCGTGTGCCGGCGCTCGTAGAGGATCCCGACGAGCAAGAAGAGGGCGCCGGTGGAAAGCCCGTGGTTGATCATCTGCAGCACCGACCCGGAGAGCCCGTGGGGATTGAGAGCAAACATCCCCAGCATCACGAACCCCAGGTGCGACACCGACGAGTACGCCACCAGCTTCTTCATGTCCTTCTGCGCCATCGCCACCAGAGCGCCATAGATGATGCCGACAATGGACAGCGCCACCACCCAGGGCACCGCCTCGCGGGTGGCGTTGGGCAGCAGCGGCAGCGAGAAGCGGATGAATCCGTAGGTTCCCATCTTCAGCAGCACGCCGGCCAGGATCACCGATCCGGCGGTGGGGGCCTCGACGTGGGCGTCTGGCAACCAGGTGTGGAACGGGAACATCGGTACCTTGATGGCGAACCCCACGAAGAACGCCAGAAACACCCAGAACTGCAAGCCATGCGGGATTCCGGGGGCGATCTCAAACAACGCCCGCACGTCGAAGGTCGCCGGGTTGCCGAGACCGGGCAGCCCGATGGCCGCCAGGCCGGTGGAGTTGTAGAAGTACAGGGCGAGGATACCCACCAGCATGAGCACCGAGCCGACCAGCGTATAGAGGAAGAACTTGATCGCCGCGTAGAGCTTGCGCGGGCCGCCCCAGATTCCGATCAAAAAGTACATTGGTACCAGCATCACCTCCCAGAAGACGTAGAAGAGCACGAAATCGAGCGCCATGAAGACGCCCAGCATCCCCGTCTGCAAGAGCAGGAGGAAGACGTAGTACTCCTTCTCCCGGTGGGTGATGGCGGTGAACGAGCTGTACACCGAGATGAATCCCAGCAGGGTGGTGAGCAGGATCAGCAGCACCGAGATGCCGTCCACGCCGAAGATGTACTGGGCGCCGATGGCGGGGATCCACTTCGCCTCGAACAGGAACTGGAACTGCTCGCCCTCGGGCACGTAGCGCAACCACAGCGGCACCGAGATCACGAAGTCGAGCCCGGCGGTCACCGTGGCCACCGTCTTGATGGCCCTGGACTGCCCCGGCTTGCAAAAGAAAATGATGACCAGCGCTCCCAGCAGCGGCAGATAGCAGATCTGATTCAGGGGGTTGGACAGGAACTCCATCATCGCTCTCGCCTCCGCCTCACCTACCGGCCCAGCCACAGGGCCGCCGCGACCATCAGGACAAAGCCCAGGGCCATGGCCAGCGCATACGACTGCACGACGCCCCATTGCAAGCGCCGCAGCCCGCGGCTGGCCACCTGGTTGATGTGGGCCAGCAGGTTCACAGCGCCGTCCACCACATTGAGATCGAACAGCCCCGAGAAGAACGACGTCCCCACCGTGGCGTGGCGGGTGCCGTTGACCGCCCCGTCCACCACGTGCGCGTCCACGTCCCAGCAGGCATGCGCCAGCTTCACCGTGCCACCAATCACCGTCGCCTCGTACGCCTCATCCACGTAGTACTTGTTGGCGACGGCGCGGTACAGGGC
>JBBINC010000039.1:7994-22608 GCA_037444085.1 Acidobacteriota bacterium | reverse complement strand
GCTTCTCTCGCCTCCAACCACCCCGACCACGCCCCCACCCAGCCCCCGCATGATGAACACGCCTCTCTTGCCCGTGCTGGTGCCCGTGCTGGTGCCCGTGCCCGTGTCCGTGGCAGGGTCCGTGTCAGTGACCGTGACGGTGGCCGAACGTTTCACCGCTGCCGTCGATAGGCTGAGAAAAACACCCGCCTCGCTCAGAATCGGCAACGCCACCTCCTTGACCCCTGCCGAGCTGGTGGCGCGGTACAAGGAGCTCGGGGATATCGAGCGGGGGTTTGGCGTGCTGAAGTCGTGGTTGGAGTTAGCGCCCGTCCACCACCGGTTGCCGGAGCGCCTCCGAGCACACACGCTGATCTGCTTCCTCACCGCTGGTGATTCTAAGCCTGCTGCGCTTGCGCTTGCCTCTGGCGAACTCACCGCTGCCGCCACAGCGGTTGCTGTGCAGACTGAAGGGGATTCAGCAGCAGCGCGTGTGCTTTCCCTCAGGCAATGAGCTTACGGGGCTGACGGGCATGGGCGCCGAGCAGCGGGCGCTGTTTGCCACCATCGGGGTGGAGGTGCCCGCGACCCCAATGGTGGCGACCGCCCGGTCGTGGCGCGTTTGCGGATGCCTCCCCTGAAAACACGGAACTGCTGAGCCAAACCGCCGAACTTGGGGTCGCCCGCTGCAACTGCCGCGGCGACGCGACCCCGGTGGCGTAGGGGTACAGGAGCAGCGCCGTCATGATCGCCGGGTGGTAGCCCTTCTCGCCCGGTGCATCGCGGTCCCGGTAGGTCCCCTCGATCGCCGCGAGGTCAAGCTCCGGCAGGACGTCGAGAATGCAGAAGACCAGATGGGCCCGCCGCCGCCAGTCCCTCGGCGACGGCGGCAGTCGCCAGCTTTCCTCAGGATTCCACGTGCGAAAAACCTTTACGGGCGAAGTGGCCCACGCCGCTCAGCGAAATCAAGCATCAATCTATGCGCAACGGGCTGCTAGCGGAGCTTCCTGAGCAGGCGCTCGGCCTGGGCGCGCACCCACGGGTATTCCGGGGCCCAGCGGGGGTCGGGGGGAGTGTCCAGGATGTGCCTGAGCTGTGCCTGGGCCTCTTTCTTCATCCCCAGGGCGCGGTAGGTGTCCGCCAGGTAAAGCCTCGTCAGTTCGTTGGCGGGTTCGCCGGCGAGGGACTTCTCCAGGTGTTCGCGGGACTTCTCGTTGTCCCCACCCTTGAACCACGGCAGCTTGTAGTAAAGGCGACCGAGCAACCGGTCCGGCCCCCAGGCCTCGACGCTGGGATCGAGTTTCAGGCACGTGTCCATGGCCGCCTGGATGTCGGGCACCATGGCCAGCGACTTGAGAACCCCGCGAGCCTCGCCGAAGACGCCGTACAACACGCCCAGCCAGAAGTACCCCTCGACGCCGTCCGGACGCAGCGCCACCGCCGCCTTGGCGCGTGCGATGCCGTCCTCGAACACTCCGATCTTCTCGAGGGTGCGCTCCTCGGGAAGGGTGTAGGTGCCGAAGGCGTAGCAGGCCCGCGCTCCCTCCCAGTGCGCCTCGTACGATGAGGGGTCGGCGGCGGCTGCGGCGGCGAAAAGCCTGACGGCCGCGGCGGCCTGGGTGGGATCGCCACGCCGATCGTAGGCCTCCCGCGCGGCGGCGAGGGTGTCCGAGGGGTCGCCGGGTCCGCCGATCGCCGGGACGGCGACGAGCACGACGAGAAGAGCAGTGGCAAGGGTCGGCGGGCGCATCGTGCCTCCTGTGGCCGGGCGTCAGGGGGTGGCCTCGGCCACCGGGTGTCGCTCGAGGTAACGGTTGAACAGCCAGACGGCGAACGCCGACGCGAAGCCGATGCCCATGAGCAGCAGCCATCCCGTGGCGTTGGCCACCGGATCGAGTTCCAGCAGGCCGTTGTCCAGCGTCACCGCGTTGCGGGCCATGATGTCGTTGAAGATGAACGCCCCCACCGGGCCGCCGGTGATGGAGCCCAGCGCCATGGGCAGGTTGGCGTAGCCGAGGAAGAGGCCCTCCTGGCCCTGGGGGGCGAGGGCGCCGATGTACTCGTACATGCGCGCCGAGGTGAACAACTCGCCGAAGGCGATGAGGGCAACGGTCAGGATGATGAATACCGAGCCGATGGGCAGCCAGTGGACGGCCAGCGCCCGCACTCCGCCCGCGGCGAAGATGGGCAGAATGTTGATCACCATGGAGATGCCGATGATCACCGTCCCGGCGATGATGGAGCGGATCGCCTTGAGCTGGCCGAAGTAGGCGGTGACGAGGAGCTGGAAACAGACGATGACGAAGGGATTCGCCGCGGTGTACAGATCCATGGCCGGGTTGGTCTCGAGCACGCGCTTGGCATACAGGGGCAGCACGTTGTACACTTGCGCGTAGAGAAAGAAAAACCCGCTCATCACCAGCAAGAACAGGGCGAAGCGGGGGTTGCGCAGGACCAGCACCATGTCCAGCAGGATGCGACCCACCGAACGGCGCGGCCGCGCCGGCGCCGCCGCGGCCGGGGGCTCCTTGTAGAAGAAGAGCACGACGAAGAACGCGGCCACGCAAGCGCAGGCAGCGACGGCAAAAATGTAGGACAGGCTCGATCCGCTCTCCGCCCGCTCCGCCCGCGACACCACCCAGGCGATGAGCAGGCCGGCGGCGACCACCACCACGGTGTAGGGGAGCGCCATACGGCCGCTGCGGGATCCGGCGCCGCGATCCACCGCGCGGTTGACCAGGAAGATCAGGCCGAAGGCAGCCACGGCGCACACCGCGACCACGATCAGGATCGTCTCGGTTTCGTACCCGCGACGCACCACGTACGCCACGGCGCGCCCGAACAGGGAGCCGATGTTGATGACCATGTAGAAGATGGCGAAGCCGATGGTGGCCCGGGCGGCGGCCGTCTTCTGCACCGTTCCGGAGATGCACGGCTTGATCACCGAGCCGCCGAGGGCGATCAGGACGATGGCGGTGACCACGGCCAGCACCAGATTGGTCGAGGCGGTGAACTGTGGGCTGACGGTCGCGGACAACTCGGCGCCGCCGAACCATACCGGGGCGCCCATGAGCGCGTAGCCGGCCGCCAGCAGGACGAAGGCGGCGAGCAGCGAGCGGCGAAACCCCACCTGGTCGGCGATCGTGCCCGAGAGGATCGGTAGGAAGTACACCAGGTACCACAGAAGGCCGTTCAGGTTGGACGGCCAGTACGACCCGAAGCCGAGCTGGCCCAGGTAGATGACCACGAAGCTGGCCATCGAGTAGTAGGCCGCGCGCTCGAGCAGTTCGGTGACGTTGGCCCACCAGAACAGCGATGGGAGCTTTGCCGTTTCGGTCGAGGTCATGGCTGCCTCCTGTCTTCGTCGAGCCGATGACTCAGGAGCGGCGAGGAGCCTGCCCCCTGCGGGCGCAACGCTCCGGCCAGGCGCCGGCACCCCTCTTCGATGTCAAAAGGCTGGGCGAAGGTGAAGCACAGGCGCAGAAACTCCCGGCCATCAGCCGGCTCGCCCACCGTCTCCGACGCGTCGGGGTAGAAGGCGCCGCCGGGCAGGAACGCCACGCCGGCCTCGATGGCGCGGCGGAACACCTCCTGGCCATCCCGCCCGGGCAGCGACAGCCAGTAGAAGAACCCGCCCTCGGGGCGGGTCCAGCTGGCGTCGGCGCTCAGGTGAGCGCCCAGCGCCGCCTCCATGGCCTCCGCCTTGACCGCATAGTGCCGGCGGATGGCGCCCAGGTGGGCGTCCAGATGACCGCGGCGGCAGTACTCGGCCACCAGCACCTGCGCCACCGTGGAGGTGCACAGGTCCATGCCCTGCTTGACCAACACCATGCGGCGGATCAGCTCTGCGTCCCCGACCGCCCAGGCGACGCGCGCTCCCGGGGCGAGGATCTTGGAGAACGACGAGGCGTACACGACGCCCTCGCCACCGGCCCGGGAGTACAGCGGTGGGATCGGCTCACCCGCAAAGCGCAGCTCGCCGTAGGGATCGTCCTCCAGTACCGGTACTCCCAGGGTGGGGAGGAGCGCCGCCAGGCGCTCGCGGCGCTGGCGCGACAGGGTGGCGCCGGAGGGGTTGGAGAAGTTGATGACGGTGTACAGCAACTTGGGGGCCCGCCCGGTCTCCCGCCGGCATCGCTCGATGAGTTCCGGCAGCGCCTCGACGAGGATGCCGTCGCCGTCGCTGGGCACCAGCATGAAGCGGGCCCCGGCGTTGCGCAGGGTGTGCAGAGCGCCCGGGTAGGTGGGCGACTCCACCAGCACCACGTCGCCGGGATCCAGCAGGACGCGGGCGAGCATGTCGAGCAACTGCTGCGAGCCCGAACCGATGACCACCTGCGTCGCGGCGACCGGCCCGCCGAAGGCGGCGGCCATGCGCCCGCGCAGCCACTCCAGCAGCGGCCCGAACCCCTCGGTGGCGCCGTACTGCAGCGCCGTACGCCCGCTGTCATGGAGGATCTCGGCGCACTCCGCGAACCTCTCCACCGGGAAGATGGCGGGGTCGGGCAGTCCCCCCGCGAAAGAGATCATGCCGGGCTTCTGGGTGAGGGCGAACAACTCGCGGATGGGAGAGGGCCGCATCGCCTGGGCGATGCGGGAGTATGGGTAGGAGAACGGCATCCATCACCTCGGCTCCCGGCGGGAGCGCCGGCATTGTACCCGGTTGGGTCTGCAAGCGTACCTCCAGGAGGTCGTACTACGGCGGCGCGAGCGAGGAAGCGCGCCGGGAAAGGGAGAGCTGAGGGGGAAAGCGCGGTATAATGCATCATAACCGCCAATGCTCCTGCCGGCTCTGGCCATCGAAGGCCACAGGGGCAGGCGACAACGCCCAGAGATCAACGAGCTCTGGTCATCTACCGGGACGCCCCTCGCGGACGAGGGGAGAAGTGGAGGAGGCAGTGAGGACGTTCACGCTGGTTGTCATGGCCGGCATCGGGGTGGCACTGGCTGGCCCCACCTTGGCGCAGGAATCCCAGGAATCCGCCCCGGCGCAGCAGGCGGTCGTGCAGCAGCAGGCGCCACCGCCGTTTTCGCCGTCGGATCCGCGTTTACAACAGATCGTGCAGCTTGTGCAGGCGGGGCTGTCCGAGTCTCTGATCGCCGAGTCGATCCAGAAGGAGAAGGTCCCCTATAGCCTCACCCCGCACGATCTTCTGTACCTCAAGCAGAACCGGGTGCCGGAGTCGATCATCGCCGCCCTGCTGGCGGTGGAGGCTCCGACCAGCCCCGGGCCGGGACGGCAGGCGGCGGCCCCGGAGGTGACACCGACGGTGGTGCCGCCCAAGGGGATTGATGGACTCATCCTGAAGACCGGTTCTTTTCGCAAGAATCTGCCCGGCACACTTGTGTTTCTGGATGACGCCATCGAGTGGCGTGACGCGAGCGATGCGACCGGCAACATCACCATCTACCCGGCGGGCGTCAAGAAGGTCGAATTGAAGTGCCGCGCTCAGGCGACCGGACCGTTCTGCTACGAATTCGAGATCGATGTCAACAAGGGTGACTCCTTCAAGTTCGAGGACGCCGAAAAGGCGGTCGGCGGCAACCGGGCGATCCTGGCGCTGCGGGACGCGTGGAAGCAGAAGTACCCGCGTATCCCGCTCAGCGAGAAGGTCAAGAAGTAACTCCGGTTGTGGCGGCATCGACGTGAATGACGGGCCGAGGCTGGCATGCCTCGGCCCTTCGCATTCCCGGGCGCCGCCGCGCAGGCAGGACACTTCGGGGAGCGCGGCCTCCGGCGGGGCAGCGTATTCAGTGCACCCAGCGGTCGTGGGAGTCGCGGTCGACGATACGCAGGCGGGAGCGCCGTCGTGTCCGCATACGCCACTGCAGCCACAACCGCTCCAGCCGCAACCAGGACTGGCGGCGACCCCCAGGCCCGGACACGGCCACGAAGGTAAGGGCGATGGCGGCAGAGACCCCGGCCAGGCCGGGGAGGTCGCGGGTGGAGAGAAAGGCGATGAACGCCACCGCCACCTCGATCCACAGGAACCAACGTGCCTTCACCGGTAGGACGAAGAACAGGAGGATCGTGGCGTCGCCCCAGGCGGTGGCGAAGGCGGCAATGAGGATGGCCAGAAGCATGCGCTGCCCCTGCATGATGCTGAAGGTTGCCGGACTCGCCCCGCTGGCGAGGGCGACGAGCACGGCGATGCCACCGGCGGCTGCGGCGACCCCGGCAACCATCCGCCAGAAGCGGCGGCGGCCGAGCCGCCAGTACACCTGGTTGCCGAACATGAAGAGGATGAGCAACTCCAACAGGAACCACAACGACGGCGGCCCGAAGCCGGCGAAGGGGTAGCTGATCAGCTGCCAGACCAACCCCTGCTGCCAGATGGCCGGGCTCAGGCGCATGAGCGCCGGCAGCCACGCGGTGCTGGCGAAGAACTGGAGGGAATAGGTGGCGAACAGGGTGAGCAGCATCGCGATGAGGTCGGGAGCCGGGGGCCCGGTGAGGCCGCCGAAGGTGGGCCGGACGGGGTAGGGGGACCGGTAGGCCATGGCTTCCTCCTCGATGATAGTCGAGCCGAGCGTCGCCGCGAGGCGACGAGTGTCCTGTCCGCTGCGGTGATGGCAACAGCCGCGTCTTCAGGGCCGTATCCGAGTTCGGCACGCCTCTTGCAGAGATCGGCCGGCGGAGGTTGTAGCGATGAGGTCTCATCTTTCCCTTCCCGTCACGATCCTCGCGGCGGCGACGGCGGCGGCGCAGGCGCCGGAGCAGCCGCCCATGTTCTTTTCCGAGGTGCGGGTCAACAACATCACGGTGGACATCAAGGTGACCGATGCCCTGGGGGTGCCGGTGGAAGGCCTCAGGCGCGAGGACTTCCGCATTTACGAGAACGGCAAGCCCCAGGAGGTGACGAACTTTCTTGCGGTGGCCGGGGGAGCGGTGCGGGCCGCCGGCGAGGAAGCCGTGATCGGTGCGCCGGCTCCCCGCCGGGTGCTGCTGTTCTTCGACCTCTACCAGATGATCGAGCCCGACAAGAAGCGAGTGGTCGATTCGATGATCGAGCAGGTGGAGGTGGGTCTGCCGCCGGCGCTGGAGATAGCGGTGGTGTCATTCGACGGGACGCTGCGGGTGCACACCCCGGCCACGGCGTCGGCGGTCCAGGTCGTGGAGGCGCTCAAGGCGGTGCGGCGGCTGTCGGCCACCGGGCTACGCCGCCAGATCACCCTGTCGGCGTTCAACGTCCGCGACATGCGAGACCGCGGCTTCTCGCCGCTGGATCCCCGCTGGCGCTACTCTGACGTGGACTATCGCCGCGCCCAGAACTCCGAGTACTGGAACGAGTTGCGCCGCATCATCGGCAGGGTGGAGAACGCCTTCACGGCGGCGCTGCAGCGTTTCGCTGGCTCCCGGGCGCGAAAGGTGGCGTTGCTGGTCTCGCCCGGATACCCGTTGAGTGAGAACCTCCCCGTCTATCAGGCCTACGACCTCTGGACGGACGCGCCGAGCGAGTACCGCACCTCCGGCATCCTCTCCCGTCTCGCCTACCAGGCCAGCGAGTTGGAGTACACCCTGTTCGCCCTCGACCCGTCCGGGACGCGTATCGACACCGTGGATGCCTCCCAGGCCGCCCGGCCGGCACTCAACGATGTGGCCAGCGTGTCGTTCTGGCGCGAGGCCGATCGCAAGGACAACCTCCTCCGCGCGGCGCGGCTGACCGGCGGAGAGGCGGTGTTTTCGAGCGACGGCGCGGCGATGCTGGCGGACGTGGAGCGCGTCACCGCGAGCTACTACTCCCTCGCCTATCAGCCGGATCACGCCGGGGATGGGCGGCAGTACGAGATCCGCGTCGAGGTCGTGGGACGCGACGATGTGCGTCTGACCCATCGCACCCACTACGTCGACCGCCCGTTCGACGAGCGGGACGCGGAGCGGGCGCGCGGGGCGCTGCTGGCCGGTGAGTCGGCCAACCCGCTGGGGATCGAGCTGGTGCTGGAGAAGCCTCAGAAGAGCTTCCGCATGCGCGCCGAGAAGATGCGCGCCTACCGCATCCCGACCGAGGTGCGCATCCCCTACGCGAACCTCACTCTGATCCCGCGCGGGCAGGTGGCCTGGGGTCAGGTCCAGGTCGTGGTGCTGGTCCTCGACCCGGAAGGCAACCAGTCCGACCTGAGCTTCCGCAAGGTGCCGATCCAGCTCGACAGCGCCAAGCTGGAGGAGGCGCGGGCGCGGGGGTACTTCACCTTCACCATGACGCTCGAGATGGAGGGCGGGACGCGGTCGCTGCGCGTCGCGGTGGACGATCTGCTCGGCCGCTCGACGTCGGTGGTGGTGGCTGATCTCAAGCTGTGATCGCGGCCGCCGCCGTTTGCTACACTCGAACCAGGAGGCGCGTGTGCGCAAGGCGCTTGTGACGTTTCTCGTTCTGGCGGCGGGTGGTTGGTTGACCCTGGCGCAGGAGAAGCCCCCGGCCGAGGAGCCCCCCAAGGAGCAGGTCGGTGGGCTGCGGTTCATCGATGTGTCCGAGGTGACCATCAAGAACGTCGAGGTCTCGGTCACCGACAAGGATGGCCGTCCCATCACCACCCTCAGGCGTGAGGACTTCCTGGTTTTCCAGAACGGCGAGCCGCAGGAGGTGGTCAACTTTGCCCTCTACCAAGGCGACGCGGTGGTGCGCCCGCCCGAGGTCGTGGCCGGGCCTGAGGCTCCGGTGGCGCCTGTGCCGACCCCGGCGCCGCGCATCGAAGAGCGCCGCGAGCCGCGTTTTCTGGTGCTGCTGATCGACAACGAGAACATCACGGTGTTCAACCGCAACCGCGTGATCAACCGGATGAGCGAGTGGGTCCGCGAGAACCTCAAGGCGCCGGATCAGATGATGGTGGTCTCCTACCAGCGCAGCCTCAAGGTGCTGCAGCCGCTGACCTCCGATCCCGAGGACATCGCCTCGGCGCTGCGCACCATGCGCACCTTCGTGGGCGGACGCGCGGAGGTGAACTCGGCTCGCCGCGACATCGAGGATTTCATCTCCCAGGACAACAACAAGACCAACCTCGACCGGGCGCTGGGGCGGGCCCGCGCCTTTGCCAGGGAGCAGCGTAACAACCTCACGTTCACGGTGCGCGCCCTGCAGGACTTCGTGACGCAGATGAGCGGTCTGCCCGGCAAACGGGCGATCGTCTACGTCTCCGACGGCCTGCCCATGATCCCCGGCATGGAGGTGTTCTACGAGGTCCAGGAGCAGTACCGGGATCCCGGCTCCATCTCCCAGTCCCGAGAGTACGACGCCACCGCCATGTTCCGCTCCCTGGTCATCAGTTGCGCCTCCGCCGGGGTGACGCTGTACACCATCGACGCGCGCGGCCTGCAGTCGGAGCTCGGGATCGAGGCCGAGAACCGGCAGCCCCGCTCCACGCTGTCGGCCGCCATGACGCGCTCCAACTACCAGGACTCACTGGTGTACATGGCGGATCAGACGGGCGGCCTGGCGATCGTCAACACCAACGACGTCGCCCCCGGGCTCAAGCGCATCTTCGACGACTTCTCGACCTACTACTCACTGGGGTATCGGCTCGTGCCCACCGGCACTGATCGCCTGCACCGCCTCGAGGTGAGGCTGAAAGGGTATCCGGAGTACCGCCTCAACTACACCCGCACCTTCATCGAGAAGACGTTGCCCACGCGCATTGCCGACCGAGTGATGACCGGGCTCACCTTTCCGGTGGAGGAGAACCCCCTGGGTATTGCGGTCCTCGCTGGCGAGGCGGCCCCGGCTTCGGGCAGCCGCTACACCCTCCCCGTGGAGGTGCGCATCCCCCTCGCAAGTGTGGCGCTGATTCCCGATGGTGACGGGTTGTCCGGGTACGTGATGGTCTACTATGCGGCGAGGGACGACGATGGCAAGCAGTCGGACCTGCAGCGCCTGGCTCACACCATCCGCGTGAGGCCCTCGGAGTACGAGCAGGCGCGCGGCCAGTACTACACCGTCAGCGCCTCCCTGCTTCTCGAGGCCGGGCGCTATCGGGTCTCGGTCGGTCTTCGCGACGAGTTGACCAATCAGGCGAGTTTCGCCAGCCTGCGCCGCGAAGTCGGCAGCGTGAGCGCGCGGTGACCAGGGTGGGCGCGCGCCGCCCCCCGGCCGGCGGAGCGAGGTCCACCGCGGCATGCTCGCCGGGAGGGCGCGGCTGATGCTCGCAGGCCTCTCCCTGGTCTTCGCCGTGGCGGCGGCGCATCCATTGCCGGGCCCCCAGAGTCTGGCGCGCTTCCCCGATGCCTCGTACTGGCCGGGGGTGGGGTTGCAGCAGGTGGGCAACATGCTCGCCGAGATCCAGCGCGACAGCGAGCAGGAGATGCGGTCGCGCGGTCCAGGACCGCAGCAATTGGCGGCCCGCTGGGCGCGCGGTGCCCTCTCCGAGCGCGACCAGGTGGCTCTGCTGCTGGGCGGTGCCTCGTACCATCACCCCAGCCTGTTGCCGGCCTACGCGCAGGCGTTTCGCTCGCCGTCCCTGACCGTGCGCCAGGCGGCGGCGGTGGGGATGGCGTGGCTGCTGGGAGACCGTGCGCCGGTGCCGCAGTCAATTCCCGACACGGCGGAGACGTGGCAGCGCGTCGGCGGCTTCGCCGAGGCGCTGGTGGAGGCCGTCCGCACTCGCTCGCTGGTGGGGATCTGGATCGACTCCTACCTGCAAGCCCGGGGCCTGCCGCGGCGGCCGGGGCTGGTGCTGGTACGCGAGCCAGGCCAGTGCCTGCAGGCCATCGCGGAGGTCGCCGGACCGGCTGATCTGGCGGAGCTGCTGGCCCTGTGGCCGCTGCTCGACGTGCCGGGGGATCGCTACGCCGTGCTGCGCGTCCTGGAGATGGTCATGGTGGCGCGGCTGGTGGCTTCTCCTGGCGGAGAGCGGGGGGGGTGGGGGGCCTGGGTGTACGAGAGCGGCGCCGAGATCGTCGACGCCTTCGTCGCGCAACGCTGCAGCGCGGTGGACGGCTGGGAGGTGGCGCGGCGCAACGCCATCGCCGTGGCGCGGCACGACGATGGCTGCGGCGGCTGTACGCCGAGGCCGTGGCTGCGGCTGCTGGAGCTGTCGTACCCGCCGGTGTGGGCGGTCGCCCTTGAGGTCCTGCCCGCCTTCGGGGCGCCGTTTGTCCGCTACGATCGTGGCAATCTGCAGACAGGAGGCACCGCCCGGTCGCTGGAGCTCTTGCTCGCCTACTTCGAGATCCAGGCCAATGCGCCCGGGGGGCGCATGCAGCGTAGGGTACAATCACCCACCGGCTCCGAGCCGGCCCCTCAGCACGAATAAGGAGGTGACCGTGTCAAGCCCACTTGTCAACCTGCAACCGCAACTGGTATGGAAGCACTTCGACTCCTTGCGGCAGATTCCACGCCCGTCCAAGCACGAAGAGAAGGTGGCGGCGCACGTCGTGGCCTGGGCCGCCGAGCGGGGGTTCGAGGTCCGCCGGGACGCCGCAGGGAACGTCGTCGTCGCCGTGGCGGCCACCCCCGGCCACGAGGGCGCGCCCATCGTCGTGCTGCAGGGCCACCTGGACATGGTGGCGGAGAAGAACCTGGACGTGCAGTTCGATTTTCTCAACGACCCGATCAACGTGCGCATCGTCGACGACTACGTGTATGCCACCGGCACGACGCTGGGCGCCGACAACGGCGTCGGGGTGGCGGCGGCGATGGCCATCGCCGACGATCCCGAGGCGGTGCACGGACCGCTGGAGCTGCTCATGACCATCGACGAGGAGACCGGCCTGACCGGGGCGCAGCAACTCGATTCGTCGCTGCTCAAGGGCCGCATCCTCATCAACCTGGACACCGAGGAGGACGGCGCCCTCTATATCGGCTGCGCCGGCGGCGCCGACTGCAACGCCACCTTCACCGTGGCGCGGGAGGCCGCCTCGATGGCCACGGTGCCTCTGCGCGTCTCGGTGCGCGGCCTGCGCGGCGGGCACTCCGGCGTGGATATCCACGAGAACCGCGGCAACGCGCTGAAGTTCCTGGTGCGCGCGCTGCACGCCCTGCGAGTGGCGGGGATCGACTTCGAACTGGTGTCGCTGGCGGGAGGCAGCAAGCACAACGCCATTCCGCGCGAGTCCGACGCGGTGATCCGCGCCGGCAAGGACATGGCGCCGCTGCGGGCGGAGATCGAGCGCATGGCCGGCGTGCTCAAGGACGAGTACGGCGAGATCGACCCCAACCAGCGCTTCGAAGTGGCGGAGCTGGAAGACTCCGAGCAGTACCGGCAGGTGATGAGCAAGGGCGACCGGGACCGGTTGCTGGACACCTTCCTGGCCTGCCCGCACGGCGTTCTGGGCATGAGCCGGGCGGTGCCCGGACTGGTCGAAACCTCGCACAACCTGGCGGTTGTGGTCACCGACGGGGACCAGGTCAAGATCACCACCTCGGGTCGGTCGTCGGTGATGCCTTCGCTGAAGGCGGTGATGAGCCAGGTGGAGGCCGTCTTCAAGCTCGGAGGTGCAAGTCCGCGCGTGGGCGGTGGCTATCCGGGCTGGAAGCCCAACCCCGACTCCCCGGTGCTCAAGACCGCCGCCAGGGTTTTCGAGCGCGAGCTGGGCGGCGCGCCGCACATCCGCGCCATCCACGCCGGCCTGGAGTGTGGGCTCATCGGCGAGAAATTCCCTGGCATGGACATGGTGTCCATGGGGCCGCAGATCGAATCTCCCCACTCGCCCGACGAGCGCGTGCAGATTTCCACCGTGGACCGTTTTTACCGCGTGCTCAAGGCGACCCTGGCCGAGCTGGCCTGATCGTCGAGACGTCCGACACCCTCGCGCCCCCGGTTCTCCCCCCGGGGGCGCGTCGCTTCGGGCATCGGCCGTCGTTGTACACTTCGTGACGTCATGGCGATGGGACAGATGACCCTGGTTGAGCTGGTGTCGCAGGATGGGTGGCAGGTATCCATGACGGCGGAGGAACTGGTGGCGGCCGACCTCGACACCGCTCTCCGGCTGGCCCTGCACCTGGCCAGGGTCGAGTCGCCTGGTGGCCAGCAACCCTGGCGGCAGGCGCTGTACCGCGAGGGGAGAAGGAGGCTGTTCCCACAGCGCTTCCCCGCACCCGCCCCGGAGGTGGAGGCGGTGTCCCGGTTCTTCTTCCCCCTTGCCGATGCGGTGATCACCAGCCAGGCGCGGCGGGGCGGCGACAGCATCGCAACTCGGCTGCCGTTTCGCCCGCTCGACGCCGGCGAACTGGCCGGGTGGCCGTCGGCCGACGAGTACGCGCGGCTGATTGAGGCCGTGGAGAACGATGGGCTCCTCGTCACCCTGGCGATGGCGCAGCAGTGGCTGGGGTTTTCCATCGCCGACCACGTGCTGGGGGTGACCGGTCTGGCGCTTCACATCGGCAGGCAGATGGGCCATGCCGTCCCGGTCTCGCTGCCCCTGCTGCACGGTGCGGCCATCGGCCACGATGTCGGGAAGTTCGGCTGCGTCGGCGACGAGGAGCGGCGCATTCCCCGCCTCCATTACTACTACACCCACCAGTGGTATCAAGCGCGAGGTCTGTCGGGCATCGGCCACATCGCCACCAACCACTCCTGCTGGGACCTGGAGAGGGTGCGCCTGCCGGTGGAGACGCAACTTCTCATTTACGCCGATTTTCGCGTCAAGGACATGCCCGCGTCGGATGGCCGGCCGTGCATGAGTCTGATCCCGCTCAAGGAGGCCTTTGCCACCATCCGCGACAAGCTGGAGAACCTGGACCGCGCCAAGCTGCGGCGCTACCAGGGGGTGTACGGCAAGCTACGGGACCTGGAGGATTACCTTCTCACCCTGGGCGTACGGCTGGATCCCCCCGGCTTCGAGGGTCCGCCGCGGGGGCGGCCGCGGGTTCCGCCTGGACTGGACGTGGTCAAGCTCATGGCGGGGCGCACCCGGCCGGACGTGGTGGCGCTCGCCACCGGCTCCGAGATCCCCACGGTGGCGCGCCTCTTCTCCACCGCCCACAACATCGGCGTGATGGAGAGACTGCGCAACGTGCAGGCGATGCGCGGGCTGCTGGAGGAGGCGCGCTCTTCGGAGGGGTGGCGGGATCTGCGCACCTATTTGGGTGTGCTGGGGGAATACTCGCAGGCCCTGTCGATGGAGCAGAAGGACCTGGCGCTGGACTTCTGTCTCGAACTTCTCTCCCACCGGGACGACGACATCCGCTACCACGCCTCGAACCGCATCGGCGATCTGCTGGCGCTGGAGGAGAGCTTCTGGACCAAGGATCTCCCGGACGGGGTGACGGTGCCAGAGAGCACCTGGGCGCTGCGCCGCCTGGAGCAGGTCTTCGAGTTGCTGGACCGGGCCACAGCGGAGCAGGAAGAGGACATGGGGGCGGTGGAGAAGGAACTGTACGCCATCCCGGTGATCCTGCGCCGGCTGGTGCGTCGCGCCCAGGAGGAACTGCGTCGCGACGTGCTCGAGCTGGTACTGCAGCGCGCGCGGGGGCGCAGGGAGGACGGGCGGCCGCTGGTCGGCCTGTACGCCTGCGAGTCGCTGGAGGTGCTGCTGCCCTTTTTTGACGAGGCGCAGCGCTTGCAGCTGCTGGAGATTGCCCAGGCGTGGGCGCACCACGAGGCGGTGAACACGCGCCTGATGGCGTGGCGGGTGATGCTTGGCGTCGCCAGGGAGGGGCGCGACCAGCCGGGAATCAAGGAGGGTGTGCGGTACTGTGTCGGG
>JBBINC010000039.1:0-7980 GCA_037444085.1 Acidobacteriota bacterium | reverse complement strand
GGTTGCCTCCAGTGCCAGGCCGGAGGCGCTGGTCGCCGAGCTGTTCGTGCTTGAGGAGCTGGCCCGGCTGGTCGATGCCGGCGGCCTCGCGGAGCGCTGCCGCGAGCTGCGGGAGGCGGAACGGGCGCCGGTGCGCGAAGTGATGCTGCGCAATCTCAAGAGCCGCGTCGGCTGGGTGGAGAAGAAGGTCAACTGCGATTACCTCGTGGCGCGCGCTCGCGCCAGACTGGCGCGGGGCGAGGACCCCGAGTCGCACTTTGCCAACGAAGTCGCATTTCACCTGGCCAACATCCTCAAGGTGAGCCGCGTCGAGGGGGCGCGCTTTCACGCCGGCCGCTGCCTGTTGGAGCTGGCGCCGCGGCTCTCGGTGCAACAGCGCAACGATCTGGCGGTGGAACTGCTGCGCTCGCTGCAACTGGACGTTGAAGCGGTGACCCGCTACATCCCGCGATTCCTCGCCGCGGTGGTGGCCACCCTGCCCGAACAGGAGTTTCTCGAGATTCTCGACGACATCGAAGTGGACGTACGGCGCGGCTCGGAGGCGCTGCAACGCCTGCTGTTGCAGACCTCCGGCTGGCTGCTGCTGCAGGTTCCCACCGAGCAGCTCGATCGCCGGGTGTTGCGGCGCCTGGCGGGGATCGTCATGGGCGCCCTCGCCGAGGAGCGCTCCTCGACCGTCCACGAGGCGCTGGCGCAGATATCCATGGTGCTCGATCGTCTGATGCGCAAGCACACCGGCGACACCCGCTTCACCCAGCTCCTCACGCTCGCCACCAAGCAGTTCCTCACCCTGGTGACGCACCGCCCGGGCGACCGCGGCCGGTTCTTGCTGGTCGCCTCGGCGCTCAACCACCTGGATCTCGCCCTGCATCGTGCCCGGCCCCGGCCCCGCTTTCCGCGCCGTCCCGCGGTGGCGTTGATGCCAGGGACCTTCGACCCGTTTACGGTAGGACACGCCGAGGTGACGGCGCAGGCTCTCAAATTCGTGGACGAGGTGCTGGTGCAGGTGGACGATTACTCCTGGCGCAAACACGCCCAGCCCCGCCGGATCCGGCAGGAACTGGCGTGGATGGCGCTGGCGCCGCTGCCCGAGGTGTTCCTCTCGCCCCTGGAGCCGCCCATCAATATCGCCCGCCGCACCAGCCTGGCCTCGCTGCCGCGCCGGCTCGGGAATCGTCCGCTGCGTCTGGTGGTGGGCACCGACGTCCTCGAAGGGGCTTCCGCCTACCGCAGCGACTCTTCGGCGGTCTGGGGCATGCCGCATATTCTCATCCACCGGCCGGAGGCGGCGTTTCAGGCATGGCGCTCCAAGTTGGCCCGGTTCCGCGCGGGCGTCGAGGTGGCGACTGTGCCGTCGCGGGTCTCGGCGGTGTCGTCGACCTCGGTGCGGCAGGCCCTGCGCCGGCAGGAAGCGCTGCAGTCCATGTGCGATCCCCTGGTGGCGCGCATTCTCTCCGAACGCCAGCTCTACCTGAATTTTCCCTCGGCCAAGGAGACGGTCAACGTACCTCGCCTGCAGCTCACGCTGGAGCCAGGCGCCGGCATCCCCGCCGGGCTCACCCACGTCGCGAGGCTGGAAGCCCTCTCTCCGGGTGGCCGGCGCTCCCGCGGCGGCAGCGAGACGCTGGTGCTGCGCGACGGCGAGAGCGGGCGAGCCCTCGCGGCGTTGAACTGGACCGAGGTGCCGGCGGCGGAGCTGCCGGTGGCGGTCAACGACCGCACGCTCACCCCCCACCTCGATGGTCGTCTCCTGGGGCGGGGCGCGCTGGTCACCGCCGTGGCCGCCGACTGTCCACTGGCCTCCTGCGCCGCCATGACGCCGCTGTTCGCCAAGGCCATGGCGCGCTGGATGGACGCCGGGCTGCTGTTTGCGCTGTTTGGGCTGCACCGTGGTGCCGACGCCGCGCTGGAGGGTCCGCTGATCCAATCGGGGGCGTCGTGGCTGGCCGAGCCGGCGAGCGTTGCGGAGGATGGGCTGCGCTGGGCGGCGGTGTCGCTCACCGACCCACTGCTGCTGCTGTGGGACATGGGGTTCGTGCTGCAGCCGCGGTACGGCGAGGCGCCTCCGGTACGGCGGGTGATCGAGGCGAACCGCCGCGCCATCGCGTCGTTTTTTGCCGCGCGCCACCCCGGGGCCGCCTTGCTGCAGGTGCAGGAGCGGGAGGTCAAGCGGGAGGTGGCGGCGTGGGCGCGCCAGCGCCTGGCCGGGGAGGGGAAGGGGTGGGTGGTGCTGGGGCTGGGCACCTTCTTCGTCCGTGATCTGGTGGGCGACTTCCCAACCCTGGCACTGGAGCTGGAACGCTTCCTTACCTGGGAGGGCTACGAGGGCGGTACCCACCCGGCGCCCGGCAGTCCGCCCCTGGAGTTGCAGCTCCACACCGCCCGCTCCCTGGGCCGCGATGCCCTGCTGCTCGCCCCGATTCTCATCGACGTGGAGCCGTTGCTGCAGGTGGTGGACGCGGCCCGCGCCGCCGGGGTGCGGCTTCAGGAAGTGCTCATCGGCCTGACCTCGGCGTCGGTGCACGCCACCTTGCACCTGAAGGGGATTCAGCATCGCTGCGGCGCCATCGTGCCCCGCTGGCGCGGGGTGTTGCGGGAGAGCGCCATCGCGCCGTTCATCGGCGGCTGGAACATCCTGGGGCGATCATCCATGCAGACCGGTTCGCTGCTGCCGTCCCTCAACGACTGCCTGCCGTACCACGATCCCCACCCTCTGGGTCTGGATCGTGGCGGCGCGCTCGACTTCTCCCGGCTGGCGCTGGAACTCACCCGCCGGCTGCTGGAGTCCATCGAGGAAGTGTTTCGGGCCACGGAGTCTCGCTTCTTGAGCCTGCCGGAACTGGGGGCGGTGGTGAGGGTGCCCCGCTGCCCGCCCATGCCGGAAGGATTCGAACCGCCGCGGGACCGGCTGCCCAGCCAGTTGCTCGCCGAGGATCTGCGCGCCTTGGCTCGTCTCCACCCGGAGTCCCACGAGGCCCATCGCAGCCGCTGGAGTGGGCAGTGACCCTGTACGGCCAGGGCCGCGCCGCCATCCTCGGCGACCCCACCACCGCCAATCGGCTGGGGTGGGAGGCGCGTGCCGCCCACCTGCCAGCGCCGGAGATCGTGCTGGAGCCCCGGGCCGGCGATCCTCGCCGGGAGCCGTGGGTAGCCCCTCCTGGCTGGGTGCCGCGGGCCGGGTGCGAGGGGCTGTGGCACGAGGCGGGCGCCGGCGACCGCTGGAGCTTCCTCCCCGATCCCCCCGGAGTTCTGCGCTATCTGGAGAGGCTGGCGCGGCCGGCGCTGCGGCGCGGGCTGGTGGTGGCGATCGCCGGACTGGGGCGGGTGGGCGGGGTGGCCGCGACCCACCTGGCGGCCACGCCGTGCGGCGTTTCGGGGGTTTCCGAACTGCTCGTGTACGACGTGGACGGGGCGAATCTGGAGCGCTGGTTTCTGGAGCTGTCGTCGATCGCCCCGTGGCGCGAGGCGTCGCCGCTGCCGCGGGTGCGCCTGACCAGCCCCGAGCAGCTCTTCAACGAGTGCGACGTGTTTCTCTTCGTTGCCACCACCGGGGTGCCGCCGCTGGGAACGACCGGGGACGTGCGACTGGTCCAGTTCGCGCCCAACCGGGCACTGCTCAAGGGTTTGCTTGAACAGGCGCGGGCAGCGGCGTTCTCGGGGTTGTTTCTGGTGGTCTCCGACCCGGTGGACTGGCTCGCCCAGGCGGCGTTCGTGGACAGTAACAGCGATGCCTCGGGGCGCTTCACCGGCGCCGGCCTGGCACCCGAACGGATCGCCGGACTGGGGTTGGGGGTGATGTGGGCGCGCGCCCTGGCGGCGGCGCGCCGGGAAGGGTGGGAGCCGATGGTGGCGCAGCGCGGCGCCGCCTTCGGCCCGCACAGCACCGAAGTGCTCGCCTTCGACGACACCGAGCGGCCCTCCCCGCAGCGCAGCGAGGTGCTGACCCGGGCGGCGCGGGAGTGGAACTACCTGGTGCGCGGTCTGGGCTTCCTCCCCTACGTCGGGCCGGGGGTGGCGTCGGTCGGGTTGACCCTGCCCCGGTTGCTGCGCGGGGAGGAGATCCCGGCCAGCGTGTTCCTCGACGGACTTTATTTCGGGGCGCCCGCCCGCGGACCGGATGCTCTGCTCCCCGCTGGACACGCCGCCGCGCCGGCGGTGCGCGCCGCTGTCGAGGAACTTCACGGGCGCCTTGTGGGGCAGGCGCACGAGTTGGGTCTGGTATTCTGCTGATGCCCCCGGCGCGAGGCGCGTGCCGCATGGGGTGAGGAGCGAGGCGTGCGCGGATCATCGGGGAGGCCTTGAGGCCGGTCGTGGGAGCAGGGTGAGGTGGGCGGTCGGGTGTGGCCCCGTGCAGGTTCTCGCGCGACCAACTACCGTAGGATCCGGGGGGACACGATGCAACTGGGAGCGTTTTCCATCAGCCTGGCGGTGAAGGACCTGGAGGCCTCCAGGCACTTCTACGAGCACTTCGGGTTCAGCGTGTTCGGGGGGGAAGCGGCGCAGAACTGGCTGATCATGAAGAACGGCGACGCGGTCATCGGCCTGTTCCAGGGGATGTTCGAGAAGAACATCCTCACCTTCAATCCCGGCTGGGACGGCAACGCTCAGCCGGTCGCCTCGTTCACCGACGTGCGCGAGTTGCAGCGGCAACTGAAGGCGCGAGGTGTGACGATGGCGGTGGAGGCCGACGAGAACACCACCGGACCGGCCAGCTTCGTCGCCGTCGACCCGGACGGCAACCCCATCCTGGTGGACCAGCACCGATAGGGGGAGAACGCCGGCGACGGTCGGGCTCCTGGTGTGGCAGGGGCGCGTCCGGGGCGCCCCCTTTGCCGCGGCCTTCGGGCGTTGCTAGGATGGCGTCGCCCGCGCGAGCGGGCATCTATGCGCGGCCACGAGACCCTGCTCATCCTTGATTTCGGTTCCCAGTACACGCAGCTCATCGCGCGCCGCGTGCGCGAGCTGGGGGTGCGCAGCGAAATCAGCCGGGGCGACCTGTCGGGGAGCGATATCCGCGCCCTCGCTCCCATCGGCGTGGTGCTGTCGGGTGGCCCTTCGTCGATCTACGAGCCGGGCGCCGTACGCCCCGACGCCGCCCTGTTCGGTCTCGGGGTGCCGGTGCTGGGCGTGTGCTACGGGCAGCAGGCGATGGCGCACCTGCTGGGCGGCCACGTGGAACCGGCCGGACAGAGGGAGTACGGCGCCGCAGAGGTCGAGGTGGACCTCGCCTGTCCCCTGTTTGCCGGGACGCCGCCGCGCCAGCGGGTGTGGATGTCCCACGGCGACCGCGTGGGGCGGCTCCCGTCCGGTTTCACGGCGGCCGGGCACACCCCCAACTCGCCGGTGGCCGCCATGGCCGACGCGGCGCGCCGCCTGTACGCCATCCAGTTCCACCCCGAGGTGCGGCACACCGAATGGGGCCGGCAGATCCTCGACAACTTCCTGAACCTGTGCGGCGCCCGGCGAGACTGGAATCCGGCCTCGATCCGCCGCGAAGCGGTGGAGGCGATCCGCGCCACGGTGGCGCAGGGGCGCGTGATCGTGGCGCTGTCGGGAGGGGTGGACTCCTCGGTCACGGCGTTGTTGTGCCGCGAGGCGGTAGGGGACCGCACCGTGCCCATCTTCGTGGACACCGGGCTGCTGCGTCTCGACGAGGGAGACAAGGTCGCACGCCGCTTCCTCGAGCACGGCTTGCCGGTGCAGCGGGTGAACGCGGCGGCACGCTTTTTCGCCCGTCTCGAGGGAATCGAGGACCCGGAGGAAAAGCGGCGGCGCATCGGCCACGAGTTCATCGCCGTGTTCGAGGAGGAGGCGAGGCGTTTTTCCGATGCCCGCTACCTCGCCCAGGGTACCCTGTACCCGGACGTCATCGAGTCCACCTCGGTGCGCGGCCCGTCGGCAACGATCAAGACGCACCACAACGTCGGCGGTCTGCCCGAGAAGCTGGGCCTCGCGCTGGTGGAGCCGCTCAAGGAGCTGTTCAAGGACGAGGTGCGCCGGGTGGGGGAGGAACTGGGCCTGCCGCAGGAGTTCGTGTGGCGCCACCCTTTTCCCGGGCCTGGCCTGGCGGTACGGCTGCTGGGGGCGGTGACCCCCGAACGGGTGGCGTTGCTGCAGCGCGCCGACGCCGTCTTCATAGATGAGATCCGTGCCGCCGGCCTCTACCGGGAAATCTCGCAGGCGCTGGCAGTGCTGCTGCCGGTGCGCAGCGTCGGGGTGATGGGCGACCAGCGCACCTACGAGAACGTTGTCGCGCTGCGCGCCGTGACCAGCGAAGATTTCATGACCGCTGACTGGTTCCGCTTCCCACCCGACGTCCTGGACCGGATCGCACGGCGCATCGTCAACGAGGTGAAGGGGATCAACCGGGTCGTGTACGACGTGACGGCCAAACCGCCCGGTACCATCGAGTGGGAGTGAGAGGTGGGGAGGGCGAGTTGTAGGCGAGAGGTTGCTTCTCGATCCGCCGGTTCAGCCTTACCCGGCGGTTTTCTCGGCTCCGCCAGGCCGGGACCCTGGGCCAGCCCGCGGAACGCGGGGGACAGGGCAACGAAGGGGGTGAACGTATGGCGAAGCGGAAAGTGGTGATCATGGGGGCGGCGGGACGGGACTTCCACAACTTCAACTGCCTGTTTAGGGACGATCCGGAGGTGGAAGTCGTCGCCTTCACGGCGACGCAGATTCCGGACATCGAGGGGCGGGTATACCCGCCGGTGCTGGCCGGGCCCCTCTACCCGAGCGGCATCCCGATTCTGGCCGAGGAGGACCTGGGGCGCCTCGTCACCGAGCAGGGGGTGGACGAGGTGTGGTTCTCCTATTCGGACGTGGCGCACCAGTACGTTATGGACAAGGGCAGCCACGTGGTGGCGTGGGGGGCGCATTTCGGCCTCTGCTCGGCGGACAAGACGATGATCCGCTCCTCGAAGCCGGTCATTGCCATCACCGCGGTGCGCACCGGCGTGGGCAAGTCCCAGACCACCCGCTATGTGTCCCGCATTCTCAAGGGGCTGGGCACGAAGGTGGTGGCGATCCGCCACCCGATGCCGTACGGCGACCTGGCCAGGCAAGTGTGCCAGCGCTTCGAGACCTACGAGGATCTGGACGCCCACGACTGCACCATCGAGGAGCGGGAGGAGTACGAGCCGCACATCGACAACGGATTCGTGGTGTACGCCGGGGTGGACTACGAGAAGATCCTGCGCGAGGCCGAGAAAGAGGCCGACGTCATCCTCTGGGACGGCGGCAACAACGACACGCCGTTTTACAAGCCGAAGCTGCACATCACCCTGCTCGACCCGCACCGCGCCGGGCACGAGGTGACCTACTACCCCGGGCAGACCAACTTCTTGATGTCCGACCTGCTGATCATCAACAAGGTGCAGACCGCCGACCCGGTCAAGGTGGAAGAGGTGGCGGAACGTTGCCGCCGCTACAACCCCCGCGCCCGGGTGATCCGCTGTGCCTCCAAGATCACCGTCGATCGGCCGGAGCTGATCGCCGGCAAACGGGCGCTGGTGGTGGAGGATGGCCCCACCCTGACGCACGGCGGTATGACCTACGGCGCCGGCTGGTTCGCCGCCAAGAATGCCGGTGCGGTCGAGATCGTCGATCCCAAACCGTTTGCCGTGGGGACGATCGCCGATACCTACACGAAGTACCCCAACGCCGGTCAGATCGTGCCGGCCATGGGGTACTCCGACCAGCAGATCGCCGATCTTGAGGCGACCATCAACGCCACCCCGTGCGACATCGTGGTGGAGGGGACACCCATCGACCTCACCCGCCTCATCAAGGTCAACAAGCCCATCGCGGGCGTCACCTACGAGCTGGAGGAACTGGACGGCGCGGTGATCGAGGAGATGGTCAAGGCAGTGTTGTAGGAGCGAGGTCCAGGTGCCTGCGGGACTCTCGCGCTCGCGCCGCGGCTCGCCGTCAGGCGGGCCGCGGCGGGCGGGCGCACCGACGCCGACGCCGACACGG
>JBBINC010000038.1:0-22813 GCA_037444085.1 Acidobacteriota bacterium | reverse complement strand
TGACCGAATTTTCCCCGCCGGGAATCTTTCCATCTGACATCGACGCGATTCGCGACGTCTTCCCGCACCAGCCGGCGTAGCATGGTGAGGACGCCGCGCAACGCGCGGTTGAGGTCCAACAGTTCGAGGCGCGCCGCCTCGCGACGGGAGAACAGCAGCAGCTGCCGGGTCAGCGACGCCCCTCGCTTGATCTGGTCCTCCAGCTCGGTGCACCGGGACAGCAGCCTCGGGGTCAGCGACTCCTCCGACTTCGCCAGGGTCAGTACCGACAGCATCGCCTGCAGGATGTTGTTCATGTCGTGGGCCAGCCCGCCGGCCAGCTGCCCCAGCGCTTCCATCCTCTGCGCCGCGGACAATTGCTCGTGCATGCGCCGCAGCTCGGTGACGTCGGAGAACACTCCCCGCAACCCCTCGATCACGCCGTGGCGGGCAACCGCATTGCTCAGGGTGCGCGCCCAGCGCACCTCGCCGCTGCCGTGCCGGTAGCGAAACTCGAAGGGGCCCAGCCGCTGCTGCAGAACCTCGACGAAGCGCCTCTCCACCGCCGGCAGATCCTGCGGGTGGACGACCACCGAGAAGTGCTTCCCCTCCAGCTCATCGGGAGCGTACCCCATGACCCGCTGCGAGGCCGGGCTGACGTAGGTGAGCACCCCGCGCGCGTCGGTGGCGAAGATCACGTCGCTCAAGTCCTCGACCAGCTGGCGGAACTTCTCCTCGCTGGCGCGCAGCGCCTCCTCGGCGAGATGACGCTCGGTGGCGTCCTCGAGAAATGCCAGAACCCGTTGCTCTCCGGCGAGGTCCGTGAAGGTGGTGGTGATTCGGAGGTAGCGGCCCCTCCCCGGCGTCCCGGCGAAGGGCAACCACCCCTCCATCCCGGCCCGCCCGCCGCGCTCGGCGAGAGTCACGCTCACCGTCGTGCCCAGAGGGCAGGTGGCGCACTGCGCCCCCCACCCGCAGCCGCGCGGATCGTCCAGCCGGTTGACGCACCCCATCGCCTCCCCGGCGACTTTACCCACCAGCTCCGCCGCGTCGGCCCGCCCGGCCAGGCGCGCCGCCGCCGGGTTGGCGAGCACCACCCGGCGATGAGAATCAAGCACGAGAAGGCCCACCGGCGCACCGGCGAAGATGGCCTTCAGCTCCTTCAGCCACGCCTCACTCGGTGTCCGATCCAACTGGCCAACCTCCAGTCTATGCTTCGCTCCAGCGCAGGAGCTGGCGCCACGGGTGACCCGCAAGACCGCGGAGACTTTTGCAGCGGCCTCCCGGTCTCGGCGACTGATGACGGTCGCTCAGGGCCAAGAGAAAAGCGCCCCCAAGCTTACCACGCTGACGATGCACCCGACGGCGAGCCTGCTACAGCGTAATGCCCAGGTCGGAAAGGTCGACGGCGACGCGCGTGGCCGGCGCCTTGCGGCGCTGCCGCAGCGGGAACCCCTTGGAGACGAATTCAAAGGCGTCGATCTTCTCGAAGGAGAGGTCGTGGAGGATCGCCTCGTCGCTCTCGCGGCCATTGCTGTTGCCACCGGCGTGCGCGTCCGGCGTCTCGCGAGTGCGCCACATAGCCACGAACAGCTTGGACGGGCTCCCCAGCGCGCCGACCAGCGCCTTGAACAGCACAGGCCGCTCGCGCCGGGCCAACTCTGCCAGCGCCGCCTCCAGCGTCTCGACCTCGGTGATCGCCCCCTTGAGCGGCACCTCCGGCCCCAGCAGCTGGCCGATGCGCAACGGCTGCAGCTCCAGGTAGTACGCCCAGTCCGCCAGGCGCGGCTGCACGTCCTTCTTCCAGGCGTGGTAGCAGAAGTCGTGGTAGACGCACGCCAGCGCCAGGAAGCGGACCGCCGCCCGGTGGCGCGCCAACTCGTCGGTTGCGGCCGTGAGACCCTGCTCGGCGAGCAGCTCCCAGGTCTGCCTCGCCCACGCCATCTCCGAGGCGCCGAGAACGCGAAAAGCCTCCTCGGCGGCAACTTCCAGTTGACCCCAGGTGATGCTCGTGGAGGACGACATGCACATTCCTCCCGCCCCGCGCGCGCAGCGGTACTGTAGCAGATCCGCCGGGCTTCGAACACGCTAGACTGCCGCGCCTGCGGCGCGTCCAACCCCCGGCTGCGCGCCGCACCGGGAGGTGTGCGTGCGCTACCGCGCTGTCGTCGCCACCCTGCTCGCGGCCGCCGCAGCCGCCGCACAGGTTCCTTCACCGTCGGCGTTTCTCGGCCGCGAGGTGGGTGCCGATCGCTACCTGGCTCCCTGGCCCGAGGTGGTGCGCTACCTGCAGGCGCTGGCGGCCGCCTCCGACCGCGTGGCGCTGGACTCGATGGGAAGTTCCACCCTTGGCAACGACCTGCCGCTGGCGATCATCACGTCGCCCGCCAATCACGCCAGGTTGGATCGGCTGATCGACATCGCGCGTCAGCTCGCCAACCCCGATCGGCTGGCGCCCGGCGAGGCCGAGCGGCTGACCGGCGAGGGCAAGCCCATCGTCCTGGTGACGTGCACCATCCACGCCACCGAGGTGGCTGCGACGCAGATGGCGATGCTGTTGGCGCACGAGCTGGCGACCACCGAGGATCCCGAGATACTGGGCTGGCTGGACGCGGTGGTCCTCCTGCTGGCGCCGTCCATCAACCCGGACGGGCAGCTCATGGTGGTGGACTGGTACAACCGCTACCTGGGCACCGAGTACGAGGGCGGGCGCATGCCCTGGCTGTACCATCACTACGCCGGCCACGACAACAACCGCGACTTCTACATGCTCACCCTGGCCGAGTCGCGCGCCGTCAACGACGTGCTCTACCATCGCTTTCACCCGCAGGTCTTCCTCGACCTGCACCAGATGGGTTCCCTCGGCCCGCGCATGTTCGTGCCGCCGCAGACCGACCCGCTGGCGCCGGAGATCCACCCCCTCGTCTTCCGCATGGCCGACCTTTTCGGCACCGCCATGGCGCTGCGCCTGGAGGAGGCGGGCCACACCGGGGTGGGCAGCAACATGATCTTCGATTCCTACTGGCCGGGGGGGACGCGCAACACGGCGTGGTGGAAAAACGTCGTGGGACTGCTCACCGAGGTGGCCTCGGCGCGCATCGCGACGCCCATTTTCGTCGACGCGGGCGAGCTGCGCGGCGGCGCCAAGGGGTTCCCCTCCTACCAGCGCCGCGCCAACTTCCCGTCGCCGTGGCCGGGAGGGTGGTGGCGACTGCGCGACATCATCGCCTACGAGAGGGTGGCGACGATGGCGCTGCTGGAGAGCGTGGCCGCCCACGCCCGCGGCGTGCTGCGCAACTTCCACCGCATGGGGGCCGACGCCGCGGCGCGCGGCGCCCTGCAGCCTCCCTTCGCGTTTCTGATCCCCCCCGATCAGCACGACCCGGTGGCCGCCGAACTCCTGGTGGAGCTGCTGCTACGCCACGGTGTCCGTGTCGAGCGCGCCGAGGCGCCGCTGCGCCTCGGGCGGCAGTCGTTCCCGCCGGGCACCTTCGTGGTGCCCGCGGCGCAGCCGTACCGCGAATTCCTCATGACCATGCTGCGCCCGCAGCGTTACCCGGAAGTGACGGCCAGCCAGGGCGGGCCGATCCTGCCCCCCTACGACGCCACCACCTGGTCGCTGCCAATCGCCATGGGGGTAGAGGTGGTGGAGGCGATGACGCCCGTCGAGGGAATCACCGCGCCGCTGTCCTCGCTGCCGGCGGTCTCGGCCCCGCTCGAGGCCGCCCCCGGGGGATTTCTCGTCTCCCACGCCGCCGACTCCACCCCCGCCGCCGTCAACCGCGTGCTCAAGGCGGGCGGCGAGGTGTACTGGCTGGCCGATGCCCCGCCCGGCGGCGCCCGCGGCGACGTGTGGGTTCCACCCGACCCCGCCGCCCGCGCGCGGCTGGCCAGCAGCGTGGGAGGCCTGCGGCTGACGCCGCGGCCGCTTCCGATTCGGCCGGCCGGGCGCGCGCTGCGGCTCGCCGCGCCGCGGGTCGGCCTGTACCAGCCGTGGACCGCCTCGATGGACGAGGGGTGGACCAGGCTGCTCCTCGACCGCTACGAATTCGACCACCGCCCCCTGCGCAACGACGAACTCCGGCCAGGAGGCCTGGCCGGCGTCGACGTGGTCATTCTGCCCGACATTCCGGCGGCGGCGATCCGCGACGGCGTCGCCGAGGGAAGTCACGGCGGTGAGGCCATGCCGCCCGAGTATCGCGGCGGGGTGGGACAGGAGGGAGGGGAGGCGCTCAAGCGCTGGGTCGAGAACGGCGGAACCCTGGTGGCGGTCAACGCGGCAACCGAGTACGCCATCGGGCTTCTCGGCCTGCCGGTGACCAACACGCTGGCCCGCGTCGAAGGGAACACCTTCTCGGCGCCTGGCACGAGTCTGCGCGTGCTGCTGGACACCGAGCACCCGCTGAGCTGGGGGATGCGCGGCGAGGAGGTCGTTTACGCCGACGAACCGCCGGCCTTCGCCACCCGCCTGCCCGAACCCGGCTGGTCTCGCCGCGTCGTGGCGCGCTACCCCGAGGACCGCCGCGACATTCTCGTGTCGGGGTATCTCAAGGGGGAGGAGCTGCTCGCCCGGCGCGCCGCTGCCGTCGAAGTCGGCGTGGGCAAGGGAAAGGCGGTGCTGCTCGGTTTCAAGCCCGCCAACCGTGCCCAGACGCACCGCACCTTCAAACTCCTCTTCAACGCCCTCTACCTCGCCGCGGCCAGCCCGGTGGAGCTTGACTCCGGGCAGCAGTGAGCCTAGTTTCCTGCCGTGATTTCCGCGCTCCTCGCGGTGCTATTCGTGGCTGCCGTGGTCCTCGACGCGGCGGTGATGGCTTTTCCCTGGCTGGGCGGCGCCGGCGTCGTCGTGTGGTTGCTGGTGTGGGTCGTCCTGGCGGCGCACGCCTGCGCCGCCGCCGTGACCCCCGTTGCCGGCATCCGGCGCCGCCTCGACGCCGTGCTCCCCCTCATCGCCGCACTCTTCGTCTTCGCCAGCGTGGCTTGGCACCTGGACGACCCGCGCGTTCTCCACCACGAGACCACGCAGGAGATCGGCTGCGCCCTGCGCACCCTCGCCTCCTCCCCCAGCCGCGGCTACACCGACACCTGCCTGTTCGGCTACCCCACCCGGCAGCACCTCCTCCCGGCACTACCCTCGCTGGCGCTGGGACGGACCCAGACGGCGCTACACCTGGGCTCGGCCGCCTACCTGCTCCTCGCCCTGCTGATCTTCGCCCGCGGACTGGCGGCTCGCTTCGAGGAGCGGCGCGACGGCCCGCTTCTCGCCGCCTTGGGAGTGGTGCTGCTCACGCACTTCTACTTTTTCCACCACTTCATGCTCGCCTTCGAGCAGAGCGTCTACCCGATGCTCTTCACGATGATCGCCGCCGGCATCGTGCTGGCGTTCGAGAAGCGCCCGGCCGCGCCTCCCCTGTGGCTCGCCGGGCTGGCCCTGCTGGTGCTCGTACACTCCTACACCCCGGCGCTGGCGACGGTCGGTCTGGGGGTTTCCTGGCTGGCCGCCAGCGCGGCGCGGTGCGACCTCCCGGCACCGCTGCGGCGCCGCGCGCTGGCGATACTGATCGGCACGCTCGTCTCTCTCGGTCTCTCTCTGGCCTACCGGAGCGAGCAATTCGCCGACGGCTCCCGTTCCCTGCCCCAGCTGGCCGCGGACTTCCGCGAGGCGGCCCATCACCTGCTCGTCCGTGCCGCAGCGCTGGAGGCGTTCACCACGGCCATGGCGGCCGGCGCCCTCGCTCTGGCCGTGGCGGTCTTCCTGGCGGGCGCCGCGGGGTGGCGAGGCGCCACCGTGGCCGCCTGGGTGGTCGGGGTCTTCGTGGCAGCGCTGGCGATGCGCGGCTACACCTGGTACGCGGTGCACTTCCGCCTGCATCGCGCGCTCGTGGCGGCGCCCGTGCTGGTGGCGCTGGCCCTCGAGGCGTGGCGGCGCTGGGCACCCCAGACCCGGCGCGCGCGGGCAGTGCTCCTGGCCGCCCTGGTGGTTTCCGCCGGCGCCGGCCTGTCGTTGCAGGACACCGTGTTGACCACGCGAGGCGAGGGACGGCAGGCCGCCTTCATCGCCTGGTGGAAGGACACCGCGCCGGTGCCCGCGGGAGCGAACGTGGAGCTGTTCGTTCTGCCCGCCGAGCACGAGGGGGGACTGGTCAACATCGACGACTTTCTGCAGTACTTCGAGCCGGCGGTGAGAGCTCGCGGTCTGCTCGGCGAGTCCGACTGCGCGCAGTTGCGCGAGCGGCTGGCGCGCCAGGAAACGGCAGCCCCGGTACTGGCACTGACCCCCTCGCTGCTGGCGTTGCAGCAGTGTGCCGCGGTGGAGATGCCGCGGCAGCTGGCAGCGTTTTCCTTCCGTGGAGACACTCCCCTGATGCTGGTGGAGCTGGCAGCAGGCGGCGGCGGCAGGCGCGATGAAGGATGAGAAGAGAGGCAGGGACCCCAATCCTCTTGCACCCTCCCAGTCAGGTTTTTCCCCCGCGGCATTGGAGGCATCGGACATGAAGACCCGCATCACCGATCTGTTCGGCATCACCCACCCCGTCGTGCAGGGTGGCATGCACTACGTCGGGCTGGCGCCCCTTGCCGGCGCCGTGGCCAACGCCGGCGGCCTGGGCATGATCACCGCGTTGACCTTGGGCACTCCGGAGAAACTGGCGCAGGAGATCGCCCGCTGCCGCGAGTTGACCGACAGGCCCTTCGGGGTCAACCTCACGTTTCTGCCGGCGCTCGTCACCCCTCCCTACGCGGAGTACATCGACGCCATCATCCAGGGGGGTGTGACCATCGTCGAGACCGCCGGCCGCAACCCGGAGCAGTACATGCCGGTGCTCAAGACGGCGGGGATCAAAGTGCTGCACAAGTGCACCTCGGTGCGCCACGCACTGAAGGCCGAGAAGATCGGCTGCGATGCGGTGAGCGTCGATGGCTTCGAGTGCGGCGGCCATCCCGGCGAGGACGACATTCCCAACATGATCCTCCTCCCTCGCGCCGCGGAGGAGCTGCGCATTCCCTTCATCGCCTCCGGGGGGATGGCCGACGGGCGCAGCCTGGTCGCGGCCCTCGCCCTGGGCGCTGAGGGGATCAACATGGGAACCCGCTTCCTCGCTACCCGCGAGGCGCCGGTGCACGACAAGGTCAAGGAGGCGATCGTCGCCGCCAGCGAACTCGACACCCGTCTCATCATGCGCCCCTTGCGCAACACCGAGCGCGTGCTGGTCAACCCCGCCGTCGAGGAACTCCTGGCGATCGAACGTGACCGGGGTGGCGAGCTGTCGTTCGCGGACATCATCGACAAGGTCGCCGGCGTGTATCCCAGGGTGATGATCGATGGCGATCTGGAAGCGGGCGCCTGGTCGTGCGGCATGGTGGCCGGGTTGATCCGCGACGTCCCGACCTGCCAGGAACTCATCGACCGCATCATGAGCGAGGCGGAGGAACTCATCACCCGACGTCTGCCGGGGTTGCTCGCCGGCTGAACCCGAAACTCTCAGGCCAGAGAGCCGAGAGGAACGGCCAGGAGACGAACGCCGGGCGCCAGCGGTCCGACGCGCCTGCGACCTTTGCGATCAAACGATGAACGGCCTCGCCGTGGTCGGCGAGGCCTGATGGAGAAGCTGAAGAACCTCTGAGGTCGTGCGCCGGCGCCTGCCGCCCCGCGAGACCTGACCCGGGCCCCGGTCAGGGCTCCTTGCGCTCCTCCTGAACCGGCGCCGCTTCCTCGCCCTTGGCCTTCTTCTTCTCCTTCTTGGCCGTGGGGAGCTTGTAGTCGACCAGCTCGAGGATCGCCAATTCCGCCCCGTCGCCCTTGCGCGGTCCCAGCTTGACGATGCGCGTGTAGCCGCCCGGCCGGCTGGCGAAGCGCGGCCCGATCTCGGCAAAAAGCCTCTTGATGATGTCCCGGTCGGTGACCCAGCGGCCCACCAGGCGGCGGGCGTGGACCCCGTTGGCCATGCGCGTCTTGGTGATCATGCGCTCGATGATGGGCTTCAGCTCCTTCGCCTTGGGAAGCGTGGTGACGATCCGCTCATGCTGGATCAGGGAGCGCAACTGGTTGCGAAATAGGGCACGCCGGTGTTCCGAGGTCCTCCCCAGCTTCCGGCCGGCCATGTTGTGTCTCATCGATATCCTCCAACCTCACCTGGGAAGGTCGAAACGCATTCCCAGCGACAGGCCCATGGCCTCCAGGCGTTCACGCACCTCGTTGAGCGCCTTCTTGCCGAAGCCGGGAGCGCCGGTGAGCTCATCCTCGCCGCGCGTGACCAGCTCGCGCACGGTGTGCACGCCGGCGTTGCGCAGCAAGTTGGTAATGCGACCTCCCAGCTCCAGAACGTCAACATCCTTGTCGAGGGCGTCGCCGGCCTGCGGAGCCGCCGCCGCCACCCCGGGCTCTTCCAGTCGGCTGAAGATGGGCAGATGCTCGGCGAGCAGCCTCGCTGCCTGCGCCACGGCCACCTGCGGGGCGGTCGCCCCGTTGGTCCACACCTCGAGGAGCAGCTTCTCGTAGTCGGTGGCCTGGCCGACTCGGGCCGACTCCACCTTGAAGTTGGCCTTGCGAACCGGCGAGAAGGCGGCGTCAAGCGCGATGAACCCGACACCCAGTTCGTCGCTGCCGAGCTCATCGGCAGGGACGTAGCCACGCCCCCGGCGGATGACCAGCTCAGCCTCGATCTGGCCTTCATCCGACATGGTTGCGAGGTAGACGTCCGGATCCACCACCTCGAGGCTCGAGCCGCCGTCGATGGCCCGGGAGGTCAGCACCCCCGGCCCCGTGCCGCGCAGCGTGGCGCGAATCTCTTCGGCGGTGTGCACACGCAAGGGCACGCGCTTGAGATTGAGGATGAGGTCGGTGACGTCCTCCATGACGCCGGGAATGGAATCGTACTCGTGGCTGACGCCCGCAAAACGAACCGCCACCACCGCCGCCCCCTCGATAGAGGAGAGCAGGATGCGGCGTAGCGAGTTGCCCACGGTGACGCCCCAGCCGCGCTCGAACGGTTGCGCCGAGAACGACCCGAAGGTGTTCGTGGCATCGCCCTCGGCAACCACCGAGGCCGGCTTGTGCAGATCGAGACCTGCCATGGTGCACAACCTCCTTACCGCGAGTACAGCTCGACGATGAGCTGCTCCTGGATCGGCAGGCGGATGTCCTCGCGCTTCGGCTCTGCCAGGACCTTGCCCCTGAAGCCCTCGGCGTCGAGTTCCAGCCACGGAGGCACGCCACGACCCTGGGCCGTGTCGAGAGCATCGACGACGAAGACGTTGGACCGCATCCCCTCCTTGAGCGCCACCTCCATGCCAGGCCGTACCTGGAAGGAGGGCACGTCGACGCGGCGGCCGTCGACCAGCACGTGGCCGTGCCGCACGAGCTGCCTCGCCTGCGCCCGCGACGAGGCGAAGCCCAGCGAGTAGACCACATTGTCGAGGCGCAATTCGAGCAGACGCAGGAGGTTGTCGCCGGTCACTCCCCTCTGCCTGGCGGCCTCGGCGAAATAGCGCCGGAACTGCTTCTCCAGCACCCCGTAGACGCGCCGCACCTTCTGCTTCTCACGCAACTGCAAGCCATACGGCTGCATCTTGTTGCGGCGCTTGCCGTGCTGCCCGGGCGCGTAGGAGCGGCGCTCCACCGCGCACTTCTCCTTGAAGCAGCGCTCCCCTTTGAGAAACAGCTTCATGCCCTCACGGCGGCACAACCGGCACACCGGCTCGTGATACCTTGCCACGGCACTACCTCCTTACACCCGCCGCCGCTTGGGCGGACGGCATCCGTTGTGCGGGATCGGCGTGACGTCCTTGATACTCTTGACCTCCAACCCCGTCGCGGCGAGTGCCCGGATCGCCGACTCGCGACCCGCCCCCGGCCCCTTGATCTCCACGTCGACGGAGCGCACGCCATGGTCCTGCGCCTGCTCCGCCGCGTTGCGGGCCGCCAGCTGCGCGGCGTACGGCGTCCCCTTGCGCGACCCCTTGTAGCCAATCCGTCCGGCGGAGGACCAGCACAGCGCCCCGCCCGTGGCATCGCAGATGGTCACGATGGTGTTGTTGAACGTCGCCTGAATGTGCGCCATGGCGTGCGGAACGTTCTTGCGCTCGCGCCGGCGCGTCTTCTTCTTTGCAACCTTGGTGGTCTTTGCCATGCTCGTGCCTCGCTACTTCTTGCCGGCCTTCTTCTTCTTGGCCACGGTGGCGCGCCGGGGTCCCTTGCGGGTGCGCGCGTTGGTGTGCGTGCGCTGGCCGCGAACCGGCAGGCTGCGCCGGTGCCGGATCCCACGATAGGAACCGATCTCCATGAGACGCTTGATGTTCATGGCGACGTCCTTGCGCAGGTCGCCCTCCACGTGAAAGTCGCCGTCCTGCAGCGTGCGGGTAATGCGGCGAATCTCGTCTTCCGAGAGATCCTTCACCTTGACGGCCAGGTCGACCTTCGCCTGCTTGAGGATCTCCGCCGACAAGGAGCGGCCGATACCGTAGATGTACGTGAGACCGATTTCTACCCGCTTGTTTGAGGGTAGATCGACGCCAGCGATGCGTGCCACGTTTCAAGCCCTCCTTGCTAGCCTTGCCGCTGCTTGTGCTTGGGGTTCTCGCAGATCACCCGGACAACCCCCTTGCGGACGACGATCTTGCACTTGGCGCAGATCTTACGAACCGACGAACGAACTTTCATGCCACTCTACCTTCCTGCCTTCGCACCGAACCTCTGCCTTGCCACGCCCATCACTTGTAGCGGTAGACGATCCGACCCCGCGTCAGGTCGTAGGGCGAGAGCTCGACCAGCACCTTGTCGCCCGGGAGGATGCGGATGAAGTGCTTGCGCATCTTCCCCGAGATGTGCGCCAGCACCTCGTGCCCGTTCTCCAACTCGACGCGAAACACCGCGTTGGGCAGGCTCTCCACCACGGTGGCCATGACTTCGATGGCCTCCTCTTTCGCCATTCCCGCTCCCTATGTCCGCTCCACACCGAGCACCCAGGGGCCGTTGGGAGTCACGGCCACCGAGTACTCGAAATGGGCGGAAAGCTTACCGTCCTCGGTCCGCGCCGTCCAGCCGTCGTCATCGATGACGACTCCCGCCGCGCCCTGGTTGATCATCGGCTCGATGGCCAGCACCAAGCCGGGCCGCAGCTCCGGGCCGCGGCCGGGCGGCCCGAAATTATACACCTGTGGATCCTCGTGGAGTGCCCGGCCAATGCCGTGTCCGACGAATTCACGAACAACTCCGAAGCCGTGGCGCTCGGCGTGACTCTGGATGGCCTCGCCGATGTCGGACAACCGCTGGCCCGGCCGGGCCAGCGCCACGGCCCGGTGCAAGCACTCCCTGGTGACGTCGAGCAGCGCCTGGGCATCCTCACCGATCGAACCCACCGGCACCGTCACGGCGGCATCGCCAAAGTAGCCCTTCCAGATGACGCCGCAGTCTACCGACAGCACGTCGCCCTCGGCCAGGCGACGGCGCGACGAGGGGATGCCGTGCACGATCACGTCGTTCACCGACGTGCACAGGGTGGCCGGAAACCCCCGGTATCCCTTGAACGCCGGCAGCGCTCCGTGGGTACGGATATACTCCTCTGCCAGGGCATCCAGCCGCGCCGTCGACACCCCGGGCCTTGCGGCCTCCGCCACCACCTGCAGAGTCCCCAGCACGATGGCGTTGGCCTCGTGCATGAGCTCCAGTTCGGCGGAGGACTTCAGCACCATCACCGCTTCAGCCGCCCCATCGCCGCGCGCAGTTGCTCGAAGATGGCGTCGGGGGAACCGACCCCCTTGACCTCGGCGAGGTTCCCCCGGGAACGGTAGAAGCCGAGCAGGGGAGCGGTGCTCTCGTGGTACACCCGCAGCCGCTCGCGGATGACGTCCTCGCGATCGTCGGCACGCTGCACCAGCGGGCCGCCGCACGCGTCACAGATCCCCTCCTGCCTGGGCGGGTTGTGGGTGAGGTGGAATACCGCCCCACACGCCGGGCACGAACGCCGGCCGGTGAGGCGCGCCAGCAGCTCGTCATCGGGCACGTTGATGTACAGCGCCAGGTCGACCCGCCGGCCCAGCTCGGCGAGCAGCCCGTCCAGCAACGAGGCCTGCGCCAGGGTGCGCGGGTAACCATCGAAGACGCAACCACTGCCCGCCTGCTGCGAGTGCAGCCGGCCCATGAGCATCTTGCCCACCAGTTCGTCGGGCACCAGCTCACCGCGCTGCATGAACCCCTGCGCCTCGACGCCCAGGGCCGTGGCGCGCTTCACCTCGTCGCGCAGCAGGTCACCGGTCGACAGATGGAGCAGCTCGAACGCCGCCGTCAGCCGCTTCGCCTGGGTTCCCTTGCCGCCTCCGGGCGGTCCCAGCAACACCAAGTCCACGGATCGACTCACCATCATCTCCTCACCCCCTCCGGCCGCGAATGCGGCGTCCCTTGACGAAGCCGTCGTAGTGACGCATCACCATTTGCGCCTCGATCTGCTGCACGGTGTCCATGGCCACGCCCACGACGATGAGCAGCGACGTACCGCCGAAAAAGAACTTCACGCCCAGACCTTCGGTGAACCAGCGCGGCAGAAAGGCGTCCAGCGTCGGACCAACGAACGGAATCGTCCCCACCTTGAAGCCGGCGATGAGGATTTCGGGCAGGATCGCCACCAGCGCGAGATAGACCGCCCCCACCAGGGTAATGCGCGTGAGCACGGTGTCGATAAAGTCGGCGGTGCGCTGTCCCGGGCGGATGCCGGGGATGAAGCCGCCGTACTTGCGCATGTTCTCGGCCGTGTCCTGGGGGTTGAAGATAATCGACGTGTAGAAGTAGCAGAAAAAGATGATGGAGACGATGTAGATTAGATTGTACAGTGGCTCGCCCCAGGCCAGCACCCGGGTCAAATAGCGGGTCACCTCGTTGTCCATCATGGTGCCGATGGTCTGCGGAAACGACATGATGGAAGCCGCGAAGATCACCGGGATGACGCCGCCGGTGTTGAGGCGAAGCGGCAGGTAGGTGCTCTGGCCGCCGTACATGCGCCGCCCAACCACACGCTTGGCGTACTGCACCGGGATGCGCCGCTGCGCCCGCTCCATCAGCACGATCGCCGCCACCACGATGAGCGCAAAGACCACGAACAGCACCGCCACGATAATCGACATGCTGCCGGTGCGCAGGTCCTCGATGGTACTGAAGATGGCCTGCGGCAGGCCGACCACGATGCCGGCGAAGATGATGAGCGAGATGCCGTTGCCGACGCCGCGCTCGGTGATCTGCTCACCGAGCCACATGACGAACGCGGTGCCGGTGGTGAGCGACAACACGGTCAGGAAACGGAACCCCCAGCCGGGACTGGGCACCAGTGGCGCTCCGCCCGGCGCCGAGGTCTGTTCGAGGAAGAATGAAATCCCCATGGCCTGCACCACCGACAGCACCACCGTGCCGTAGCGGGTGTACTGGGTGATCTTCTTGCGTCCCAGGTCGCCCTCCTTGGAGAGCTTTTCCAGGTAGGGCCATACCACCGTCAGCAGCTGCAGGATGATCGAGGCCGAGATGTAGGGCATGATGCCCAGGGCGAAGATGGTCATGCGCTCGAGAGCACCGCCGGAGAACAGATTCATGATCCCCAGGATGGTGCCCCTGGCCTGCTGGTAGAACTCCTCCAACGCCACCGGATCGACGCCCGGGGTGGGGATGAACGCCCCCAGCCGGTAGACCGCCAGCAGTCCGAAGGTGAACAGGACCCGCTTGCGCAGGTCGGGAATCGCGAAGATGTTGCGCAGGCTCTCGATCATGCCTCGATCACCTCGCAGGTGCCGCCGGCGGCCTCGATGGCCTCGCGTGCCTTGACCGAGAACGCGTGCGCCTTGACCGTCAGCGTGTGGGCCAGCGTCCCCTTGGCAAGAATCTTCACGCCGACCCTCGGCTTCGCAACCAGGCCCTCGGCGCGCAGAAGATCGGGCGTCACTTCCGAACCGCCGGGGAAGCGGTCCAGCTGGCCGATGTTGACGATCGCCATCTCGACCCGGAAGATGTTGGTGAACCCGCGCTTGGGAAGGCGGCGCACGAGCGGCATCTGGCCGCCCTCGAAGTTGCGGCGCTGCCTGGTCCCCGAGCGGGAACCCGCCCCCTTGTGTCCGCGGCCGGCCGTCTTGCCGTTGCCCGACCCGGGCCCGCGGCCGACCCGCTTGCGATCCTTACGGGCGCCCTTCTTCGGCGTCAGCGTGTGCAGTTCCATCGCTCCTCCCTTGCGCCAACCTACTCGGCGACCGTGCCGCTGACCTCGTCCACCCGCACCATGTGCGCGACGCGGAGGATCATGCCGCGGGTGTAGCCGTTGTCCGGAAGAACCACACTGGACCCGATGCGGCCCAGCCCCAACCCACGGGTCAGCACCTTCACGACCCGCTCCTGGTTGCCGATGCGGCTGCGAGTCTGGGTGATGCGCAACATCTCGGCTGGCGCGCTCTGACGCTTGGCACGGGGGCTCATACCTCCACCTCCGGAAGGGGACCGCTCGGCTGCTCGCCATCGTCGACCACCTCGGCGCCGTCGGTGGGCTGGCGCAGAACTGCTGCCGCCTGCCGCGTCGTCAGCTCGCCGAGCGCGGCGAAGGTGGCGCGCACCACGTTGTGGGGGTTGGTGCTGCCGAGGCACTTGGTGAGGATATCGCCGATGCCAGCTGCTTCCATGATGGCGCGCACCGCGCCGCCGGCGATCACGCCGGTGCCTGGAGAAGCCGGACGGAGGAGGACGCGGCCGGCGCCGAAACGCCCCACCACCTCGTGGGGAATCGTCGAGCCCTCGCGGTGCACGCTGACCATGGCGCGCTTGGCGGCCTCGGTACCCTTGCGAATCGCCTGGGGCACCTCGCGCGCCTTGCCAGTACCGAATCCCACCTTGCCGGTACCGTCACCCACCACGACGAGGGCGGAGAAGGAAAAGTTCTTGCCCCCCTTCACCACCTTGGTGACGCGGTTGACGCTCACCACGTGATCGACGAACTGCGTGTCGCGCTCGCTCATGCTCGCTGCCCCTCTCATAGCTTCAGACCCGCCGCCCGGGCCGCCTCCGCCAGCTCCTTGACCACTCCGTGATAGCGGAAGCCGCCGCGGTCGAACACCACGGCAGAGATCCCCTTGGCCTGGGCACGCTCCGCGATGGCCTGGCCTACCGCCTTGCCCGCGGTGCGATTGCCCCCATGGGGCAGGCCCTCGCGCAGCGCCACCTCCCGCGTCGAGGCCGACACCAGCGTCACCCCGTGCGCATCGTCGACCATCTGCGCGTAGACGTTGCGCAGGGAGCGAAACACGGTCAGGCGGGGACGTTCCGCGGTGCCGCTCACCACCTTGCGGATGCGGTAGCGGATGCGCTGCCTGCGTTGCTTGCGATCGTTTGTCCTGCCCATGGTTGCTACGCTCCAGTCTTTCCGGCCTTGAGCTTCAGCGTTTCGCCGGTGTAGCGGACGCCCTTGCCCTTGTACGGGTCGGGCGGTCGCAGGGCGCGAATCTCGGCCGCCACCTGACCCACCTTTTGCTTGTCGATACCCTCGATGGTGACGCGGTTGGCCTTGCCGTCGTAGGCGAGCGTCACACCCTCGGGGGCGCGGTACAGCACGATGTGGGAGTACCCCAGGTTGAACGTCATCTCCTGCGGTCCCCTGACCTCCGCCTTGTAGCCCACGCCGACGATGTCCAGTTCCCGCTTGAAGCCGACGGAGACGCCGGTCACGGCGTTGGCGAGCAGGGCGCGGGTCAGGCCGTGCAGAGCGCGAAAACGACCCTCGTCGCTGGATCTGGCTACCTGGACCTCCTCGCCTTTGACGGTCACATCGATGCCATCGGGAAGCGGTTGCAGGACCGAGCCCCTGGCGCCCTTCACCTGGACGACGCGATTGCCCACGTGCACCTGCACGCCGGACGGGATGGGGATGGGGTTCTTACCGACTCGCGACATCGTCTCACCCCCTACCAGACGCGGCACATGACCTCGCCGCCGATTCGCATCTCGCGCGCCTTGGCGTCGGTCATGAGCCCCTTCGAGGTGGACACGACGGCCACGCCGATGCCCCCTCGGATCTTGGGCAACTCCCCCACCGTGCGGTACACCCTGCGACCGGGCCTGGAAACCCGCTCCAGTCCGTGAATCGCCGGCTCTCCCTCGGAGGAGTAGCGCAGGTACACCCGCAGGGTCGGCTGCGGGCCCTCGTCCACCACCTTGAAGCTGCGGATGAAGCCCTCCTCCTGCAGAATCTTGGAAAGCTCCAGCTTGATCCGCGAGGCAGGCACGTCGCAGCGGTCCTTGCCGGCGGCCAGCGAGTTGCGCACGCGGGTCAAGTAGTCAGCGATGGGGTCAGTCATCGTCATCGCGCACCCCCTACCAGCTCGCCTTGACGACGCCCGGGAGGTACCCTTCGAGCGCCAGCTTGCGGAAGCACACGCGGCACAGCTGGAACTTGCGCATGAAGCCGCGAGGACGCCCGCAGACTCGGCAGCGGTTGCGCTGGCGCACCTTGAACTTGGGGGTGCGCTGAGACTTAGCAATCAGACACGTACGAGCCACGAGGTCCTCCTCACTTCGTGAACGGGAAGCCCATCTCCTGCAGCAGGAAGCGGGCCTGGTCATCGGTTCGGGCGGTGGTGACGACGGTCACGTTCATTCCCTTGGGGTGCTCCACCTTGGTGTAGTCCACCTCGGGGAAGATGAGGTGATCCTTGATCCCCAGGGTGTAGTTGCCGCGGCCATCGAAACCCTTCGGGGCGAGCCCGCGGAAGTCGCGCACCCGCGGCAACGCGATGTTGATCAGTCGATCAAGAAACTCGAACATGCGCTCGCGCCGCAGCGTCACCGAGCAGCCGATCTGCATTCCCTCGCGCAGCTTGAACTGGGCGATGGATACCCGCGCCTTGCGAATCACCGGCTTCTGTCCGGTGATGGCGGCGAGCTCGTCCACGGCCTGGTCCAGCAACTTGGCGTTACGGGACGCCTCGCCCATTCCTATGTTGCACACCACCTTGACGATGCGCGGCACCGCCATGGCGTTGGTGATGCCAAACTCGCGGCGGAGCTTGGGAACCACCTCGTTGTCGTACCTCTCCTGCAAGCGCGCCATCTCACCCCTCGCTTTATTGGTCGAGAATCGCGCCGTCGGTTTTGGCGAACCGGACCTTCCGGCCATCCTCGAGACTCTTGAAGCCAACGCGCGTCAGTTTTCCCGAGTCGGGTGACACGATCATCACATTGGCCATGGGGATGGGAGCCTCGCGCTGCACGATGCCCCCTTTGACGTTCTGCCGCGGGTTCGGCTTGGTGTGGCGCTTGATGAAGGCCACGCGCTCGACCACGACGCGCTTCGCCGCGATCTCGACGCGGAGGACCTTGCCGCGCTTGCCCTTGTCCTTGCCGGCAATGACCTCCACCGTGTCACCCTTCTTGATCTTCATACGGCCTGACATCTCACGCCTCCACCTTTATCCTGGCCCATGCCCCGCACCTCTCCCTCAGAGAACCTCGGGAGCCAGCGAGACAATCTTCATGAAGCGCCGCTCGCGCAACTCGCGCGCCACCGGACCGAAAACCCGGGTACCAACCGGCTCGCGCTGCGCGTTGATCAGCACGGCGGCGTTGTCGTCGAAGCGGATGTACGAGCCGTCGCGACGGCGCTGGGAATTCCGCGTGCGCACGATCACCGCCTTGACCACCGAGCCCTTCTTGACGTCGGAGTCGGGTGCGGCTTCCTTGACGGCGCAGACGATGACGTCACCGATGCGCGCGTACCGTCCGGCGGTCGAGCCGCCCAGCTGGCGGATCGCCATGACCTTCTTGGCGCCCGAGTTGTCCGCCACCGTGAGCATGGTTTGCATTTGAATCATGACGTCCCCCTCACACGGCCCGCTCGATGATGCGGTCGACCCGCCAGCGCTTGTGGCGGGACAGCGGGCGGCATTCCACGATCTGCACCTTGTCGCCCACACCGCACTGGCTGCTCTCGTCGTGCGCCATGAACTTGCGCGACCGGCGGACGAAGCGATGGTAGAGGGGGTGCAGGACAAGGGTATCAACCTTCACCACCACGGTCTTGTCCATGGAGGTGGAGGTCACGGTGCCAACCTTGCTTGCCTTGCGGGCCTTGGTCGTGGCTTCCATGGGACTCACTGCGCCTCCCTCAAACGCTCGGCAAGGATCGTCTCGACCCGCGCGATGTCCTTGCGCACCAGCCGGATCTTCACCGGGTTCTCGATCTGTCCGGTGGCCTTTTGAAAACGAAGCTTGAACAGCTGCTCGCGCAGGTCTTCCGCGGTGCGCCTGAGCTCCTCGATCGACTTGTCGCGAATCTCTTTGGTCTTCATCGCACTTGCCCCCGGCTCACGAAGCGGGTGCGGATCGGCAGCTTGTGCGACGCAAGGCGCATCGCCTCGCGCGCGGTCGCCTCCGGGACCCCCTCCATCTCGTAGAGGATGCGCGCCGGCTTGACGACGCACACCCACTCCTCCGGCGCCCCCTTGCCCTTGCCCATGCGGGTCTCGGCCGGCTTCTTGGTGGTCGGCTTGTCGGGGAAGAGGCGAATCCAGATCTTGCCCCCGCGCTTGACGTGCCGGGTCATGGCGATACGGGCCGCCTCGATCTGACGCGCGGTGATCCATCCCGGTTCCAGCGCTTGCAAGCCAAAATCTCCAAACGACAACTCCCCGCCGCGCATCGCCAGGCCGCGACGGCGACCCCGCTGCTGCTTGCGGAACTTAACCTTTTTCGGCATCAACATGACGACACCTCGCTCCTCATCCTCACCATCGCCCTACAGCGTCCGCCAATTCGCCTTGGAGCGATGCAGCTCGCCTTTGTACACCCACACCTTGACGCCGATCACCCCGTAGGTTGTGAACGCCTCGGCGAAACCGAACTCGATGTTCGCCTTGAGGGTGTGGAGCGGGAGCCGCCCCTCCTGATACCACTCCGAGCGGGCGATCTCGGCGCCGTTCAGCCGGCCCGCGCAGCGGATCTTGACACCCTGCGCCCCAAACCGCAAGGCGTTCTCCAGTGAGCGCCGCATGGCGCGGCGGAAAGTCACGCGCCGCACCAGCTGCGAAGCGATCGACTCGGCGATCAGCTGCGCCTCGATCTCGGGACGCTGGATCTCCTGGATGTTGATGTGGATGTCCTGCCCGTAGGCGGCTCGCAATTCGGCGCCCAACTTGTCCACCTCGGCGCCCTTGCGGCCGATGATGATGCCGGGGCGAGCGGACAGAATGTTGACGCGGATCTTGTTGGCCGTGCGCTCGATGTCGATCTCCGATACGCCGGCGTGCGCCAGCCGAGTCTTGAGATTCTTGCGCAATTGCAAGTCAGCGTGCAGCAGGTTGGCGTACTCCTTGTCGGCGTACCAGCGAGATCGCCAAGTCTTGTTGTAGCCCAGTCGGAATCCGTACGGATGCGTCTTTTGACCCATCAAATCCTCCCCAACTTCTCGCGCTCGCCGACCTCGACGGTCACGTGGCAGGTGCGGTGCAGGCGCGGAAACACGCGCCCCATCGACGCGGCCCGGAAGCGCTTCAGGCTGGGACCCGGATCCACCGTGATGGTGTGTACCACCAGCCGGCCGGTGTCGATACCGGGCGCCTTCTGCTCCAGATTGGCAACCGCCGAGCGCACGAGTTTCTCCAGATCCCGCGCGCACCGCTTGTGCGTGAGCTTCAGGCTGGTCAGCGCGCTGGTCACCCCAGCACCGCGTACCAGGTCAGCCACCAGCCGCACCTTCTGCGGCGATCCCTTGTAGAAGCGAAGCTGAGCTCGAGCTTTCATCATCCCCCCTAGTGGCGGCCGCCCTTTTCCTTCTTGGCGCCGGAGTGACCGCGGAAGGTGCGGGTGAGGGCGAACTCCCCCAGCTTGTGTCCCACCATGTTCTCCGAGATGAACACCGGCACGAACTTCTGGCCGTTGTGCACGGCGATGGTGTGGCCAACCATCTCAGGGATAATGGTGGAACGGCGCGACCACGTCTTGACCACGCGGCGCTCACGCGACTGATTGAGCTGCTCCACCTTCTGCATCAAGTGCCCATCGATGAACGGTCCCTTGCGAACCGATCGAGCCATTTCGAGCCTCCCTACTTCCGCCGCTTGACGATGAAGCGCTGCGTGCGCTTGTTGTTGCGCGTCTTGAACCCCTTGGTGGGCTGCCCCCAGGGCGTCACCGGGTGGCGCCCGCCCTTGGTCTTACCCTCACCGCCGCCGTGCGGGTGGTCAACCGGGTTCATCGCCGTGCCGCGCACGTGCGGCCGGCGCCCGGTCCAGCGGGTGCGGCCGGCCTTGCCGACGGTCACGTTGGAGTGGTCGACGTTGCCCACCTGGCCGATGGTCGCCCAGCAGGTGGCCAGCACCATGCGCATCTCGCCCGAGGGCAGGCGCAAGGTGACGTACTTCCCCTCCTTGGCCATGAGCTGCGCACCAGTGCCGGCGGAACGCACCATCTGGCCACCCTTGCCGGGCTTGAGCTCGATGTTGTGGACGGTGGCGCCGGTGGGGATGTTGGCCAGCGGCAGGGCGTTGCCCGGCATGATCTCGGCCTTCTCGGCGGCCAGCACCCGCTGTCCGACGGCCAGTCCGACTGGCGCCAGGATGTAGCGCTTCTCGCCGTCCACGTAGTGCAGCAGGGCGATGCGCGCCGAACGGTTGGGATCGTACTCGATGGCTGCCACCTTCGCCGGCACGTCGCGCTTGTCCCGCCTAAAATCGATGATGCGGTAGCGGCGCTTGTGGCCGCCGCCGCGAAAACGAAGCGTCTCGTGCCCTTCGTTGTTGCGGCCACCGGTCCTGGAGGCCCCCCGAGTCAGCGACTTCTCCGGCGTGGCCTTGGTGATTTCGGCGAAGTCCAGCCGGGTCATGAACCTCCTGCCCGGCGACGTGGGCCTGAACGACTTGAGTGCCATTGCCCCGCCCCCCTTACACCTGGTCGAAGAACTCGATGGTCTTCTCGCCGGCGGCCAGGCGCACGTAGGCCTTGCGCCAGTCCGGGCGGAACCCGGAGTGGCGCCCGAAGCGACGGAGTTTGCCGTGCATGGACACCACCCGGATATCGACCACCTTGACCCCGAACAGGCTCTGCACCGCCCGGGCGATCTCGATCTTGTTGGCGTTGCGGGCGACTTGGAAACACACCGTGTTGGTGGCGTCCTTCTGGTCGGCCGTCTTCTCGGTCACGATGGGGCGCACGATGATGTCGCGAGGATCCTTCATGACTGCAGTACCTCCGCTACCTGCGACAGCGCCCGGCGGGAAAACACCACCGTGGCGTGGTTGAGCACGTCGTACACCTGCAGGTGCAGCGCATCCGCCGCCGCCAGCTCGGGGCGATTGCGGGATGCGAGGAGCAGGTTGAGATTATCGTTTGAATCGACGAACAGCACCTTGGACCCGGCCAACCCCAGGACGGCCAGGCGGGCGGCGAGCTCCTTGGTGCGGTGGGAGTCCACCTCGAGGCTATCGAGCACCACCAACTGGCCCTCACGCACGCGGGCGGAGAGCGCCGACTTCAACGCCCCCTTTTTCGCCTTCACGTTGACCTTCACGGAGTAGTCGCGCGGCTGCGGGCCGAAGGTGGTTGCACCGTGTCGCCACAGCGGCGAGCGCGTCGAGCCGTGCCGGGAGCGGCCGGTGCCCTTCTGCTTCCAGGGCTTCTTGCCGCCGCCGGAGACCAGACGGCGCGTCTTGGTGGCGTGGGTACCCCGCCGCAGGCCAGCGAGATGCGCCTTGACCGCCTCCCAGACCAGGTGCTCCCGGCGCGGATACGCGAACACCTCTTCCGGCAGGTCGACCTCCCCCACCACCTCGTTCTGCCAGTTCCGAACCTCGATCTTCATGGTCCGCCCCCTCACCGCTTGACGAGCTGCATGAGTGCGTTGCGCCCGCCGGGGACCGCCCCTTTCAGGTACACCAGGTTGCGGTCGACATCCACCTTGACCACCTTGACCCGCTTCAGCGTCACCCGATCGTTGCCCATGCGGCCCGCCATGCGCGTGCCGGGATAGACCCGCGACGGGTACGCGGACGCCCCGATGCCGCCCGGCGCGCGGTGGAACATGGAGCCGTGGCTGGCCTCGCCGCCCTTGAAGTGGTGTCGCTTCACGGCCCCCTGGAACCCCTTGCCCTTGGAGGTGCCGACCACCCGGATCTCCTCGTCGGCGGCAAAGATGTCGCACAGCACCGTGTCCCCTGGCTTGGCCTCGCACGCCTCGCCGACTGGCACTTCCGCCACCACGCGGGCGGGAGGTACACCCGCCTCCTCAAACTGGCCGGCCACCGGCTTGGACACGTTGCGGGGCGGCTTGCCCTCGACGAAGGAGAGCTGTGCCGCCTCGTAGCCGTGGCGCTCGCTGGTGCGGCGGCGCAGTACGATGCACGGCCCGGCCTGCACCACGGTCACCGCAACCATGGCGCCGGACGCATCAAAGACCTGGGTCATGCCGATCTTTCTGCCCAACAGTCCCTTCACCATGGCAACCTCACTTCTTTCCGTACGCCTTGATCTCGACGTCAACGCCGGCAGGCAGCTCCAGCTTCATCAGCGCATCCACCGTCTGCTGAGTCGGATCGAGAATATCCAGCAGGCGCTTGTGCGTACGAATCTCGAACTGTTCCCTCGACTTCTTGTCCACGTGCGGAGATCGCAGCACGGTGAACCGCTGGATCTGCGTCGGCAGCGGGATGGGACCCGAGACGTTGGCCCCGGTCCGCTTCGCGGTGTCGACGATCTCTGCCGTCGACTGATCGAGAAGCCGGAAATCATACGCCTTCAGCCGGATCCGGATCTTGTCCTTGACCATGGCCTCTCCTACTCGACGATCTCGGTGATGGTGCCGGCGCCGACGGTGCGGCCGCCCTCGCGGAT